>JAAYYW010000174.1 GCA_012515195.1 Leptolinea sp.
ATAGTAAGCCGGCTGTAATTTTCAGCAGCCTGCCTTTCGATGACTGACAACGCGTCTGGGTGCTGCGGTGCGCTTACCACCGGTTTTCCCGGTTTGATGATCCCGGCTTTTTCTGCGGAGATCTTTTCCAATGTATCACCCAAAACCTTCATGTGGTCTAGAGATAATGATGTGATCACCGAAAGAGCCGGATCAACAATATTGGTTGAATCCAGCCGTCCCCCCAGTCCTACTTCCACAACGGCCACATCTACCTCTTGCCGGCGGAATGCTTCGAATGCTATGGCTGTGGTGATCTCAAATGTTGTCAGCCTGCCGATCTTCTCTACCACTGGTTTCACCTGTTCGACCAGACGATTGAACGCGCCATGGGGAATGGGAAGGTTATTGACCTGTATCCGTTCGGCGAAATCAACCAGGTGAGGTGAAATGTAAAAACCAGTCCGGTAATCTGCGGCCATTAAAATCGACGCGATCATGGCAGCAGTTGATCCTTTCCCTTTGGTCCCGGCAATATGAATAACTGGATAAGCCGTCTGCGGGTTGTCCAATTCATTCGCCAGCATTCTCATCCGGTTAAGGTTGAACTTTTCCGGTGAATACTCCAGATTGCGGGTTAGGCTGTAATCAACAAATTTATACAGGTAGTCCAGATTTTTCTGGTAGGTTGTTTCTTCAGTGTCCATTATTTTCCTTCGATTCTGTCAAAGGATTGTAATCATCCGCGAGTGTTTATGCAAGACGCCAGTTAGTTCACTCCTATTTCTCGTAATAGATAATTGACATCCATAAATTAATCCATAGAATGAAAAAAAGGTGTTTTGTGTCCATTGGATTATTGACGTTACTGATCTCCATACCAGATTGTCATACTCTCAAGCAGAAGCGCAGTCGAATACAACCCGTTTTGGCACGATTGCACCGGGAATTCAATATAGCTGCCGCAGAGATGGATCATCAGGACAGTCATGTCGAGGCAACCATCCAATGCGTCGCGCTGAGCACCAGCAACCGTGAAGTACAGGCATACTTGCAGCACGTAGTCGATTACTTTCCTCAACACTGGCCGGATTTAGAAATCTTGCAGTATCGAATCGAATTAATTTAAGGAGTCTTTCATGGACCTGGGATTAAAAGACCGTATCGCCCTTATTACCGGCGCCAGTCGGGGATTGGGTTATGCGACTGCCCATCAGCTGCTGATGGAAGGCGCGAAAGTGGCCATCAATAGCCGCGATCCCGAAAAATTGACAAAAGCGGCTAAACAGTTGAAAAAAGAAACCGGTGGCGAGGTGATCACCCTGGCGGGTGATATGGCAGACCCGGGCGTTCCGGATTTTTTGGTAGCACAAATGGTCAACCACTTTGGAAAATTGGACATGGTGGTAACCAACTCGGGTGGGCCCCCCGCCGGAGGTTTTGAAAGCTTTGATGATGCCGCCTGGCAAAAAGCGTTTGATCTTGTATTTCTGAGCCATGTCCGCTTGATCAGGGCAGCGCTGCCCCCATTGCGAAAATCCGACGCGGCCAGTGTTCTGACAATAACATCCATTTCGACCAAACAGCCCATCAACAATCTGGTTTTATCCAACTCCCTACGGTTGGGCACGATCGGATTGACCAAATCCCTCGCGTTGGAATTGGGTGCTGAGGGGATCCGCTTCAATTCGATCCTTCCAGGATGGACAGTCACCGAACGCGTTACCGATCTATTGTCCGTTCGCGCGAAGAACAATCACACCACCATCGAAGAGGAAGTGCGGAAACAGTCGGCAGAATCGCCGCTGGGGCGGATGGCCAAACCGGAAGAATTTGCCCGCGCTGCCGTTTTCTTGCTGTCACCTGCTGCGTCTTACCTGACCGGAGTCATGCTGCCAGTAGATGGAGGAATGTACAAGGCAACGCTCTAAAATCGGGTAAAATCCATCCAGATATATTCCAGTACCCAGGAGTTTACCGGTGGTTTCTTCAACCGAGATTAAAACCCGCCTGCAGCGGGTTCTGCTTAAAGTACAAAAACCCGGCCGTTATGTAGGCGGAGAATACAACCAGGTTCAAAAAGATTGGCAATCCGTGAATGCCAGGGTGGCGTTGCTGTTCCCCGAGATTTACGATATTGGGCTGCCCAACCTGGGTATTTCAATTTTGTATGACGCCATCAACAGCCGCTCGGACGCGTTAGCGGAACGTGCCTACCTTCCCTGGACAGATATGGAAAATGAGATGCGCGCGGCCGGCATCCCTTTGTTCACATTGGAGAGTACGAATCCGTTGACCGCGTTTGACATCATCGGGGTTTCCGTTCCATATGAGACGCTCTATACCAATGTATTGAATGCTTTCGATCTTGCGGGAATACCGTTCTTTGCCTCAGAACGGGATGAAACATTCCCGTTGATCATTGCCGGAGGGCATTCCACATTCAACCCGGAGCCAATGGCTCCCTTCTTTGACGCGTTCTTTCTGGGCGATGGTGAATCTGTCATGCAAGATCTTTTGATCACATGGCAGGAATGGAAACAAGCCGGTGATACAAAACTGCAGCTTCTGGAGCGTCTTGCCCGCATTGAGGGTATGTACATTCCGTCTTTCTATGACGTCCAATATGACAATGATGGTCGGGTGACCGGTATGACCATCTTGAATTCGAACGCGCCGAAGCAGATCCTAAAACGGTTTGCCGTTCCCCTGCCACCGCCTGTCACCCAATTCCTGGTTCCCAACATTGACACGGTTCATAACAGGGTCGCGGTGGAGATCATGCGCGGATGCAGCCGCGGCTGCCGGTTCTGCCAGGCTGGACATATTCTCAGACCGGTACGTGAACGACCAGTGGACGAGGTAGTCAACGCCATAGAGGCGGCCCTCGACCAAACCGGTTACGAAGAAGTAGCCCTCCTCTCGCTGTCATCATCTGACTATACGCATATTACAGAGTTGACGCAGGCCATCATTGACCGTTTTGCCGGCCGTCAGGTATCCGTTTCGTTACCCTCACTACGGATTGAATCCTTTTCAGTTGAACTGATGGAACGCTTGCGTGACCTGCGCCCCTCCGGCGGATTTACCCTCGCCCCTGAGGCGGCCACGGAGCGTATGCGCC
Source organism: Leptolinea sp. (assembly GCA_012515195.1). Taxonomy (GTDB): domain Bacteria; phylum Chloroflexota; class Anaerolineae; order Anaerolineales; family Anaerolineaceae; genus Leptolinea. The sequence continues at coordinate 3,104 of JAAYYW010000174.1, forward strand.
GCATCATCAACAAACCCGTTTCCACCGAACAGCTTCTGCAAACCGCCGGAGAGATTTTCGATCATGGCTGGACATCCATCAAGCTGTATTTCATGATCGGTCATCCATCCGAAACAATGGAAGATGTCGCTGCCATCGCCGATCTATGCAAGCAGGTACACGCCATTGGCCGTAAGAAGGTCGGCGGTCGGGTCAAGATACATGCCGGGGTAAGCACGTTCATCCCCAAACCGCATACGCCATTCCAGTGGGCGGCCTGCGATCAGACTGATTCCATCCGCGAGAAACTGGCACTCCTGCGTAATGAACTGCGCAAACCCGGACTAAAAATAACCTGGGCCGACCCGGATTCCAGCTTGCTGGAAGCCTGGCTGTCGCGCGGTGACAGGCGCACGGCACGCGCCATCCAACGCGCCTGGGAATTGGGCTGCCGTTTCGATGCCTGGCAGGACCGGTTCCGGTTTGACCTCTGGCAGCAAGCCTACGCCGAATGCGGCATTGACCCATACGCATACAGCCACCGTCTGCGTGAACTGGACGAAATTCTGCCGTGGCAGCATCTGGGCAGCGGTATTGACCTGGATTACCTGAAGCAGGACTACCGCATGAGCCTGTCCGGCGAGACCCGCGATGATTGCCGCGAAGGATGCCACAATTGTGGCGTTCTGACGTCGTATGGAACCATTCGGGAGATGATCAAACCCGGCGTGTGGAACTGCCCGCCAACCCTCCCCAAACACAAATCCACGCCGGTGAGTGATTGATATGGAAACCACAAATGCATCCCCATCCATTCCACAGCCCGTCCTTACCCGGGTGCGCGTGATCTTCTCAAAAACCGGCCCATTGATCTATACCGGCGCGCTTGACCTGCAAAAGATCTGGGAACGGGTTTTACGCCGGGCTAAACTTAACGTGGCGTACACCCAGGGATTTAACCCCGGCCCGCGCATCAACCTGGCCAGTGCCATCCCTCTGGGAATCAGCGGCGAACATGAGCTGGCTGACTTCTGGTTCAATGATCCCCCTGACCTGACAGTGTTTTGTGATCAGGTGAACCGGGCTGCCCCTGCCGGTTTGCAGGCCATTTCCGCAGAGGTTGTATCCCTGTCAACGCCGGCACTACAGACCCGGATGGACACAGCCGAGTATCGTTCCAGTCTTCTTTCCGCAGAACAATACATACACGTACGGGAAGCCGTACAATGCTTGCTGGCAGCCGATAACCTGCCCCGCGAACGCCGCGGGAAACCCTACGACCTGCGCCCTCTCATACTGGACCTGAAAATCGTCCCTGAAGGCGACGGCGGCCGTTTAGAAATGTCCCTGGCATCCCGTGAAGGCGCCACCGGACGCGCGGATGAGGTACTCTCGGCATTGGAGCTGGATCCCAGCGAGGTCAGCATCGCGCGCACAAAATTACTGCTTAAACCCGATTCGCGCGTGGTAAAATAGGCACATCCGTCCCCGTAGCTCAGTGGATAGAGCGCTAGCCTCCGGAGCTAGAAGCGGGAGTTCGAGCCTCCCCGGGGACGCCAATTATCAAAAGAATAATGTCCGATCAAGCCTTTCTGAAAAAGCTCAAGATACTGCCGCCGTCATTCCTGTGGGTCTTGATTACGCTGTATGTACTTCTCATCCCCAATGCGATCATTGTATACCGCTACATTGAAGGCAAATTCGGGCTGGTTTTTGCCGGGAAGATACCATTCGTCATCATCATTCTGTTTGGTCTGGCATTTATCGCCTACCTGCGCCTGTCGCGGATCAAGTGGAAGAACGTGCTCTATCTCATCCCCTGCGCGGTGATTGTAACAGTCATTCTAAATCTGGAGGACAACCCGAACAAACATATCCACATTCCGGAATATGTCTTGCTGGCCTGGCTGTTGTACGCCGCCATGTCGCGCGACTACCGGGGAAAAGGGTTATTCATCCTGATCTTCCTTTGCGCGTCCCTGCTGGGCGTTGTGGACGAGCTGGAACAGGGCATTCACCCCGGCCGGTCGTATGGCTGGAGCGACATGCTGGTCAACAGCTCCTCCGCCCTGATTGGTGTTTTTTCCATACTCGGTTTAACCAGAAGGGCCAAGCCGTCCGGGTGGGATTGGCTGCGAGATCTGAAAGCTTATAGTGGACTGCTGATCGTGATCGCGACCGGTCTGACCGGTGTGGTATTGATGTGTGTTAATCTGTTCCATGTTCAGTCAGCCGGCGGCGTATTTCATGGGGTTTACCCGCCCTGGCTGCTGGCCTGGAGCTTTTTTTACATGATCAGTACGCCGCTTTTTGTCTATACTCACAGGAGCGTAATAGCCGCTCTGCACCCGGTTATGATAACCACTAAGATGTGGACCTACCCCATCCTGGCAATCCTGTACTATATGCACTTTTTAATGGTTTTTGTGGCTATCACAGGTGTGATGTTCAAATAAACGAGTAACGGGACACTGATATTATTCGGCAGGCTGCTCGGGTTTCTCGGTCATGTTCATATCCCACCCGCCGGTGGTGTAGACCTCCAGGAATACCAGACGCGACGGCATACCCACCTGCCCCTGATAAGGGCCTTGCTGATTGATCAGTTCGATACGTTCGCCGGTCTTTGATGTGGCGTAAACGGTAAAAAATCCCTCCCCTGTATAGGTGAAATCAGCCACATCCGGTCGATGCGCCGTACAGCAAAATATCGAGAGAACCGTATCCCCTTCGCCGTGATACCCCATGGGAGCGGTGACAAGAGGAACCGCGTCTTTGACATCCGGCCGCAGTTCGATCGTCCACTCACCGTTGGAGATCACGTCAAACCGGGGGATCACCAGATCACCGGCGATCAAATGCCAACCGGAATACGCGCCAGTGGTGTTCACAAATTGGTGTTGTTTATTGCCCGCCGCGTCTGATCCGAACACGGCAAACGCGGTATCACCAGAGTTGGTGATACCTACAAACCGGTAGCCGGGGACCATTTCTGGTACCACAACAAAACCAGTGTTCGCCCCGGTTTTCCTGATAACAGCAGGTATCGGAGTGGGAACCGCGATGGTCAGTGAGGGGATGGGTGTAACCACCTGCTCTGTGGGTAAAACAGAAACCGGCAGCGGGGTCACCTGGATGGGAGGCCGGAACGTGGGAACACCCCAGCCGGTAGGAACAACCGTCGGGCTCTTAATATCTCTGGCCAATTCTTCCGCCACAGCCGTTTGAACAGCACCCCGGTCTACAGTTGGCGTCAACGCACAGGCCAGGGTAACCAGACAGATTAAGATCAACGCGGACAATTTCTTCATGATTCCTCCCGGTCATTATTATAGTGCCACCGGGCGAATGAGACAAAAACCGGATTGTCTCAATAGATGGCTACCAATCCTTCTCCGAAGGCCAGCAGAAACAGCCATAACACACTGAAACGCAAGGCGGTCTTCGATCTTTCCAACGCACCGTAGTCGAGCGTGGCAGCCACCAGTCCAATGACCATCCGTACCAGACCGGGCGGATTTAGGACATTCGAAGTCGGTAAAAAGGGAAAGATCAGGCTGTTCAATAACAAAATCCAGACCCCGACACCAAAATGCCTGCGCCATAATCCTTTCACAGCCGTGATGATTCCCGCCGTAGATGGGACAAGCGCGACTGCCAGAACAAATAACGAAAAGAGAACAAAAACCATAGTCGCTTCCGTATGGTAACCCCACCAGCCTTTGAAGGGAATTATCTCGAACGAACTGGCCCGGGCGCCGCCCGAACCAATGCCCCACTCACCGAGCCATAACCGGAGCGCCACCTGCCACAGCATAAAGGGCATCAGGACAGCCATTCCCCATACGATCCCGCGGATCTTACGATTTTCAGTCAGCAAAGCCAGCACGCAGGCCGCCGGGAAGAGCAGTGTCAGCTCACGCGTCAACGCAGCCAGGGCAAACAATAGGCCGCTCCATCCAAGACGTTTCCGATCAAAGAGCAACACACCCCACTGTGTCAGCATAAAAGCCATCGGTTCTGTTAAGTCCAGGCGCAGCGAGAGCATCTGCCCGGTAAAAAGGCCAAAAGTCAGCGCGTACCACCGGGATTGCCCGTGATCGGCAAGTATCTTTTCTGTGGCCAGTGTGCCCAGAGCCAGACTGGCCAGGTTGATTGTGATCATCATCCACGGAACAACGGCATCATTTCCCAGAGAGAGTAAACGGGCCAGTAGCGGGTACAGTATGCGCTGGTAGCGGTACGCGGGGATATCCAGAAATGACGCTGCATCCCCGGGGTTAATAGCAATCTGATACGCGAATTGGCCATCATAACCCATATTGGCAATCCCATGCGCGGGGTCATATTCCCTTCCGATCACGACAAAGGTCATTGGATCCCATGAGTGGGTCGCAAGAACGTACAGGCAGTACAAGCCCGCCAGAATGAGCACCACCAACCAGGCTGGTACTTTCGCAAGTTGTTCCCGGATTTCAGCAGCTTCCATGATCATCCTTAATTTCCGTGATCCCCGATTGGTTCACGCAGGCGATATACGGTCATGATCTCCATACCATCCACTAACACCGAATAATATTTTTCGGGGTACGAAAAATCGTCCGGATGCCAGCGGTAATTAGTTAAGAAATAATCCGCTTGTTCCAACTCTGTAAATGAGAGGCGGTCAGCCTGGTCACGCGGAAGCATATACTCCACATACAAAGCGGGAGGACCAACCGCTGAGAGTTTGATGTGGTCACGGTTGTCAGTTGCCAGAATATGGTCAATGCCGTGTTTGTACGACAGCCCCCAGTAGTCAAGATCATATTTCAAGCGCAGAGTTACCCGCTCACCCGCCAGCCAGTTGAAATAGACATACTCATGGGGATGGTTTCGGACCATCCAAATCACGGGTTCCAGAATCCCTGCGAGAAGGGCCAGTCCAAAAACAATGCGGTTGATTCTAAAACTTCCAGAGATGGTCTGAATAAAACCAGACATTCGTCGGATTCCAAAAACCGCGATAAGAACCATCGGTGGATAGACAAAGAACATTTGGCGCCAGGCATCATACAGAACCGACCGGAACGCGTATAACGCTGCCACCGGCACGATGAACCAGACGCCCACTGCCAGACAGGCCAGATCATCCTCACGGAACACCTTCTTTTTCTTTTCCGACCGTTTATTGGCTTCCCGGATCGCAAACACAAGCATAAACAGCAAACCGATGATAAACGCCGCCAGAGGCAAGTACGGCGTGGTAATCCCGATCCACACCGGCAGGTAATTCCAGACCGGATTGTTCGCCGGGAACATGACCCCCTGGAAAAGGATGGAGCCAGTCCACAGATTATAGCGGCTCATCTGGCTAATGGCATTCGCAAACTCTCCAATAGGGTCATGCCACAAAATCGGCATGAACAACACAAGGAACGCCAGGGACAGGATGGAATAGGCAAGCAGTAAGGCAATCACTGTGTTTCGGCGGACCGGTTTGACCCATCCATACAGACCGATGATCCCAATGGTTATTCCCATCACCAGTAGACCGGGTATGCGAATAGCCGCGGCAGTTGCCGAAAGTATCGCGTGCAGGACAAGACCCATCCAAATCGGACGTGCGGCTGGCCTATTATGTAGTACATCCAGCCAGTGGATCAGGCTGGCCATTCCAAGAATCAACACCACCATGAATGGAATATCTTTGGAATTGTAGAAAGCATCCGCGAATATCCGTGGATTGGTCACCAGCATCAGGCAGGCCAACAAAGCCCACCACGTTCCCCTGAATAGTCGCCGCACAATATAGTAATACGCGATGCACCCGATGAAGAACGTAAGAAAAACGGATAGATGTCGTAAGTAGATCATTCCGGGTACCGGAATATTATGGAACAGCACTACCATCACCAGTTCAAATAGCGATCCATAATAGCGGTCCTGAAAATCCATAAGGGTGGTATCACCCTGATTGATGTACCGGTAATTTGTTACCCCAATGGCGATCTGGCATTTTTCATCATAGTGAACCCCATAATCCCGGAACACAAGAAGTCCAACTGTGAGAAGCACAGAAAAAAATATAAGGGGTAACCACTTTTCCCGAAAAGCGTCTTTCGTCAATGACCGATCCTTTAGGATTGGATTTCGTGTTAATCAAATTATACAGGCGGTCAGGTAATGGCTTCAAATCGGAATAAGAACAGGCTCATCTACACGTGGCGGCAGTAGACGAGCCTGTCTTGGAGAAAAGCCCGGGTTGATTATTCAGCCGTGCGGGCTTCAAGCGTCAGTTTTAGCTCCTTTTCAGAACCAGCCCGCAATACGGTCAGGGTAACTTCATCACCCGGATTGGCCCGCAAAATCCGGTTGCGTAGGTCGCGGATACTCTCGATGGGTTCTCCATTATAGGCAGTCAACACATCTCCACCGATCATAACTTCACTGCCGTTGACTTCCAGAGGCATATCCCCTCCCTGTACCCCGGCTTTATCAGCAGGACCGTCCTTTTCAATCGACGTAACCAGAACGCCCTTCGTGTTATCGTCCAAATCCATTTCCTTGATAATATCTTTGTTCAACTCGATCAGGGTCACTCCCATCCAGGCAGTCCCTTTGATGGATTCTTCCTGTGGTTCAGGTGTCTTTTCAGTCTCGGGTCGGGCTTCGAGAATGGCTTCAACCTGCTTTTCCATGCCATCACGGATGATATCCAGCGTGACCTTTTGTCCAACAACTGTGGAACTGGCCAGGTAACTGACAAGATCCTCGAACTTGCGCAGATCCTTACCATCGATCCGGATTATGACATCACCACCAACCTTTACTGTCTGTCCTTGAACCTTGGTTTCCTTGGTACTACCTTTAAGGCCGGCTTTATCAGCTGGAGTATTCGGGTTAATGGTATTTACCAGAATTCCACGTTGCGTTTCTTTCAAGTCCATTGCCCGAGCCATATCGGAAGTCAGCGTTCCGCCGCTCAAACCCAGATAGGTATAGTAATACTTTCCATCCTGGATTAACGCGGGAACAACCTTCTGGACAAGCGCGGATGGAACGGCAAATCCAACGCCTGCATTGGCGCGTACCGGCGATTCAATAGCGGTCGGCACACCCACTACCTGCCCCTTTGTGTTTACAAGCACACCGCCTGAATTTCCGGGGTTAATCGGCGCATCGGTTTGGATGATGTCCGGAATGGAGAAACTTCCAGTTAATAATCCGCCTTCAACCGTCAGGGAACGGCCAAGGGCAGAGACAACACCCACACTGAAGCTGCCTTCGAGACCAAACGGGTTTCCAATGGCCATAACAAGACTGCCAACTTTTAATTTGGTCGAATCAGCCAATTCAATGGGTTGAAGGTCCACAATACCCTTGTCTACCTTTACTACAGCCAGATCACTGTTCTTATCTGTGCCGATGACCTTCCCCTGCAAGCTTGTGCCATCAGAGAAAGTCACATTGATCATCTCGGCGCCATCAACCACATGATTGTTGGTAACGATGTGACCCTCCCGATCCCACACAAAACCGGAGCCTACACCCTGACGTAATGGCAATTCCGAGCCCTCTTCATCGGGGATGGAAAAACCGGGCATGTCTGGGAAGTTGTAGGGTAGTTCAAGGTCCGGCATTTCACGACTGACCCGCGATGCGACTTCAATGCTGACTACTGATGGGTTTACTCGTTCGTAAACAGCCGTTAGGGTAGCCTGATAGGCATCAAGAGCATCTACATTGACCGGGGCAGCCTGGTCTTGACTTTCAGGGACCAGAGAAGCTGTAGGAACGGATTCCGTACTTGCTCCGGATGTTTCCGCATCGGTCGTTGCCGGTGCCGGACGGGTTTTGGAGATCTGCGGCATAGTGAAACTGCACGCGGAAAGAAGCATGGTCATAATCAGAACAGTACTGATCATCAGTGATAGTTTTTTCATATGGATATACCTCACGAAATAATATTTGATCAGTATCAAGAATAGCAGACGCCGATCCATGTGTCTTTATGAATTCCTAATGGAAAGTTTAAGATGACCTTAAGACGAATAGATAGGGATGCGAATTTGAAAATTACTGCCCTTCCCTGGCTCGCTTTCCACTTTTATGGATCCCCCGTGAGCTTCCACCAT
>JAAYYW010000175.1 GCA_012515195.1 Leptolinea sp.
GCGCTGTCGGTCACGCCGGTCAGGTTGTTGTAACTGTCATAGGTCAGCGAGCTGGTCTGGCCTGCGGCGTCTGTCACTTCCAGCAGGTTGGCGCCATCTTCCGACCAGGTAAGGCCGGTTGTATCCCCGCCCGGGTCTGTGATCGAGGTGGGGTTGTAGTGGGCATCCCGTTCAGTGGCGGTAGTACCCCCCAGAGGATCGATGCTATCAGAAAGCGCGTTGAGTGGATCGTAAACATCTGTTGACTCAGTACCATTAGCGCCGGTCACTGTGGCGCTGCCGTCTTCGTTGTATACGATCAGTACAACCCGGTTGCCTTTGGCGTCAAACTGGCGGTAGGCGCGGCCCTGCATATCGTATTCGGTGGTAACAGAACCCCCGTCCGGGTCACTCATCCGGGTGATGCGGTGAGCGTCGTCGTACAGGTAAGACCAGTTCTTTCCCAGGATATCGGTCAGATCGTTGAGGTCGCCTTCGGCATTGTAGTTGTATGTGACCTGGCGGTTGGCATGGTCTTCCGCGCTGACAATCCGCCCCTGGGCGTCATAGTTCAATTCAATGAACCGCTGGCCGCCGTCCGCGCTGATGCGGCTCAGTTTTCCCTCGCCATCATAGCTGTATTCAAATCCGTTCCCCTGCGCGTCTGTGCGGGTCAAGACCTTTCCCGTTGCGTCAAAGGTGAAACCGGTCTGCATCCGTGAGGTGATGGCGTATTGCGCCGTTTCACCCTGCCCGGTACGGGTCAGCGTGGCCATCACGCCCGGCATTGGCTGATAGGAGCCGTCTTCGTTGATCTTGAAGAAGTATTCATTTCCCAGAATGCCCTTGAACAGAACGTAGCCGGGAAGACCAGTGGGATCTTCCGGGAATATCAGGCGGACGTCGTGATTGTGGGTCCATCCCGGACCGAACACTCCGGTGAAGATGGAAGTGGCGGAAGAGGAATAAGATCGTTGGAACGCCAACGTGCCAGCCGATGTGGGTACACTCAAGTCAACGACCGTTAATGATAGGCTGCCTGTTTTTGAGTTGATCGGGTCTGCATGAGCTTTTTGGGCACCGCAATACTTGCTATAGGGGCAGTCGCCGTTATCTCCCTGTCCGCCATTGCTTATCTTCGGTCCTGTGGACTCGACCAGAGAGTTTTGTATCTGAATACCATCTTTCAGTTGCGATGCCACGTATTCGCAGAGCGGCGGTTTACTGGTATTAGCCTCCTCCTGAGTAGCGGCGCACACGTAGCTGGTATATGATTCAACCTCGATTTTCAGCTTGTACTCACTGACCGAGACATAATGTCCACCATTCATGTGCAAGGTTGTCAGGTCTACTTTTTGGGATGCGGGTCCGGCAATGACACTGTTGATCAATTGTGGGTCCAGATCATAAGAGAATGCCCCGTTCGGGACCAGGCTATCAAACACGCCAATCTGATTCTTGTTAAAATCTATCTTTCCACTATGGGGCAGCACATTGCTCCAAGGTGTAAAGATCATACTCAACGATGCTGACTTAATATTGGCTTCTTTAATATTAGGTGGTGAACCAATATTGGTTGTAACATTGGGCCGGTTAGTGCAGTACCAGTCTTTGGAACCGCAGACCAGGGTCTCATCAGTGTGCGTAACTTCAAATATTTTCGCCTGGCAGTTTAAGGTGACAGGCTTTGTTTGAGTATTTCCGGCTCCCGTGGCGGTGATCTCTGCGGGAATCTCGCCTTTTTGAGAACGGGAGAATACACGATTATCCGATATTTGCGATTGCAATCCACCGGAGGAATCCTGTTCCATATCGCTGGCATCAAAGATCGGATAAGCGACTACTTTTAAGGTGCCCCCTCTTTCCAGTCGGGCATGGTTTATGGAAGGTTTCAAGAAAATACGGGCGGGCAACTTGGTAACGGGATCAATCGCTTTGAGTGAAAGATCGGTTATCGTGCTGCCGTTGTTGGTGATGATATAGGTATGCGCCAGGAATTTGGGGTCATATGCGGAAGTGTCTTCATCAATGGAGAAATCACCACTGGGAAGGATATTGATCTTTATGGTCGCATTATCTTCGATTGGCTTGGGGGTGGACCCATCTGTCAGCAGGTGAGCGGTAAGCTGATAGCTGGTTTTCACCGTATCCTGGGCATGCACAGCCAGGTTAAGTTCGCGGATTTCGCCCGGCCCTAGATTGATGGTCTCATCAATGCTTCCGCTGCCAACGAAATTGGCGATCAGGTCCTCATTCGGATTGATCAGGTCAGCTTTCAGGCTGTGCACAACCACGTCTTCATTTTTCGCGAGTACCCTGAGTATCTGGTTGTAATCACGATCTATGGTGTACTCTGTCGGAATTTCCGAGAAAACAATACCGTTTTCTACTCTAAATTGGCGCCATGCACCTTGCGAAGCCCCACAGGCAGTGGTTGAATCCAATTTCCAGAAATAGGTTGTATTACGGGCAAAGTTTTCTATTTTGAGAGAATGGTTGTTGGATTCAGTGGAAGTATACGTTTGAGCCAACTCAGGGTGACTTTCGGGGTAGATGGTCAGTACTCCGGAAGAAGCGGGGTTGGTGCGCCAGGCGAACAGTACACTGGTAGAACCCAGCGTGCTTTTATCCCCCGGGCTATCAATCCAGACCTGGGGAGCGGTCACAACCATCAATTTTGCATTGAGGGTTGTGGTTTTTTCTCCCTGCTGTGATGTGACCTTAACACTGAAGGGGATTTCTTCTTCAAACTGACAGCTTCTGACGGCAACTTTCAAGAGAACATCGACTGAGTCACCGGGAAGCAGGTTGACCAGGCTTCTATCGAGAGTGATCCACCCGGGACTAAGCCCTTCAACCGACAGGTTATAGGTATCGACCTTTAGTCCCGTATTGAGGATGTGAATGGTGAACGTCGTTTCTCCACCGATGGGCAGACTGGAGAATGTTGGATTGATGGATGCGTCTACACTGAGCGCATCCGCAACAATGGTGTTAACTTCTACCTGATTATTGGTCGGGTTGCCATCATCCATCGTCGAAGTGACAACGGCTGTTGCTTTCAATTCAGTCCCTACTGTTACGGTATTATTTACATCCACTTTGACAGTAAATTGGACACTGGTGCTTCCAGCCAGACTGCCCAGAGTCCACTTTAAGGTGTTGCCCTGGATCACAGGCACTACCGGAGAATCCTGGCTGACATAGGTTACATCCGTTGGAAGCTGCAAGCTTATATCCACACCCTCGGCGGCCATCATATTTTTATTTTGGGCAAATATCGTATAGGTTAACGAATCGCCTGGGGCAGCTCTTTCGGGTCCCGAAAGAACAACGGCGATGTCGGGTCCTCTGAAGGACAGTTCAACCGTAGCCGCTGCCGCAGTTTCGTTGAACAGAACCCCGGCCATCGTCTTCTCGATAACCGTGTCCTTCACTATCCCTTTTATCTGTCCCAGGCTGTCTGTCACCGTTTCGGTTTGACCAAGAACAGCCGTCGTTCCACTAATACGCAATGTTAAAGGAACGCCGGGCACCGGGTTGTTATAGATATCACGGGCGGTTGCGGTCAACGTTATGGGAGTAATACCATCGGCGGGAGCTTCAAGCGGGGCGGCTGTGATCGTGATGTTGTTAAGGCTCACAGGTCCAGGGTTGAAGGTGATCTTGGGCGCCGTGTTCAGGGTCAGGTTGATGGTTTTATCGCGAACCGTCAGTGTTTTGATTCCAGATTCTGTGGATGCGATGGTGAATGTAGCTTTTCCATCACCGGAAGTCATCAGCGGCACTGGGCCGAGAATGGTGTTGGTTGTCCCGGAGCTTGTCAGCTCAACTTCATGGTCTGGTAAAGGACGATTTTGATTATCCATCAGAGTAACGGTGATTGTCGCTTTTGCGATACCATCCGCAGCAATAGAATCCGGTGATACCAAAACTGTAGATTTATCCGGATCCGAAAGGCCATTCACAAAGCTGACCTCAATGGGATTGCCAAGACTGACATTTTCCGTTACATCATTGGCACTAACCAACACCTTACCCAATTCCAGGGATTTAATGGAAGCGGTCAATTTGCCGTCAGCATCGGTATTTGGAGTTGTTTGAGTGATTGTTGCGTTTATACCGCTGGTCACAAATCCTATCTGGTGATTACTTATCGGGTTTTCAAATGCGTCCTTCAATTCTACGGTTATGGCTGCTTCTTGAACACCATCCCCCACAAGGAACAATGGATCAATAGTGAACCTGGATTTTTCAGTAGAGACTGCTCCCGGTGCGAATGAAACGGTCAATACCTGATCCAGCTTTATCCGGTCTCCAATGATCTCAATCGTTTTAATTTCCGCTTTTGTAGAAGTGACCAGAGCCGTTGCAGTACCGCTGGCATTTGTATTTCCGAGGGCTATAGCTTCGGTTGCCGCAGCCGTCCCATTAATGAATACCTGGCTGCCGGATGTTATTTTCAGGCTGACCGGTTTATCGATTACAGGCTGGCCATTGAAATCTTTCAAAGTAACTAATACGGATATGCTTTGCTGACCATCGGCAATTACAGATGTTGGATCTGCTGTGACTACAGAAGTACTGCCATCAGTACTTACAAATTCAACATTTGCACTACTTGTAAGATCAATACCAGCCGTTTTGTCGCGGGCGGTAATCGTGACAGTCTGTAGCTGTCCACTGCGTGCGGTAAATTGAGCCTGGCCTACCTCATTTGTAACGGCGGAAATTGCTTCCAGAGTAACGTTCGTACCGGTAGTGGCCAGTTCGATTTCGTGGTTGCTTACTGGATTGCTATTTATATCCAGCAGCGTAACTACGACAGTCGCTTTCGAGCTATTATTTGCTGTGACGGCTTCATCCGCTGAAACCGTAGATACATCAGGACTTACTGTATCCGCAACAAAATTAACAATAGGCTTCGTTTTTAAAACCACACCTTGTGTTTCATTTTTTACTGTCAGCGTTTTATCTTCTGCCCGCGTAGAGGTAAACGTGAATGAAGCCTTACCTTCTTGATCTGTAAGCACAGGTGAAGGACTGACAATAGTATTGCCGCTGCCGCTAATCGTAAGTGACACCGCATGACCGGCCAGTGCCCCGCCATAGATGTCGTTCAGAGAAACATTCACACTGGCTGTATCGACATCGTTTGCAACAACAGATGTATTGGTAGCCGTTACTATCGATTCTGTAGAATCCGTGAGTTTACATTTGCCCGCGGTTCCGGCAAAGTAAATATTTTTTATTTCATCCTGGCTCAAAGCGCGATTATATACATCCAGATCGTCCAGTAAACCATTCCAGTTATTACCACCAGCTTCTGCCTGACCAAGGTGTAAGAAACGTGAACTGTTGTAGTTTATCTGGCCAGATTGGGTGGTGTTTGTCAATACGCCATCAACGTACGATTTTGATACCCCGCTGCCATCGTGGGAAATTACAAGGTGCTGCCATTTATTCGATGAAAGGTATCCAATATCACCTGACCAGAGGTAATGATTGGTTTGGTTATTGTTTTGCTGGATCGACCAGTTTTGCGAACTTATGAAATTGTTGTCCAGGATACGGGCATCGGATGTTTGTATACTATCCGGTTTGATCCACATGGAAATACTAAAATCTTGATAATCAAACCAATTACCCAACCCAACCGAGTCGTCGATCCCATCGAAGTTCAATCCCTGACCGACAAGACCGGATGCATACGCAATATCAAAACTTGGCGATCCATCGCGTCCTCCAGCGACGTCGCTCATATTGCCATCAAAAGGCCACCAATCAACCAGACCTTCGACCGGCTGTACGCATGCGCCATCATCGCTCGGATCGATTGAAGGATCAACAAACGTAATAACCGGCATTTGACGAAGCGTAATTCCAACGGTCTTATCTCTAAATGTTAAAGTCTTTGTTTCAACTCGTGTTGATGAAAGTGAAAAATTCGCTTTTCCATCTGCACCGGTTAGTTGGGGTGCAGGGCCATTAATAATATTATCCCAACCGGAAACAGATACTTCCACTTCATGTCCGCTCAATGGACGATCCCAACTATCCATTAATGTGACGACATACAAGGCCATGTCTGTCCCATTAGCCTTAAGGATTTGCGTAGAAGCCTGTATGGTTGACCTAACCGGATCGACGATGCCGGCTATGAAATCAACTTCAGCTGTACCAAGGACGATGGTTTGCGTTATATCCTGAGCGTTGATATTAGCTTTGCCTACATCCATTGATTTGATAGTTGCCGTAAATAATCCGCTGGCATCCGTAACCGGGGGATCAGGTTGTGTAATTGATGCTTCTATTCCACTTACCGTCAGACCTATCTGATGATTAACCACCGGATTGCTTTGGGCATCTTTTAATTCGATGGTGACGGTTGCAAAATGCTCGTTATCTGCCTCAACGGTCAAGGGTTCAACCAAAAACCGAGATTGAGAAAGAGAGACGGGTCCAGCAATGAATGTAAGTTGCCCTTTCTGTGTTAATAAAGCGCCGTCACCGAATACATCAAATAGTTTCTGTTCTGAGACATTAGAAGAGACTTGAGCAGTAGCCACGCCTTCAATATTTGTATTTCCGATACTGATCAGATCTTCAGAAGCCAGAGTGCCATTAACAAAGACTTGTCTGCCTGATAATAATCTGAGGTTGACTGGTTTATCGGCAACAGGTTGCCCATTTAAACCTTTTAAAGTAACGCTCAGCAC
>JAAYYW010000176.1 GCA_012515195.1 Leptolinea sp.
CAGATTACATCCCGCGAAAACAAACCGGCAAACGAACCGGATGGATACATTACCGAAGACGGTCGTATTTGGGGTACGTATATCCATGGCCTTTTTGAAAATGACGGGTTTCGGAAGGCATGGCTTGCCAGTATTGATATGCAAAGCACTGTGTCTAATTTCGGACATGAAAGAGCAGCGGCTTACGACCGCCTCGCGGATGTATTGGAGTCATCCCTAAATATTTCCATGCTGGACTCTATCATCAGCACAGGTGTAACGTAAAATGATCGCAACGCTTACCGGACTCGCTATCGCCTTCCTACTGGATATCTGTCTGGGGGATCCTCCCAATTACGCCCACCCGGTTGTCGCCATGGGTTCATTAATCCGCTTTTTCACCGCGAAATTCAACACCGGCAGCGACAGATGCCGCTTTTGGTCAGGCACGTTATTAATTATCAGCGGTGTTTTGCTTTTTTCTTTACCGTTCATTTTCCTGCAATGGTATATGGCTGCCGCGCCTGTCTGGGTACAATCGATAATAATGGGGATATTCCTCAAGGTCACGTTCTCCTTCCGGCGACTGCTAACAGTCGCGAATCAGATCAGAACCGAAATCAACAAGCCCGATCTGATAGAAGCCCGCCGTCTGACCGCATGGCATCTGGTCAGCCGGGACACCAGCCAGTTATCGCGCGGTCACATCATTTCGGCCGTGATCGAATCATTATCGGAAAATATCACCGATAGTCTCCTGGCACCCCTGTTATTTTTCGCGGTAGGTGGACTTCCCCTCGCCTGGGCATACCGGTTCGTGAATACTGCCGACGCGATGATCGGTTACCGGAATGAAGAATTTGAGTTCTTTGGAAAAACTGCCGCCCGGTTGGATGATGCTTTGAACTGGATCCCGGCGCGGATTGCCGGATTATTGCTTGTGGTTTCCGCCCGATTGACAGGGTTAAATGCCGGAAATGCTTACAATACAATGAAAGATCAACACACACAGACGGCCAGTCCCAACGCCGGGTGGACCATGTCTGCGGCAGCCGGAGCTCTGGGTGTGATTCTCGAGAAACATGGGAATTACCGCCTATCGGGTGGATCATCCCTCCCGGTCGAATTGGATATTCACCGTTCCATCCGGTTGGTCAGCACGGCCATGGTGTTGAGTTTGTTTTTATGCGGAGGTATCATCCTTGCCATTCAATCTTTATCATGAAGACCACGGCGGTCTTGATCCCGCCGAACTGCGTTCCCTGGGATTAAGCTCCGGGAAAATGCTCGATTTTTCAGTCAACAGCAACCCCTTCGGCCCATCACCACGCGTGCTGGAAGCCATCCGTAGTGTGGATGTGTCCAAATATCCTGACCGGCATTGCGGAGAGCTATCCACCCGCCTGGCGGACGCGAACACAGTACAAGAGGACGACATTCTTCCCGGAAATGGGACGGCCGAATTGATCTGGCTGATTGCGATGTCATTTATCAAACCTGGAGACCCTGTTTTGATCCTGGGACCGACATTTGGGGAATACAGCCGGGCCGCGCGTGCATTGGGGGCGGAAGTCATTGAGATTCGCGCGCAGCCACCGCGGTTCCTTCCGGAACTTGACCTCTTGTTGGATAAGATCCAAGCTACCAGACCGCGTTTGGTCTTTTTCTGTAATCCAAATAACCCGACTGGCTGCCTGTTATCGGAGGGAGAGATACACCAAATCAAACAGGTGTGTTCAGATGAGACAATTCTGGTGCTGGATGAAGCATACAGGGCATTTTACGGACAGGGCTTCTTTGGTCCGTTTAACGGACGGAACACCATTGTCTTGCGTTCCATGACCAAGGATTTTGCCCTGGCGGGTATCCGTTTGGGGTACGCGCTGGCAGACAGGGGTGTGCTTCAATCAATGAGAAACCTTCAACCCGCATGGAGCGTCAACGCGGTGGCTCAGGCCGCGGGATTGGCCGTTTTGGATGACCTGTCTTACTATGAGAGAAGCCTGATAGATCTTCACCAGGAGCAGGAACGTTTCTTTAGCGCACTGGCAGCCACAACCGGACAACCGGTTTACTCATCCACGCATTTTTGTGTGGTGCAAACCCCCGAAGAGGCAGGAATTATCCGGAAACGGCTGTTGGAAAGACAAATTCAGGTGCGGGATTGCGCCTCCTTTGGACTCCCAGATCACATACGTCTTTCGTCACAAAAACCGGATACAAACACGCGTCTTCTGAATGAACTCCGACAGATCTTTCATCTCTAACCTTTCGGGCTATCATTTTTCATTTCTAGAAATACAACTACGAGAATTTCCTTGACACTGTGCCATTCTCCGTTACAATACAGCCAATGAATTTAAATCTGCGAAACCGACGAACCCTGTCTCACCCACATCTGCGGATGGTTGGGTAGGTTTCGTTGGACTGATGTTGTGAAAGCAGGATCATAGCAAAGTACACGTAAACCCCGCCACTCCGGCGGGGTTTTTTGTCATTATTCTCAGGAGGATTGTATGAACGGAAAGAAAGAAGCAAAAAAAGTGGTTCTGGCTTACTCAGGTGGATTGGACACATCGGTCATTGTCCCCTGGTTGAAAGAAAATTACAACTGTGAAGTGATCTGCTACTGTGCCGATGTCGGTCAGGCGGAAGAGCTGGAGAATCTGGAACCCCGCGCCAAACAGCAGGGAGCAAGCAAGGTCATCCAGCTTGATCTGCGTGAAGAATTCTGCAAGGATTACCTGTGGCCCATGTTGAAATCGGGCGCGGTCTATGAGCGGAAATATCTGCTGGGCACCTCCATCGCCCGCCCGCTCATCGCCAAAAAACAGGTCGAGATTGCCTGGGCGGAAGGCGCCGATGCTGTGGCGCACGGCTGCACAGGCAAGGGCAACGACCAGGTACGTTTTGAACTGGCCTTCACCGCACTGGATCCCCGCCTGCAGATCATTGCCCCGTGGCGCGAGTGGAACATCCAATCGCGTGAAGACGCTCTGGCCTACCTGGCTTCCCATAACCTGCCCGCTCCCACCAAGAACCCATCTTTCTTCAGCCGTGATCGTAACCTGTGGCACATTTCGCACGAAGGCGGCAACCTGGAAGACGCCAACAGTGAACCGGTGGAAGACATGTTTGTTATGTCCCAATCACCTTTCAATGCCCCCGACGAACCTGAAACCGTAGAGATCACCTTTGAACAGGGGGAACCGGTAGCCCTAAATGGCGTGCCGACAGCTCCCGTTAAACTGGTGGAAACCCTGAACGAAATGGGCGGCCGGCACGGTATAGGCCGGATCGACCTCGTTGAAAATCGCCTGGTTGGTATGAAATCCAGGGGTGTTTACGAAACTCCCGGAGGAACCATATTAAGTTTTGCCCATAAAGAGCTGGAATCGATCACTCTCGACCGCGAGACCATGCATTACAAGGATGTTCTCTCCCACAAATACGCCGAAGTGGTTTATTTTGGCCTTTGGTTCACCCCCCTGCGTGAAGCCATGGACGCGTTTTTCCAATCAACCCAGAAAGTCGTAACCGGCTCGATCAAAGTAAAATTATACAAAGGCAATCTACTGGTCGCCGGACGCAAGAGCCCCTTCAGCCTGTACCGTGAAGAATTTGCCACCTTTGGCCACTCACAGGTTTACGACCATACAGACGCCGCCGGATTCATCCGCCTGTTCGGGCTTCCTTCGAAGGTCCAGGCCATGATGAAAGGTCTGGGTGAAGGCATTCCGCCGGTTCCCGCCGAAAAGATCATTCGTGATTAAGGAGATCCTATGACGCTTTGGTCAGGCCGTTTTCGCGCCGGGCTTGATTCCCTGGCATCCATTTTGAATAATTCATTGCCCGTGGATAAGCGTCTGTATCCAGAAGATATCCGCGGCAGCCAGGCCTGGGCACAGGCATTGGCTGCTGCCGGTGTTCTGACAGCCGACGAAGCCGGAAGTCTTGTTGACGGACTTCAGGCTGTCTTTGAAGAAATGGAATCTGGTTCGTTTGAATTCCATGACAATGATGAGGACATCCATACCGCTGTGGAACGCCGCCTGACCGAACTGGTGGGTCCGGTAGGAGGGAAGCTGCATACCGGCCGCAGCCGTAACGATCAGGTAGCCACAGACTTTCGCCTCTGGCTGCTATCCACATCAAAAAAGCTGGATGCCGCCATAGCGAATCTGCAAAAAGCGCTCATACACAGGGCTGAAATCGACCTGGAGGTAATCCTTCCCGGCTACACACATTTTCAGCAGGCGCAGCCCATCCTGTTAAGCCACTGGTGGATGAGCCACTTCTGGGCCCTGCAGCGCGATCGTGACCGCCTGCAGGATTTGACCCGCCGTGCTGCCGTACTCCCCTTGGGAAGCGCAGCCCTTGCCGGAACGACATTCCCGATCGATCGTTTCGCCCTGTCCAAAGACCTGGGATTCAACCTGCCATCGCAAAACTCTTTAGACGCGACCTCCGATCGCGATTTTGCCGCCGAGTTCCTCTTTTGGGCATCACTTACCGGTGTACACCTAAGCCGCATGGCAGAAGCCCTCATTCTGTACAGCACCATCGAGTACGGGTTTGTTACCATGGCTGATGAATACTCCACCGGTTCCAGCCTGATGCCACAGAAGAAGAATCCCGACATGCTGGAACTGACCCGTGGCAAAGCTGGAACATTGATCGGGCTATTAACCGGTCTATTGACCACTCTGAAAGGTCTGCCTTCCGCCTATGATAAGGATTTACAGGAGGACAAGACAGCTGTATTTGAAGCCGCCGACACAATGGAGGTACTGCTTCCTGTGGTGGAGGGCGTCATCTCGACATTGACTGTCAATACGGACCGCTGCCGGCAGGCTATTCATCCGGCCGTTCTGGCCACCGACCTGGCCGATTATCTTGTGGCCAGGGGTGTTCCGTTTCGCAGTGCGCATGAAGCTGTGGGTAAAGCTGTCCGCCTGGCAGAGGAAACCGGGAAGAACCTGACAACCCTGACGTTGAATGAGTATCAATCCATTCATCCGGATTTCACGGAAGACTTGTTCAACTCCCTGAACCCAGAATCATCCGTCAACCGCCGGTCTGTGTACGGGGGAACCGCGAAACAGGCAGTGGAGAAGCAGATCGAAGAAGCAAAGCAGGTACTTCATTAGTTTCCTCAGATGAGAAATCAAAAAAACAACCCGGCCCGATGACTCTTCCATTAATGACCGTGGTGTTTTTCAGCCCGGCGGATTTTTTTCAAGCGATTTTTCTTTTCCAAATCGGCTGAACGATCCTCTTTTGCTGATTGTTTTCGATCCCTGGTTCTGGATTCGTAGTCTTGCCTGATAAAGTCCTGCGAACGTGTGCTATCGGGTCGTTCTGCCATTTGACGACGGATCTCACGCATTTTGCGTTTGAAATTGACATTTTGCGGGTTCTGAATCTCACAGAGAACTGGCTTTGAGAAGGACAGATTTCTGTAATCGTTCTTCGCAAATTCCAGCAGTTGTGGTTCCGTAGGTTCCACGCCAAACACATGGCGCGCCACGCTGATCGTATTGTTTTCCAAAATTTCAACGATCCCGACCCAATAGGGAGGATCGAAATAAACTGTAAATGAGCCTTCCATCATATCACCCGTACACCAAAGAGACCGCTTTCTGTGCGGTTGGATTCAAAAGCGGAAAATCCGCGATTCAATTGGATGAAAGATGATGGTTTAGTCTTGCGAGAAATTATATCAAAATGATTTTTCGGGATTGTTCCATAAGAAAAACAATTTCGTACAATGGCCCTTTCGTTCTTCTTTTCCAGATAAGTCAATCCATAGCGCCTCGCAATCTCTTGATCCTAAAAAGACGGAACCAAAGTGATGCGCCCATCTTTTCCAGGCAAATTCTATCCGTCTGGAATCAGATCGCCTCACTTCGCCAGACAAATTTCCCGTTCACCACAGTGCCAACTACTTCGGTTTTCAGAATATCCATTGGGTCAATGGCAAATATATCCTTCTCCAGAATCGTCAGATCAGCCAGATAGCCTTCCTTAATTGTACCCAGCCGATCTTCCATGCCACAGGCATAAGCCGGACCCTGGGTGTATCCCCGGACGGCTTCTTCCACCGTCAAACGTTGTTCAGGCCGCCATCCTTCCGGACACGGTGTGCCATCTGATCTGCGCCGTGTGACCGCCGCGTGAATACCCGTGAGTGGATCCAGGGTCTCAACCGGGCAATCAGAACCCAGAGCCAGAACAGCTCCCTTCTGTAATTGGGTCTTGAGGGCATACGCGCCCGTTACGCGGTTCCCCCAGTGCTTATCGGCGATATACATATCCGAGGTGGCATGGAGGGGCTGCATCGACGCGATAACGCCCAATTCAGCCAATCTTCCCAGGTCTTCAGGTGCCAATAATTGAACGTGTTCAATACGGTTTCGCAAACCCGAATGAGGGTATTGTTTTTTCGCTTCAGCAAAAATATTCAATACTTCACGATTGGCACGATCGCCAATGGCATGAATGGCAACAGCCAGACCATTGGAATTGGCTTTCAATGTGCTTTCACACAGAACTTCCACATCGGTTGTCGAAATGCCAAGATCCTCCGGTGCAGAATCGTACCCGGCCAGCATCCAGGCTGTCCTGGGACCCAACGCGCCATCCGCAAACATTTTCACCGGGCCAAGATGGAGCATGTCATCGCCGAAACCCGTGTAGAGTCCGGCAGCGACTGCCGCATCAAGATATGCCAGCGGTATTCCTTTGTTAACCCGCAGGGTCAACTTTCCCTCTTTGTGCAATCGTTGAAAAGCCTTGAAAACGGAAGGTTGGTCAAGATCATGAACACCGGTCAATCCGTGTCTGTTGGCTGTCTGTAAACCGTTTTCAATGGCGGCTGCCAGTTCTTCCACCGTTGGCGCGGGAATTTTTCGGTCGACCATCCACATGGCTTCTTCGAGAATGATCCCGGTTGCTTTGCCAGCCGCGTCGCGCACAATGTGTCCGCCCTCCGGGTCTGGTGTGTCATCGGTGATACCCACCTCTCGCAATGCCGCGCTATTGACCCAGATGGCATGACCACTCTTTGCCTGTAAAGAAACCGGGTGACGGGGAGAAACCTCATCCAGCATGGCCGCGTTTGGAAATTCACCACCCCATTCGTTGTGATTCCAACCGAATCCGGTGATCCATTTTCCTTCCGGCAGAGACCGGGCTTTTTCTGCCACTTTAGCAACCACATCTTTGGCTGCCGGAAGTTCAGCATTAATCGTCTGCAACATCATCGAGTAATATTCAAAATGCAAATGCGCGTCCGTCAATCCGGGGATGACCGTCGCGCCTTTAAGATCAACACGTTCACACGGCTCATTGTTGAATAAAGCTAATGCTTCCTTGTCCCCGCCGACAAAAACAATCTCATTTCCACGCATACCAATCGCTGAAGCGGTAGGTTTTTGCGTATCCAGTGTATGGATCACACCATTAAACAAGACCAGATTTTTCATTTCTGTTTTCTCCTTTTTCCGACCGTTAACTTGACACACCCAGATAGCTGTCCTTCACACGAGGATCATCCAGTAGATCACATCCACGGCCGCGCATCTTGATCTCATCGGTATCAAGGACGAACGAATAATCACTGATCTCGAGTGCCAGTGTGGCATTTTACTCAACAAGAAGGATGGTTAATCCCGTTTATTTGTTCAATTTTACGATTCTATCCAGAACGAGGTCAATGATAACCCGTTTTCTACGGACACATTGCAAAAACGGGTAAGCACAAACTTCCTTTCCTGATGAGATGCAGATTTGTTGATATATAGAAAATGTAAAACCAAATTTGGAAGTAGTACTTAATAATAACTCTGGGAAACCAAAAGGAACAGAGAGAAATCCTGTTCCTTTTGATTTTATTACCAGTAAAGAGAAATGTTCTATGCTTTGCCGCGTGCGGCCGCGACAAATTCTTTAACCCGTTTCGGGTCAACCGGGTTCCAGGTATAACCATCCACCTTTAAACTGGAACCGACAATGACACCATCTGCAACCTGAAGGAATTTCGCGATATTGCTGGTTTTCGCGCCAGTGTTAAGGAACACCGGGGCCATATCACCTACCGCATCCTTGGCCTCCCTGATCTGGGAGACGTCCGGTTCTTCACCGGCCATCATTCCGGAGACCAGAATGACATCAGCCAGGGATGACACTGCGGCACTGCGGGCACGCTGTCCGATGCTACGGTTTCCCAGCGGGGAACAAAATTCAGGTGCAACATTGAAGAACTTCCTGATGTTAAGGGTTCCTGTCCGGACCTGGATATCAGTAACTTTATTGACATCGGGGCTCCACAAACCCATATCTGATTCATAGGTTCCGGTCATTACTTCCCGGATAAAAGAAGCACCCGTAGCCGCAGCGACACAGATGGCGGCAATGGGATCCCAGAGGTAATCCACACCAAATGGTATTTCTGTGGGCTTCAATTCTGTAACAACTCTAGTTTGAGCCGCGATCATTTCCGGCCCGGCATGGAATGTGTAAGGGCGGTCGTCTTCATTGCAGAACATCACGGCATCCACTCCGCCTTCACGCAAATACTTGAGGTCCGTCCTCATCTTATCCACCATTCCATCCAACCCCAATTTGGTATCAAACCGGGGAGTTCCCGGAAGTGCTGGAATGTGGGCCATCGCGATGATCGGCTTATCGTGACCGAACAACTCTTTAACCCATTTCATAAGTCATCTACCTCCAAATAATTATTATCGTCCGAGGTTGTTGTCAATACCTCTATTCCCTGGACGCGATATCCCTGTAAAATATCTTCTGAGACCCGGCTGTCTGTGATGAGCACATCAACAACTGACAGCGGAGCAACAAAAGAAAAGCGGGTCTTACCCAATTTAGAACTATCCGCCAGAACAATGATCTGTTCCGCGTTGTTGATCAGATTGCGTTTTACCAGTGTATCTTCCAGGTTATATTCGGTAAGCCCATTCTCAAGACTGATTCCACCGATGCCAATAAAGGCTTTATCAATCCGGAACTCCTGGAATGTCCGTTCCGCTATATGGCCGATCAGAGAACCTTCTTCGGGCCGGAGAATGCCGCCAGAGAGGATCAACCGAATTCCCGGTGCGTGAGCCAGAATATTTGCCACAGCAAGGCTGGCTGTAAGAACAGTCAGGTTGCGTTTTCCCACCAATAATTTCGCCAGCTCAAGCACGGTTGAACCGTTATCCAGCACCAGACTGTCACCATCTACAACCAGGCTCGTAGCAATTTCTCCGATGGCATGCTTATCGTTTACATTGATCGAACTCCGCATCAAATAGGGTGGTTCGTAACTCCGGCCTCTGCGGGAAACGGCTCCGCCGTGGACCCGTTGCAACAGCCCCTGATTAGAGAGCATGCTCAAGTCGCGTCGAATGGTCATTTCGGAAACGTCCAACATTTCGCACATTTCCGCCACTGAAATGGAGCTTCGTTTTTCAACCAACTCAAGTATCTGTTTACGTCGTTCTGCAGAGATCATCCCCAACTCCTATTCGAAACTGTTTGAATTATATATGTTTCTTGGTTGAATGTCAACGCATTACAGCAACATTCGCCCGTTTTCGAACACTTTTTTACCATCCAAAAAGATG
Organism: Leptolinea sp.; assembly: GCA_012515195.1. Classification (GTDB taxonomy): domain Bacteria; phylum Chloroflexota; class Anaerolineae; order Anaerolineales; family Anaerolineaceae; genus Leptolinea. The sequence continues at coordinate 9,609 of JAAYYW010000176.1, forward strand.
GTGCCTTCCTTACGCATATCTTTCACGATGTCCCAATGAATGGATGAATTATAAGTCCCGCCACATTCCGGGAAAGAGCGCCCCATAGCGATATGGATAGTGCCGCCTATCTTTTCATCAATCAAAATGTCTTTACAAAATCGGTTGACCCCCGGATTTGTACCGATGGCAAATTCTCCGATCAGACTCGAACCCGCATCCGTGTTCACGACCGATTGCAGGAAATCTTGATGTGTGGAAGACGTAGCACTAACAAGCTTGCCATGATCCCACTCAAATCGAATGTTGTGCATCAACCGTCCACCAAACACACCGGGAAAATCAAATTCAATATGACCATTGATGGTATCCGTATCAGGGGATGTAAATATTTCGCCGTCAGGCATGTTGATCCGTCCATCCGCCGCGACCCATTTACGCCCGGCGACGGAGAACCGCAAATCTGTTCCCTTACCAACAATATGAATTTCTTTGCCTTTTTCCAGCAAAGAGGCTATCCGGTGCCAATCTTTTGACACTGAAGACCAATCAATAAGGCAGGCATTGAAGAACATATCGGTGATTGTTTCCACATCCGTTTCCGCCTGCATGGCAAAGGCTTCATTGGGGACCCGGACCAGCGTCCAGCGGGTTTTCTCCCAACGCAAACCAGAAACCTTTCCCATTGCGCGTTGATTTATGACCAGTTTTTCACTGGGTATGTCTGCCAATTCAAACAGGTTATGCGCGCCGCGTAAACCAATATATACATCCGCCCACTCCATGCCGTATGCCTCGATCTCTGGTATCCAGGCCAATTGCTCATCTGAACCAAATTGCAATAGGGAATGACGCAAAGTCTCCGAAAGAAATTGGATCTGGGGATACCCCCCGGCTTTTATCACCGCTTCGTAGGTTGCCCGTGCAAGAGGTAATGTTTCAACCTCATGCATGGCAATCATTACCTTTTCACCCTTGGCAACAGTTGTTGAATAGTTAACCAGTATGTCAGCCAATTGATACCATCGCTTATCCATTAAAAACCTCCGCCAATAATAATGTGAAGAAAATCCCAAAAGTCAAACAGAATGTGTGCGTTCGAACAGTAATATTATACATATTAATCACAATAAATCAAAAGAGCAGGGCAAACAGATACACTATCCCCCCCCCTTTATCTGTTACCATACCCATTTATGGTTGCTTTTTCCCAAAGATCAGTATCTGATCCTCCCCCGCTGAAAAAATGGATAGTCTGTCTTCTGCCAGATCGAATCGTCCAGCTTGCTGGAAAACATAGAAAACTGTCTGCTCCTGTTCCAGCATTCCGTCAAATGAAGGACACATCCCCTTTGCAGCACCCAGGTTGGAAACACGCAATTGGTCTCCTGCGACTGAGTAATTACCATTGAAACGGTTGCAACCTGAAAAGCCAGTTATCATCCCATCTTTTCGGAAAATGACAGTAGGATAGTCGTCGCCTAACGCCGAAATCAATGTATCTGGTTTCCCAAATTGAGTCAGCGTCCATTCAATATCCAACCAACCGTTTTCTGATGCTTCCATTTGTACCGGCACTTTGTTTATCCTCTCCATTAAAACCCATTGAACGTCAGGGGCATCACCATGCGACCTGGCATTTGTATCCTCGCTTACCATCAGCTCATAGATATAACCAGGCTCATATTGAAATCCCATGATCTCGCCTTTATACAGGCTCCACTCATCAGTGATTTTTTCCTTAACCTGGTAACAGATATTGTTCCGTTCATTGTTCGCACAACCAACTTTTTCAGCACCCACAAATATCTTGCGGGGTAGTGATTTTCTTTCACCGATTTCCCTGATCGCGGTACAACCTGTGACAAGAACAGCCAGTAAAAAAAATGTAGTGAGCGTTTTTTTCATCCAATCTCCTCCACAGGTTGCGGCACACCGGTTTTCATGCGGGACATTTGTCTGAAAATGATCAGGCACCCCACTATAAGAACAACTGTGACAGCCAGACCACCTTCAAGTCCAAAAGCTCCACCGGTTATGAGGTCTGAGCCACGAGATTTTAAGTTCAATAAGGTTGTCCCACCGATTGTCGAGCCGCTCACTTCTAGGCCGAGGAGATTTCCCTGCGTCCAATTCCAAAAACTATGGATAGCAAAAACGCCCCACAATCCGCCCTCTTTCATGGCGTAAATGGACGCGAACACTCCAAAAAGAAAAAGATTGATCAAAGCGATTAAATTCAAATTGGGATTTAATAGGTGTAAAAAGGAAAACTGGATGGATGAAACCAGTATGCCCCAGATGGGACCATACCGGATACCAAAGACAGGCAAAAGAAAACCACGGGAGAGAGTTTCTTCCGCCGCACCCTGCACCAGCCAGCCGACAAGCATGATCAACACACCTGGCAAAGCTGCCACGCCAGCCCAGACAAGCGGATCCACTTCAACCTGTATCAGGCCAAACATAGCCAGGACTACAACGGGGGAAAGCATCATCCCGGTCCCTACAAGCGCTCCGTGCGAATACTTCTGCCAGATTCCCGTTCTTTCCAGTCCAGTTGTCCAGAAAGAGCGGTGTTCCAATACCCCCAGCCATCCCCAGATGAATAAAAAAAAAAATGGCAGAAAACTAAACACCAGGAACATGGATGAGATGATGGGGGAATTGGAACTGGTCGGGTTCCTTAGAACATATTCCGAGAATTGTTCGCTGGCTAAATTGACCAGTATCACCGGGGCTGAACAGAACGATGAGAGGATTGGAACCAGTCCGGCGTATAGAAACGCAACCAATGGATAGGCACATTCCCATACTTTTTGGCGTGTCCGGCCGTGAAACCGTGGAATTTCAAGAGAACCCTGGCGGGCTAACTCAAACAATTGATTATTTGAGTTTAAGAGGTAACCAAACATGCTTTAACCATACGGTACAAATTATTAGGATGAGACTTGATGGAATGATACCACTTATGAAATCCCCCGACCTTTCCCAGAAATGCGTTATCTTCCTCAAATGGGTTCTGGTACCTTCATTTCCCTCGTGGACATATCTAGTATTCTTTGGACATTCCCCTATAAAACCAACGTTTACTTATTCTTCAGTACTAAAATGCGAGATACTTAAGAATATTCTCATTTTTGGAATTGGTACTTGAAATTTGACTATTACCGTCGTATTATATCCACTAATACTTGTCAAAAAGAACGACGGGTATTACACAATTGAATAATCGATGCACTCTTATCCAGAGAGGTGGAGGGACGGGCCCTGTGATACCTCGACAACCAGCCGAAAGGCATGGTGTCAATTCCCGCAGAAGAAGTATTCTGGTAGATGAGAGGAGATCTGTGGCTTTTCTGCACCTCTTCTTATCTTAAAGAAGAGGATTTTTTATACCGGAGAAAGCCATGCCCATCAAAATACCCAACAAACTACCTGCCCGCGAAATCCTGAACAACGAGAATATCTTCGTGATGGACGAAGACCGGGCAATTCATCAGGATATACGGGAATTACATATTGCCATCCTAAATCTGATGCCCACCAAGATTTCCACGGAAACCCAGTTACTGCGCCTTCTCGGGAATTCTCCACTTCAGGTTGACATAACCCTGCTTCGTACCGGTACCCATGAAAGCAAGAACACATCAGCCGAACATTTACTAACGTTCTATCAAACAATCGATCAGGTGAAACACAAACGGTACGACGGTCTGATCATCACCGGTGCGCCAGTGGAAAACCTGTCATTTGAAGAAGTGGATTACTGGAACGAACTGGAACAGGTAATGGACTGGTCTGCCCATAATGTCTTCTCCACATTTCACATCTGCTGGGGAGCACAAGCCGGGCTTTACCATAAATATGGAATCCCCAAATTTCCAGTACCGGCCAAACAGTTCGGGGTGTTCGAGCATCGCATATGTACCAGAAACACAAATCTGTTACGCGGGTTCGACGATGTCTTTTACGCGCCGCATTCCCGCCACACTGAGATACGGCGAGAGGACATCGAGAATATCCCTGAATTGGATATTCTGGCCGAATCAGATGAAGCAGGCATTTACATTGTTTCCACCCATGACGGCAAGCAGGTTTTCGTGACGGGGCATTCGGAATACGATCCGTTAACGTTGAAAGCTGAATATGATCGTGATGTCAACCTGGGACTACCGATCGCTGTTCCACGTAATTACTACCCGAACGACGATCCTACTCGTCATCCTGTTGTTCGGTGGCGCGGACATGCCAGCCTGCTTTTTTCAAACTGGTTGAATTATTGTGTGTATGAAGAAACCCCCTACAACCTGGATGAGCTCTAGTAAGGAAGTGGAACCATCAGGTCACTATGGATTTGTTGAAATGACCTGTCAATTGCCAACAAAGTAGAAAGGACCAATATCATGACAACCCGAGAGACTCCCCGGATTTTTGGTTTTTCAACCCGCCAACTGCATGCCGGACAATCCGCCGACCCAGCCACGCATTCCATGGCTGTACCACTATATCAGACGACTTCCTACGCGTTTGACAGCACGGAACATGCGGCCAATTTGTTCGCGTTGAAAGAACCGGGAAACATCTATACCCGGATCATGAATCCTACGAGTGATGTATTTGAACAGCGAATCGCTTCGCTGGAAGGCGGTGTGGGGGCGCTTGCCGTCAGTTCAGGTCATGCCGCCCAGGCACAGGCTATCCTGACGCTATGCCAGGCCGGGGACCATATCGTCTCCGCTGCCACTCTATATGGCGGAACGTATACCCAGTTCGCCCATACCTTCCCGCGCCTGGGTATTGAAGTGACCCTGGTCGATCCATCTGACCCGGAAAACTTTCGTAAAGCGATCCGCCCCAACACCAAGATCCTTTACGGAGAAACACTGGGAAATCCGCGGATCAACATTTTCCCAATGGACGAAGTGGCTGCCATCGGGAAGGAATACGGTATACCCCTGATGATCGACAATACGTTCACCACACCTTACCTTTTCAGGCCATTTGAATGGGGTGCCAATATCATTGTTCATTCCGCCACAAAGTTCATCGGCGGGCATGGTACATCCATCGGAGGGGTGATTGTTGATGGTGGGAATTTCAAATGGGAGGGTAATCCGCGCTTTCCCAATTTCAACACGCCTGATCCCAGCTACCATGGACTGGTTTTCGCCAGTGTTGGGCCGGCAGCTTTCATTACCAAAGCGCGTGTTCAGGTCCTACGCGACTTTGGAGGATGCATTTCACCGTTTAACTCATTTCTGTTCATTCAGGGGTTGGAAACGCTCAGTTTGAGGGTTGAACGCCATGTGCAAAACGCGCAGAAAACAGCCGAGTTCCTTGAAAAGCATCCAAAAGTATCATGGGTAGCCTATCCCGGGCTTTCCAGCAGTCCGGACCATAAAACCGCCCTGAAATACATGCCGAAAGGCTGCGGTTCGATGATGGGATTCGGAATCAAGGGTGGAGCTCAGGCTGGCGGGAGATTTATCGACAACCTGAAATTATTCAGCCATGTGGCCAACGTGGGGGATGCGCGAAGTCTGGCTATTCACCCGGCAACAACAACGCACAGTCAACTCACCGAAGAACAACAGGTCGCGGCTGGTGTTTCCCCCGATTTCATCCGTCTGAGCATCGGGTTGGAGGATATTGACGATATCCTCTGGGACCTTGATCAGGCGTTGAATAACGTATAGTAACGGCTGAAACTCGTATTACCCAGGTTACACGCATTGAAATAATAAAAGCAGGGTTGAGAAGGCAACCTCATCCCTGCTTTGTTTTTTGTATCCATATACCTGTCTTGGACCCAAATTGACCGGTTGGTATCCGCGTGTGTTATGACCGGGCGACGAAAGTCAGGGTCAACTTCACATCGTCTTCTGTATTAAGAATTCCGGCAATTGAGATGGGACCAACCCCAAAATCACTCAACTTCACTGCAGTGGTTGCGGTTCCTGTCAGGGTATTGCCATTAAGGTTAGCCAACACGTTGAAAGTTACCGGCTTCGTCACCTCATGCACTGTCAGGTCACCGGTTATGAAAAATGTGTAATCCTCACCCTCAACATAGGAAGCCGGCAATCCCGAAATCTCAACAGGATTAAAAACAGCCAGAGGGTATGTGGCCGATTCAAGCCAGCGTTTGCGAATGGCTTCATCGCGCCTCGAGCTATCGGACGTCAGTTGACTGATATCCACCGTCACCGGGCCAATGGAGCTGGCAGGTGGGTCTGAGAGAACGGCGTTGATCTCGCCGTTGATCTCTGTTGTTACACCAATTGCCACCGCGAAACGGTTTTGTTGATTCAGAAATGTTTCACCCACCTCGTACGATGCCTGCGACTCACCGGGGATAATCCGGAAGATCGTTGTATTTGCCAAAATTTGATCTGTGGCCACTTTAATAGCGGGCTCTATCGCCTGTTCTGTTGGAATGGTTGTTGGTTCAGAAACCGCTGTGGGGATGGGAAGCATTGAGGGTACGGGTTGAACCGCGCAGGAAGTCAATAAAAGCAAAAAAGTCAGGGCAGAAAGCACATATCCTGTCATGGGATCTCCTTTTCGTAACAAGACTTTCATTATCCTAAATTGTTCACCTCCCCTTTACCACACACTGTATAAACTCCCGGGAGTTGTAAATTCCATATAAATAGACCGCCAAATTGGCCTTATGTGATATTTATCACTTGATTTATCCGTAATAGTTTGTATAATATGTTATAGGTTGATATATCAAATGGATGATTTTCTCACCACTCGCCAGGTTCAAGACATTCTCAAGGTTGACCGCATCACAGTCTACCGAATGCTCAATGACGGGCGGTTGAGCGGAACAAAGATCGGACAGCAATGGCGTTTCCCCCGGACAGAGATCGAGGGGTTGCTGAATGGAACCAGATATTCCGAATCGGTTCCATTCATGACAGAAGACAACTCCCTTCCGATCCATTGCTTCCAAACCATTCAGGACCTTTTTTCCTCTGTCAGCGAATATCCAGCAATCCTGGTTAATTTACGGGGAATACCGATAACAGAGATGAGCCGACCTTCAGCTTATTTTCATTTGATTACCAAAAACCCGGAGGGAAGAAAAACCTTTGTTGACTCCTGCGAGAGATTTGTTGAACAGGCAAAAACGGGCAAAAGTCGTTTCACATGCTCCGCCGGTTTGCATTACGCCGGGAAATTCATATTATCCGGAGGTGAACCCGTTGCTCTATTCCTGGTGGGTGGGTTCAGACATAAAGGTATTCACTCCCAACCCACTGCGACAGACAACGAATTGGTAGGTTTTATAAAATCGGAAGAAATTCAAGCCGCATATGACACAGTCACGCAGCTTTCATATGAGCAGGAAGAAAAATTGGATTCATGGGCAGCCGCAACAGTACAGGCTTTTGAAAGCATCCTCAAAGAAAGATCGGCTTTTGCCCTTCGGTTGAAAAAAATAGCAGATCTAACCCAAATTCCTTGAGGAGAAAAATATGAAGACTTTACTGGTATTGGGAGCCGGAACTGCCGGGACCATGATAGCCCGAAAAATGGCGGGGAAACTGGATTCGCGCGAATGGAAAGTGATCCTGGTTGATAAAGACGAAAAGCATTATTACCAACCCGGTTTCCTTTTCCTCCCCTTTGGCCGATATAAAGCAGAGGATGTGATCAAGCCCAAACGGAATTTTATCCCGGAAAAGGTCGAATTCATCATTTCAGATATTGATCTCATTGAACCTTCCGAAAACCGGGTCAAGCTTTCCAAAGATAATCGTGTGATCCACTACGATTACATGGTCATTGCCACCGGAGTTGACATCCACCCAGAGGAGACAGAAGGCATGATGGGCGGCGGCTGGCGGAACAACATTTTTGACTTTTACACATTTGAGGGAGCTTCAGCCATTCAACCTTTCCTTGAAAAATGGCAAGGCGGACGGCTGGTGATGAATGTGGTCGAAAATCCCATCAAATGCCCGGTTGCTCCCCTGGAATTCCTCTTCCTGGCTGACGATTATTTCACCAAACGCGGCATTCGTAATAAAGTTGAACTGGTTTATGCCACACCGCTTTCAGGGGCTTTTACCAAACCCAAAGCCGCCAAAGCGCTGGGCGATATGTTGAACCACAAGAACATCCGCGTCGAAACTGATTTTATGGCCGGCGAAGTGGATTCAGGGAAAAATATTCTCCGCTCGTTTGATGAGCGTGAGATCCCCTATGATCTGTTGATCACGGTTCCGGTAAACAAAGGGGCAGATGTAATCGGCCGTTCTGGAATGGGTGACGACCTGAACTTTGTTGCCACCGACAAATTCACGCTGCAATCCAAGAATTGGCCGAATATCTGGGTCATGGGAGATGCCACCAACATTCCCACATCCAAAGCCGGGGCTGTCGTTCATTTCCAGATGGAATACGCAGTTGAGAATATGCTGGCCCACATGGCCGGGAAGGATTTACACGCCCAATATGACGGGCATGCCAGCTGCTACATTGAATCCGGTTTCAATAAAGGGGTTTTGATCGATTTCAACTATGACGTTGAACCTTTGCCGGGTGTTTACCCTGTACCGGGTATTGGTCCATTTTCACTTCTAAAAGAAACCACCATCAACCACTGGGGAAAGCTCTTCTTCCGTTATATGTACTGGTACATGATGCTGCAGGGAATTGACGTCCCGTTGTCCAGCGCGTTCAGTATGGTTGGCAAAGAACCATTGGTTCTGGCTAACGAAAAAAAATAAAGTAATCAAACTATCAGGAGGAAAATATGCCTACGAAAACAATTGCGGGTGTGACCGTTCAGGTAAATGAGGACGGCTTTATGACGAACCCGGCCGAGTGGACGAAAGATGTCGCCGTTGAAATTGCCAAAGAAGAAGGAATTGAGGAATTGACAGAGACCCACTGGAAGGTGATCGATTTCTCCCGGAAAAGCGCGGAGACCAGCGGTGGGGCATCACCTACCCTGCGTACCATCACCAATGGATGCGGCGTTTCGACAAAAGAGCTGTTCACCTTATTCCCCAAAGGACCTGCCAAAAAAGTTGCCCGTATCGCCGGACTTGGAAAACCGGAAGGTTGTGTTTAACCCGCCCCGGTAATTATTTGTAGGACAGGAGGTATACAATGGCTGAAGAACAACGCAAAATCGCGTTCATTTGTTCAAAAGGCAATCTTGATATGGCTTACCCGGCACTGGTTATGGGTTGGGCGGCACTTGGCAATGGAATTGATGTAACGATATTCTTCACCTTCTGGGGAATGGACATGATCAACAAACACCGGGTGGACCATCTGGAAATTCCACCGGTTGCCAATGCCAGTATGAAAATGAATATGATGGGAGTCCCCGGGTATGTGGGAATTCCCCAGTTCCTGGGAGCATTTCCAGGGATGACACCGTTCGCGACTTCCCTGATGAACAAGAAAATGAAAGACCTGGGTGTGCCTCCGGTCCGCGAGTATCTGGAGATGCTGGTTGACGGAGGCGCCAACCTGTATGCCTGCAAGATGTCGGTGGATATGTTTGGCTTGAAAAAGGAAGATTTCGTTGATGGTGTCAAAGATATTGTTACCGCCGGTGATTTTATGGACATGACCGAAGGCGCGCAGATTATTTTCATATAGCGCCTTTGATATCTGGCAAATACAATCATAAGAGGAATAAAAACGAAAAGAACAAGATGGCTTGTTCTTTTCGTTTATGGAGTTCATTTCACACCCCCTGTCCCACATTATTACTCCTCGATCAATTATTCTTCTCGAATTTTTCGCCTGTTATTTGCCGCATAGTTGCTATTCTTTCGATCACGCTCATCCAAACCCCTCCCCATCCGGTTGGATAGATCGCCATATTCATGAATAACTTCCTTCTTCAGGTAAGGCGAATTCAATTGTGTACGATTTCGCAAAAACGCATCGGCTTCTTTTCGATTTCCCTGAAATTCCATTTTCAAAGCTTCATTGGCAGCCTCAGCCATATCCACCTCGGC
>JAAYYW010000177.1 GCA_012515195.1 Leptolinea sp.
TCCAGTTGATAGATATCAGGGTGAAGGGTTCGGGCGAACACATTTCCTCCATCCCAAAGGTCTTCACTTAATTTCTCTCCAGGCCGGATACCGGTGAAAACAATCTCAACATCACGGCCGGGTTCCAGTCCCGAAAGTCTGATCAGGTCTTCAGCAAGATCTAAAATTCTAACCTGCTCGCCCATGTTTAAAACATAGGTCTCGCCGCCATCCCCCATTGCAGCCGCCTGCAAAACCAGATACACAGCTTCTGGGATGGTCATAAAGTATCGCTTCATATCCGGATGTGTAATAGTGATCGGACCACCGCGCGAGATCTGTCGTTTAAACAGTGGCACAACGCTTCCGCGACTTCCCAGCACATTACCAAAGCGGACCACACAATAATCCCGTCCGCAGCACTCAGCCGCATCCAGCACCGTCATTTCAGCCAGACGTTTGGTGGCGCCCATCACATTCACCGGACGGATCGCTTTATCAGTTGAGATCATGACAAGCCGCTCGACTTCATGTTCAACGGCAGTTTGAACAAGATTGCGTGTCCCAAAAATATTATTGGTTACGGCTTCTTCAATATTAGTTTCCATTAATGGCACATGCTTATGCGCGGCAGCATGGAACACAACTTGCGGACGAAATTCCTGGAATACCCGGTCAAGGCGTTCCCTATCCCGGATATCAGCAATCACCGGGCGTAAGGATAACGTCGGGAATCGTTCCTGAAGCTCGAGATACGCTTCGAATATACTATTCTCGCCATGTCCCAACAACACCAATTCAGATGGATTCCACCGTGCTATCTGCCGGCATAATTCAGACCCGATCGACCCTCCCGCGCCAGTTACCAGTACAATCCGATTGCTGATTGTCCGGCCAACCTTCTCATCCATGATTCGCTTGGGTTCACGCCGCAAAAGGTCCGTGATATCCACTTCACGAAGGCGATTAACATTGACCTTTCCACCCAGCAGTTCATAAATTCCCGGCATGGTACGAAATGGCACACCTTTCAAACGGCAAACATCTGCAACCATTCGAATAATCTTACCGGGCGCGCTTGGAATTGAAATGATGACTTCATCAACCCGGCGGTTATCTAGAACTTTTGCCAGGTCATTTAACGAACCGATAACGGGAATTCCATAAATTTGTTGTTTGAATTTGACCGGATTATCATCCAGGAAACCTATCGGGATCAGGTTGACCTGCGGATTCTTTTGAAGTTCTCGGACAACAATAGCACCCGCATCTCCCGCCCCAATTATCAATGCTTTCTTGCTTTTACTGCCGGATACCAACGCGGCATGCTGTGAAAAACTCTCTGCCAATAGACGTATGGTGAAACGCAAACCACCAACCAGAAACAGTGATATTAACCAATCAATAATCAGGACCGATCGGGGGAAGCCGGAAAACATACCAAGATTAAAGAAACTGACCATGACGGCAGACAAAATGACTGAACCAGTCGTAACTGCCGCCATGATTAATTTTAATTCCTGCACCGAGGCATAAATCCACATTCGGCGGTACAACCGGAAGTAGTAATAGACCAAAGGTTTGATGATCAATGCAGAACAGATCATCCAATAGGCTGATGGCAAATAAAAGGAAAAAGCCGCGCCTAGCTCAAGTCGCAGCACATAACTTCCCAACACAGATACAACGATCAATAAAAGATCGGCAAATAAGACGTAGCGATTGCGGATATTTGGACGAGACTTCATTATTGCCCTTTTAAGCCGAACACATTTCCCACTGTTCGGAGGATGATCATAACATCCAATACCAGGTTTCGATGTTTGATGTAATAAAGATCATACTCAAGCTTTATGATCGTTTGTTGAATGTTGGAAGCGTACCCATAATTTACCTGTGCCCAACCGGTAACTCCCGGTTTGACAAATAATCTTGCCCGATAGAAAGGAATTTGTTCCTGTAATGTATTGACCAGCTCCGGTCTCTCTGCCCGGGGGCCGACTACGCTCATTGTTCCAATTAATACACTTAAGAACTGGGGCAGCTCGTCAAGATGCGATTTACGCAGGAAACGCCCAATCTTTGTTACTCGGTCATCATTCTCTGTTGCCATGCGGGCTTTCCCATCTTTTTCCGCGTCCTGCCGCATGGTCCGAAACTTTGTAATCCTGTATGTTTGTCCATTCATTCCCAGCCGGTCTTGAGAGAAAAAGATAGGCCGCCCGCTATCCAACAAAATAGCCAGCGATATAAAAGGAGTTATAACAACACATATGATCAACCCTATGATCGCCACAAAAATGTCCATGAGGCGTTTGGTCAATTCATAAAAACCACCGGTATGCGATTCATCTACGAAGGATCGCAGAATCCAATCGGATTGCAGCAACAAGATGGGGACGCGCCCCAGTGTTTCTTCGTAGACTATCGGCATTGTTGTTATTTCAACACCATTCTCTTCTGCTTCGAGCAAATTTTGAAACAGGGTCTGGTTCATTTCTCCGCTGATAGAGAAAATCAGATCCGAGATATTTTCTTTTTCGAGGATATCAGGAATATCCTGTCCATTTCCGAGTACGGGGAACTTCTCAATGCGTTCACCTTTCTTTTCTGGATCATCATCAATAAATCCGACGATTTGAAAAGGCAGCGGTTTCACCGCATGCAATGCCTTAACCAGATTGGAACCTGCCCTTCCCGCTCCAACAATCACCACTCTTCGCAAGAATTGCTGAGCGGTAAAAATATTGATATAGAGAAGCCGCCAAAGGATCGTCAAAACAGACGTCGCAATAATAAACCCAGCCACACCTGTACGTGGCAAAGAATTGGGCTCACTGAAGAAGAACAAACTCATATAAATTATAAAACTGACCCCAGCCGCAATCGCTACACCACGAATAGTGTCAATTATCCGGCTTGAGCGGCGCACATCATAAAGCTCAATTAGCAACAACAACCAGATAAAAGGCAAAAGGTAGAACCATTCAGCAGGCCTTACCTGGAAAAACTCCCAGGTAAAGTTAAACCACTGATCTCGCTGTGCCCAAAAATAGAGCGAAATAAATAAGCCCAGCCATGATGCCAGAAGATCACCCATCAGGAGGATCAATCGGCGTTCAGTTGTTTTTAATCGCCATCGTAAAGGGCGAAGTGTTTTTTGTATGCTCATTCGTTAAGAAGTAACTAACTTTCCTATTTCGTAATTAGTCCGGCAATAAATCCAGTTCCCCACGTCAGGTGCATTGTCAATATGGCCATGGGCATGCTGACCATGAGGGAGATATCTTTTTTATCCCTGGCTCCCGGGACTGACACAAGAATGATTATACCCAGATATATAAGAAATTCGCTTATCAAACCATAGAGTAACACTGGGATAAATAAACTACCAATCAATAAACCAAAGATACCTGTCACAAACATAGGAGGGAGCATCTGACGGGGTTTCAAGGATGCTGGGTATCGTCGGATCATTTTTGCCTTCCAGAAACCGTACCGCCAGTATTGCCGACCAAGCTCAATAAATGAAGGCCTGGAAAAATAACGGCAGTGAATATCCGGGTCAAACCAGACTATACCCCCATTCTGGCGTATTCGGGTGTTCAGTTCATAATCTTCATTAGTCAAGAGCGTCTCATCAAAAAAACCGATCCGGTCAAACAGCTTCTTGAAATAACTCCCAAATGGGACAGTATCGACTGGTCCCGCCTCACCGGAAATACGGTATTTAACATTACCCACACCCAACGGGTGGGCAGCGGCGGCAGCAATCCCTCTGGCCATCCAGGTATAAGCGCCGGGGATGATCTCCCAACGCCCACCAACATTGTCTCCCTTCCCCGCTTGCAGGCAATTAACACACCGCGAAATATAATCCGGCGCGGGGATTGAGTGGGCATCCATTCGTACAATTATCGCTCCGTTGCAAGATCGTATCGCCAGATTTAGAGCTGTTGGAATCTGCCTTTTGGGGTTAAGTAAAACAAGTAATGAAAGGTTTGGGTGTTCTCTCTGGAACCCTTCAATTTTTTCCAGAGTGCCATCCTTTGAACCGCCATCCGCAATAATTACCTCCAGATCCTGAAGTGGATAATCCTGATCGTGGATCGCCTGCAAGACGGTTGATATGGTTTTGCCTTCATTGAGACATGGAATGATCACAGATACGTTGGTCATTGATTTTGCCAGTGTTCCTTAACATTAGTTTTTTCATGAGAAGGAAGCTTTACGAAAAATGTACTTCCTTTTCCCGGGTAACTTGATGCCCAGATTTCCCCTTTATGTGATATCACAATTTGACGGGCAATTGCCAAACCCAATCCGATTCCGCGACTTGAACCTCCACGCCGGGACTTGTCTACTTGATAGAAACGTTCAAAAATCCGTCTTTCCTCGTTATCGGGAATTCCAGTCCCAGTGTCTGTCACAGAAGCTATAACAGAATCCTCTTCCGAATAGACCCTGAGTGTGACCAACCCACCCCTGGGTGTAAATTTTATGGCATTGTCCATTAAATTGGTGAAAACCTGGGCAAGGCTGTCTCCATCTCCCATCACAAATTGGTCTGGTTGGATCAATTTCTTTATCAATAGACCGGCTGTTTGAATTTGAGGCTGCATTTTTTCATCGATTTGATCAAGAATCATTGATAAGTCGACCGGTAAAAATTGCATATTTGCCGTACCTTCTTCCAAACGGGACAACGTCAAAAGATCCAGTACCAAACGATGCATCCGTGACGCCTCATCAAAAATCACATTGGCTGCCTGCATCAACTCGTGAGGGGTGCTGGCTGCGCCATCCTGAATCGATTGCGCAAATCCCTGAATGGATGTAAGCGGCGTCTTTAATTCATGAGAAACATTAGCCAAAAAATCTCGCTGCGATTTTTCTGTTTGCTGCACCCGCTGGCTCATTTGATTCAACGATTCTGCCAGTTCCTGAATCTCCTGCGGACCTTCCTTCTCCAGAATCGGGTATTCACCGCTTTCAATCTGCCGGGCACCATCTGCCAGGCGCTTCAACGGATTCCCAATCCAAATTGACATGAAGAGACCCAATGCAAATGCGATGAACATCGCCATAAGGCTTCCTTTTACCATGGGTTGAACAATCTCATCCCTCAACAGTGTTCGAATTTCAACTACAGGTTGCCGTGAAGCAGCCAAAAGGTATGTGTTGTCCTTTGTTGGTTGCAACACATAAATCCACGACTTCCGGTCAATATCGCGGAAAGTATCAAATGCAATGGGATCAATCCCAGTTGTCGGAGGAGGAGACGAAAACTCCGGGATTGGAGGATAAACACCCGCACTGCTATCATACAGAACTTCGCCGGTAATACTGATTAACGCATACCGGATTCCTTCAAACTCTGTGCTTTGTTGAATCAACCGTTTCAACCCAGCAAAACTTAACTCTTCATCATTGAGAATTTCCGATAAAAGAGTGGAATGAGCCACATGCAAGCGTAAAACCGCCTGGCGGTAAAACAATGGGTTCCGGCTGAGATTAGTTATTGTAGTACCGATAATCGCGGTAAGTGCTGCGATTATCACCAGCAAATAGCTGATCCATAATCTTGAGCGGATGGATGATAGCATCAGGATGTTAATTTATAACCAATCCCGGTTACTGTGTCGATGTGTACCCCGCTGCCTTCCAATTTAGCCCGCAATTGGGCAATATGCACATCCACAGTTCTAGTTTGACCGAAGTACTCAAAACCCCAGGCCAGGTTTAATAACTTTTCTCGTGTCATTACCAGCCCCTTGTTCTTTGCCAAAACCCAAAGGACTTCAAACTCCTGTGTCCGTAAAGATAATTCCTTCTCTCCCAGGAACACTTCACGCCTCGCCGGGTCAATCACTAAATCACCAAAACGGAGCGTCTCACTTGGATTTTCCATGGAAAAGCGTTCGGTGCGACGCAAGATTACTTTTACCCGGGCTGTCAATTCCCGTGGGTTGAAAGGTTTGGTCATGTAATCATCTGCACCAAGTTCGAGGCCCAGTATCTTGTCAATATCATCATCCCTGGCTGTCAACATGATGACAGGAACATTGTTCTTTTCCCGGCGCAGGCGTTTACATACTTCCAGTCCATCCAGTTCTGGCAGCATAACATCCAGAACAACCAGATCGGGTTTTTTTGTTCTGATCATCTCCATAGCTTCTTTTCCATCTGCTGCAGAGATAAACCGGTATCCTTCCCGTTCCAGGTACATTCGAGCAAGTTGGATGATGTTTGGTTCATCATCAACCAGCAAAATCAATTCATCAGCCATGAACTTGCTCTTTATTCATAAAATGGGACTGAAACCTACTTATTCGTTGCAATCACAACTGGAATCAAAGGCAACCACTTCAATCTCAACCAGCCCATTTTTCGGCAAAGCCGCAACCTGGATAGTGGATCTGGCGGGATAATTCTCTGTGAAGTATTCCGCGTAAATACCATTCATCACCTGAAAATCAGCCATATCTTTCAAAAATACGGTTGTCTTTACCACATGAGAAAGACTCAGACCGGCCGCCTCCAACACGTTTTTCAAGTTATTCAATACCTGGCGGGTCTGAGCTTCGATACCGCCTTCAGCCAGTTCATTTGTGGCAGGATTGAGTCCGGTCTGGCCGGAACAGTATATGAACTGGCCAACCTTTACGGCCGCTGAGTAAGGTCCTAATGCTTTAGGTGCTTTGGGTGCAATAATGATAGTTTTGTCTTTACAATCACAGGTCATGATTTTTTCTCCTTAGGTAATGTGTACATTCTAAGACATACCGGATTTGTTGACAACAGATTTGTGCTTTCAATCAAGAATCTCTATAATTTTCCTAATGAGATGAACAAACTTGAAAGGAGTGGTTTTTATGACCGCCATTAAGGACATTGAAGGCATCGGTGACTTATTTACAAAAAAGCTGCATGCCATTGGCATCAACACGGTTGAATCGCTGCTGGAAAAAGGCTCATCAAAAAAGGGACGTGACGATATAGCGAAAGAAGCAGGAATTGATGAACATAAGATTCTTGAGTGGGTAAATCGTGCCGACCTGTACCGAATTAAAGGCATCGGCTCCGAATACTCTGACCTTCTGGAAGCTGCGGGAGTCGATACTGTTGTAGAACTTTCAAAGCGTCGCCCCGATAACCTGACAGAGAAAATGGTCGAGGTAAATATTGAAAAAAGGCTGGTTCGCCGCGTTCCAACCCAGCAAATGGTTGAAAGATGGATAAACGAAGCGAAAAGCCTTCCACGCATTGTGACATACTAAAACTGTAATAACCCGAACCAGGAGCGGTTTTGAAAATCGGCAATCCAATCCGGTTTTTGTAACCGCTCTTTTCTTTAAACAAGCGTATTCAAAAAATGAAATCAAGGTTGATCATCGTTAACAGTATGCAGTGGGATGTGTCTGCGCAGATTATTGATTCGTATTGCGATACGTTAGTTCAGGCAGTCTCCCAAATTGACACCTGGCTGGGAGTTCCCGGTTGTCTGGAAGGGTCAGTAAAAAAAAGCGGCGGAATTAGGATCGTTTCATCTCCGTGGATATGGCAAAAACTAGGATTTCATCACGTTGAGTACAACACCATCTTTCTTGATCCCAGAAATTTAGCCATGGATACTGTGGTGCATGAATTTGCCCATATTTTTGACAACCTGCTGGGATCGCATATACTGGCCGCCATTTTTGGCGGTGGACCTTCAGACGACATGATTCGGTATCTGGGAATTGAGCCAGATCAATTCTTTCCGCGATTTCATTCACCGGGTTATGAACGCTCATTCCAGGAAAACCACATTGAACTCAACCCCACTGTTTATGGACGTACATATGGACCCGCAGAAGATTTCGCTGAGACATTCAAACTGGCAGTTCTGGATCCCGAGAGACTTTTCCTCGCTGCTCCAAGACGTTACAAATGGATTCAAAACTGGAAAAACGAGCACTTCTTCAATCCCGATTCATTAACGCTAACCGGAAGAAAATCGGCCGATAACGATTGACTTTTTGTGCCGGGAAAACTACACTTTATCCATGCTTTCACGAATATTTTCCTGCGCGGTCATCGGACTTGAGGGTGTTATTGTAGAAGTTGAAGTCGATACCGGTCCGGGACTACCCAAAATGGTTATTGTCGGCCTGCCAGATGCAGCTGTTCAGGAAAGCCGTGAGAGGGTCCGCTCAGCTGTACACAACGCCGGATTTGACTACCCCCGACGTGCACTAACAGTGAACCTGGCTCCGGCATCTGTCCGAAAAGAAGGGCCAGCTTATGATCTGCCTATAGCCCTGGGCGTTCTGGCCGCCACACACCAGCTTGATCAAGACCAATTGGAAGACAGCCTGGTGATAGGCGAACTTTCTTTGGATGGTTCGGTACGGCATGTGCGCGGTATGCTTCCCATGGCGGCCACGGCCCGACAGCAAAAGTTTAAACGAGTCTTTGTTCCTGCGTGCGACGCGGCTGAAGCCGCGCTGATTCCTGACCTTGAAGTGATTCCCGTTAATTCATTGACCGAACTTGTTCTGCACCTGAGGGGTGAGATACATTTGGAAATCACGCCAACTCATGACCCATCGGGAGTGGAAGAAATGCCCGGTTCAGATTTCAGTGAGATCAAAGGGCAGGAACATGCCAAACGCGCTTTGGAAGTGGCAGCAGCCGGCGGACATAATGTATTAATGATAGGTCCTCCGGGTTCTGGAAAAACACTCCTGGCACGTGCTATGCCATCCATACTTCCTAAAATGACCATCGATGAAGCATTGGATGTAACCCGGATATATTCGGTTGCAGACGCCTTACCGTCAGATGTACCGTTATTAAGGAACCGCCCATTTCGTGCGCCGCATCACACCATTAGTCACGCCGGTTTGGTGGGGGGCGGCCACATCCCACACCCTGGCGAGGTTTCACTGGCACACCGGGGTATTCTCTTTCTGGATGAACTGCCTGAATTTGGCCAGCGAGTCCTTGAAGTGATGCGTCAGCCAATCGAAGATAAAGTTGTCACCATCAGCCGGGCAAATGGTTCCTTGACGTTTCCGGCGAATTTTGAACTGATTGGCGCAATGAATCCCTGCCCTTGTGGTTACTATGGTGATCCGTTACGGCCGTGCACATGTTCCGATTCCACGGTTACCAAATATCAAAAACGGATTTCTGGTCCTCTTCTGGATCGAATTGATATTCACATTCAGGTTCCGCGCGTCGAATATGATAAGCTGTCCAGTGATAGAACCGGAGAATCATCCAGCATCATTCAGTCCCGGGTGGAATCCGCCCGGGAACGACAGCGTATCAGATTCGGAAGTAGTGATGGGCATTTTGTAAATGGAATAACATGCAATGCCGATATGCGACCGGCGGAAGTAAGACTATTCTGCGAATTGGATGAGGCCGGGCGTAAACTGTTAAAAAGCGCGAGTATCCAACTACAGCTTTCAGCCCGAGCATATCATCGTGTGTTAAAACTGGCGCGGACAATTGCCGACCTTTGCGGCAGTGATAAGATAGCCTCTCCGCACCTGGCTGAAGCGCTTCAATACCGTCCAAGAATGATGGGTGGACAATAAAGTTGAGGTTAACGGACCGGGCATCACGCTTGCGGAGTTAGTTTTCCGTCCAACACCTGCAATTTAACCAGTATTCCCAGAACAAGTAGCGCGCCAAAGAATAAATACGATTGCAGAAAATTCCAGGGTGTATCAGCTAATCTGTTTAAAAAGAGATAGAAATTAGCCGTAAGTATGTAAGCAAGGAATGCCAGAAACGGACCTGATTTCCATTCGTTTCTCATTTGCCAGACCTTCGGAATAACAAGCGCAAAAATGGGGAACAGAATTCCGTAATGATGCTCCCAGGCTACCGGTGAGGCGAGTGTGAACACCAATCCGGCAGTAGCAAAAGACAACCACCCTTCTTTTGTTGATTTGTGATTGAATGCAAAGGCAAAAAAGAGCAGCAGGATAGATGTGACGATCGTTATTACCCGGACAAACACATTCTCCGGCGCGAAATGCCACGCATCCCACTCCAAATTATTCCCATTGAACAACAACCGGTTCATCAAACCGTTTACAGATTGATTTGGGAAATATGTTTCCCCATGCTGACCAATAAAACTAAGAACCTCTAAATATTTCAGATGCGATGGTAACCCATATCGACACAGGGATGTCAGCAGAAAAACTGTCACAACACCCACAATACCTGCGCAAAATTTCCATCTTTTACGCAGTAACCCCCAGATAACAAAGAGTCCCATTTGTGGTTTGATAACGGACATCAACCCAAGAAAAACACTACTTCCCGATTCTTTGTTTTTTAACCACAACCACAAACTTATGGCAAAAAAAAGGTCCAACCAAATCTGAATTTGTCCCAGAAAAAAAGCCCGATTGATCGGATAGAATGTCAACCCGGAAAGTGCTAGCAGGACAGCCAAACCAATCTTCACCCACGTTGACAAACAGTTTTCGGGGAAATAGAGATGGCATGCATCAAAAAAGATCATTATGGAAAACAGAATAGTCCCCCACAAACAAAACCAGGAAATCCAGTCAATAACGGTTCCTGTTAATTCACGTGGGTCAAAAATCTTACGCAAAACATCCACGATCACCAAGCTTGTTGGTGGATATTGGAATTTGTGTTTCTGGTTAAAGAATACTTTTTGGTAGATCGTAGGATCTTCACCTTCAAAAAAAACACGAAGGCTGCGAAACATCGGATCCCAGGAGTCGGAATACTTGGGATCCACCATGAAAACTCTATTGATGTTGGTCAGTTGGGTCTTATCCTGTCCAAAAACAACAATCCCGGTATTTATCACGAAAATGTTGAACAGGAAAAGTCCAACCAGATAGAATAAAAAATGTCGATACGCCTCTGATTCCTTGTTAAGCATCGCTATATTATACTTACCTGAAATCATGAATGGTAAGA
>JAAYYW010000178.1 GCA_012515195.1 Leptolinea sp.
GAGCCGCAGGACGGACATTCCGATTCGATCAAACCGCTGTATCCGCAAACCCGGCATTCATCAATCGGGAAATTGATCCCACCGTAACCTACTCCCACCTGTCCCATGGCACGGATGACTGCCTCAAAGGCTTCAAGGTTGTGGATGGGCGGAGCTTCCAGTTCGACATAACTGATGTGACCGGCATTGGTCAGATGGTGATACGGGCCTTCTATAGACAATTTTTCGAAAGCCGTCATATCCGTACTGACCGGCACATGGAAGCTGTTGGTATAGTACTCCTTGTCTGTTACACAGGGAATGGTTCCAAAAATCTTGCGGTCAATTTTGATAAATCGGCCGGACAAGCCTTCGGCTGGTGTGGCCAATAGCGTAAAGTTCATATCATACTGTTCGGCGAAAAAGTCGATCATCCGGCGCATGAACCCGACAATTTCAAGCCCCATTTTGCGGCTGTCTTCCGACCGGGCATGGGTAGCGCCGGAAAGGATGGTAAGGGTTTCCGCCAGACCAATAAAGCCTATGGAGAGTGTTCCATGACGGGCAGCCATGCCGATCTCGTCATTGGGTTGCAGATGGCCTGAATCCATATAAAGACCCTGCCCCATCAGGAAGGGCATATCTTTAACTTTCAGGTGCGACTGGATGGTGTAACGGTGCATCAACTGGCGGCCAACCAGGGTCATGGCCTCTTCGAGAAGGTGATAGAAGGCATCCACATTGCCATTGGAACGCAGCGCGATGCGCGGCAGGTTGATGGAGGTAAATGACAGGTTGCCACGTCCGTCACTGACCGCTTCTCCATGCCGGTTGGCAATCACCCGCGAACGGCAGCCCATATAAGCCACTTCGTCACCGTATGGCAGATTTTGCGGCGAATCCATGAATGAAAATGTCGGGTTCATCCGGGTGGCTGCGGTGCGGATGGCCAGCTTGAACAGGTCATAATTCGGGTCGCCGGGGTTGAAGTTGATACCGGCTTTTAATCGAAAGATAATATTCGGGAAGATGGGCGTTTCCCCCCGTCCCAGCCCTTTTTCATAAGCCAGCAATAGATTGCGG
Source organism: Leptolinea sp. (assembly GCA_012515195.1). Classification (GTDB taxonomy): domain Bacteria; phylum Chloroflexota; class Anaerolineae; order Anaerolineales; family Anaerolineaceae; genus Leptolinea. The sequence continues at coordinate 1,063 of JAAYYW010000178.1, forward strand.
GTCACCCGCCGGCCGCCTTCCGATGTATCACAGCCCAGGTTGATGGAACTGAACGGCACCTGCGCCCCTGCCCGGCTGTGCATGGAGTTCAGGTTGTATACCAACCCTTCCATTGCCTGATAGATATCGTCCTCGCTGGCGTTTTCCACAAACTCCGCCATATCGCGGTCAAAGAAGGCAAAAGACTGCCCTCCGTGCATATCATTCTGCGAACTCTGCAGGATGATCGCGGCCTGCGCGGCTGCGGAGCCGGGCCTGCGCGGCGGGCGGATATAGCCATGGCCGGTATCGAAACCGGTATGCAGCAAACGCCCAAGCGGGATCTGGATACAGGTAAGCGTTTTGGCATAGAAATCAAGGTCATGGATGTGTATGTCGCCACTGGTATGCGCCAGGGCAATATCTTCCGGTATCAGACGCGAGAGGTAATAATGCCGACTGGCGGCAGAGGCGATCTGCAGCATTTTTGCCGAGGGTGAATTACCCACATTGGCATTTTCACGGTTGGTTTCCACCAATGTTTCTGCGACGGCATCCATTAACTCTGACTTGCCCTCGCGGATGCGGGTACGCCGGTCGCGGTAGAGAATGTATGCCTTGGCCGTCTTCGCATGGCCATTCTCGATGAGTACCTTTTCAACAGCATCCTGCACTTCTTCCACAGACGGGATGACAACTTTTTTATCATTGCGAAGATAATCCACGGTTAGAAAAGCCAGGTGGCGGGCCGTCTCCATATCGTTCCCGCCCACAGCTTCCGCGGCTTTAAAGATGGCCAGCATGATCTTGTCGATGTCAAATTCATCCACGCGGCCGTCCCGCTTCTGGATCGATTGAAAGCCAGGCATCCCAGTGGTTTTGATTTCCCCAGGATTTGTTACACCTACCATAAATGATCGTGATCCATCCATGTTCATAGCCATCCCTCTCTAACATTAGTTTTTTAGGTCGTCGTAATGAGTTGCTTTGTGGCTTCAAGTAATTATTGGATTATCGCGGGCAGGCATTTCTACATGGTTTTTTCAGTGCATTACGCCATATATGCCGGTAAGATGCAACTTCCCTGCCAGATATGCCGATGGAAATAATTAGAATCGAATAGCCCGGCCCTTGAAATTTATATGGAATATGTCAAATCTCCCTGTAAATAAACAGCCTCACCCTGAAAAGGATGAGCCGGTTACGAGAAGGAGAATAATCTTCGTTTTCCGCCCCAACCCTTTGACGCGAAGGGTGGATATTCTTGTGGACAGGCATTCGGGCTATTACCGCTGCGCGACAGCGCCGGATTTACACCGGACTTTCCCTGCTCTTGCAACCGCCAACGACAGGACGGTTCCACAAGGCTAAAAAAATTATACACAGATGCGATGTGGATAATCGTACGGCTGGCTTAAATATTGATTTTTATTAAGCTTTCTAATGTAGGTAAAAAAACACCCCCAGATGTGGAATCTGTAAGAGGGTGATCCCCACACCATTCCACCTATAGGCCGAAAATTCGAGTGTGTAGACTAAGCGTCTCGAATGTTTTTCGCCTGCGCGTCAAAAGCGCATATAAACGTGGCGCCCCTGCCAACATCTGATTCCACCCATACCTTGCCGCCCTGACTTTCCACCAGCGCCCTGACGATCGCCAACCCCAAGCCCGATTCGCCCTCGTCCGCGTGTCGCGATTTATCCACGCGGTGGAAGCGATCAAATATGAATGGCAATTCTGCAGTGTCAATACCGCTACCGTTATCATGCACGGTCAATTCCACCCGGTTGTCGATAAGGCTGGCACCAAGAATGATCTGGCCATTTACAGGTGTGTAGCGCAGGGCATTACTGATCAGGTTATCCAGTACTTGCATCATACGCGCTTCATCCACCTCGATCTCCGGCAGATCGGGCATCGCGTCCACTTTGATCGACACAGACTGCCGTTCAGCATGATGTTGGAACAACGCAGCCGCCTGGTCCAACAGGGATTCTGGACTGAGTTTCTGCGGGTGCAGCGCCAGTTCGCCAGCATCGGCTTGCGAAAGCATTCGCAGATCACCCACCAGGTTTTGCAGACGTTCAATCTCTGTGTAGATCAATTCAAAGCGTTCCGGGGTGGGTTGCAGCACCCCATCCTGCATTGATTCGATGTATCCAGCAATGACTGTCAACGGTGTGCGCAGGTCATGGGCAATATCAGCCGTCATCTGGCGGCGCGAGGCGTTAGCCCTGGCCACCTCACGGCTCATCAAGTTGAACGTGGATGCCAGCTGACCGATCTCATCTTTCGATGTGACCTTTACCTCCTGTTCCAGTTGACCTTCCGCAATATTCTTTGCCGCCTGAGTTAAATCGCGAAGCGGACTTGTAAGAGTACGGGCCAGGATTACACCGGCCACCAGGGCAAACAATACCCCGGTAAACACACCAAGAAGCAAAGCCTGGTTTGTACGTTCAAGGAAAAGAGCCTCTTCCGGATTGAAACGGGGGATCCGTTGGGCTTGTAGAATGTACCCAACTAATTCACCATTAACAGTTATGGCTGTATTGTCAGATAAAACCTCAGTGGACAGGAGAGAACCTTCCTGAAAATCTGGTTCAACCGGGACCAGAACAACTCCATCCGTTCCAGCCAGGCCAAAAAAATTTCTTCTCTCTCGATCCATGCGAGGTTGTTCTGCTAATGGTTCACTAACCTGTCCCATCGAAGGAGAATCAGGTGTGGGCATCAACTGCCGCTGAAATTCATCCCAAATCTCCGGTACTCCTTCCCACGAACCATTCGCGATGTAAAAGTTTTCCAGCGATTGCTGCATAGACTCGCTCTGCTGGTCGATCAGAAGCTGCCAGAGACTCTCCTGGCTGGAAAACCGGATATACACAGCCGCCACAGCGGACGCGGAAAAAGCCACCAGCAAGAAAGCCAGTGATAGTTTCCAATAAAGAGACTTCTGTGATATTTTCATTCTTCTGCCAGGAATCGATAACCCACTCCAAACACCGTATCAATATAACGGGGTTTGGCTGGATCAGGCTCGATCTTTATACGCAAATTTCGGATATGGACGTTCAATGTGCTATCCAATCCGGAAAAACCACTTTCCGACAAATGGTTGATCAATTCAGAACGGGAAAACACACGTCCAGGCGACCGCATCAACGCACGCAGCAAGTCAAATTCAATGGGTGTCAACAAGACAGGTTCATTCTTCACGGTTATCGAATGAGTACGTTCATCGAGGATTAGATCGCCCTCACGGAAAAGGAAAAATTTTTCATGTTCATCCTCACGGCGGCGCAGCACGGCATGGATACGGGCCACCAGTTCTCGCATGCGGAAAGGTTTGATCACATAGTCATCAGCCCCCAGTTCAAGCCCGACGACCGCATCTGTTTCCTCTTCACGCGCTGTGATGATGATCACCGGTGTCTGGCGTTCCTGCCGGTACTGACGCAGGAAGTCGTAACCATCCATCCGGGGCATCATGATATCCAACAGTATCAGGTCTGGTTCTTCATGGCGGGCGGTATAGATGGCATTCTGTCCATCTGTGGCTGTGACCACTTTAAACCCATGCTCGGTCAAATAATCCTGCAGCAATTGCCGCACACTCGACTGGTCATCCACTACCAGAATCTTGTATCCCATACATTTCTACTCCAAACACACACGAAAAGCATTTAATATTGTGAATAGAGTATCACGAATTTGTGTAGATTTTATTTAGATGGTTCCATGGAATTGTTTACATAAAATCCAAAAAGCAAAAAAATGGCAGTGGAAAACCATTAAGAAATGGTTCCCCACTGCCATAACCAAGAGGGCATTGGATTTTACAACCTGTCAGCTGCCAAAAAAACAGACGCCGGGTATGTTTACATCGCGGCTTTAACTTCATAATGTTGTGAGCGGGCATCAAAGCGTTTCAAAACAGCACGGGCTTTGTCTGGTACGACAGCCTTTTCATAGTCCTCTCCGGCAAAATCCTTTACCGCATCCAATGTGTCAAACCACATGATGGTAATAAATTCAACTTCGTCTCTCATTTCCCGGCGGAATAGTTGTATTCCCTGATACCCGGATATCCGGCGTTCTCCAATCCCCACAAATATCTCATCTTTTAGCATGTTTTCATAAATATCCGCATTTTCAATTGTTGTGTAACCATGCCACATCCGACTGATCATGAGTTCTCTATCCTTCCCATCACATTCTCAATTTGATAAAGCAGATCAAGAAGTACCTGATTATTGGAGTTTATCGCCAATGCGCTGGTAACGATCTGCAGAGCCTCTTCATACAATTGCTGGAAAATAAAAATGCTGATCAACAACTGCCAGTATTCAATGTTTTGCGGATATTGCTTGACCGCCTCCCAGGTATCTTTTTCCACTTCTGTGTATTTCTTCTGCTCAAACAGGCATTTCAAATAACCAATATGATAGGCCAGTTGTTCGGGGCATTCCTTCCACCGCCTGCTCAGTATGATCTCTCCTGTATGCCAGGTCTGGGTGATTTCGTATTGTTCAAGCAAAAGATCAACCCAGGTAATCTGGGCGTTTGGATCAATAACATCCATGGCAGTCAGACGTTCGATATACTTCAGTGCCCGTCGGGTATTGCGTTCATGTCGTTTCCGTTTTTCATCGGGGGGTTCATTTTCAAGAAACAGGTCAAACCGTTTGACCAAACTGGAAGGCTCTTTTTCAGTACCAGTCCGCCCGGATTCCCATACCTCAAGACGGTTCAGGTATTCGACCTGATCAAAACACTCTTCCATCTTGATCTCAAGATACAAACCCACAGGTTCGCTCTTAACCCATTCGCCCCACTCCTTCCTGTCGGCAGGTGAAAGAAAATTACTGGGTGGGAAAGTATCAAGGGTACAACCGGTTTTTTGACGAAATCCAGACACGTCCACTTTATCGATTGATACATATTTTTTAAAATCATCCACCGATGAAGGTAAAGGGACCTGTTCCATCGGTCGGCTGTTTTCCGATTCCCCTGGAAGATGAGAGAAATCTTCCAGGTCCTGCGAGGAGTCGATCCAGAAATAACCAGCATCGGGTGCTGAATTTATGAAATTGATCTCCCGAGTTTTCGGAACAAGCTCAATACTTATTCCAGATGGCAAGACAGGCATCTTACACTCCCGTACTAGTGAAAAGCAGAAACCAGGGCTAGAAGTAGTCCCCCAGCTATAACACTTCCAAGTTGACCCGCGGTATTCGAACCCATGGCATGCATCAGAATAAAGTTGTCAAAATCCTCCTCCTGCGCCATACGGGCCGATAAGCGGGCTGCCATGGGAAACGCGCTGATCCCGCAGGCACCGATCAGAGGATTGATGGTATATCCACTTAACCAGCACATCAACTTGCCGAACAACAATCCGGCGACAGTATCAATGACAAATGCCAGCAAACCAAGCAGCAGGATATAAAAGGTTTGCAAGTTCAAAAAACTGGCAGCTGTCATTGTGGAACCAATGGTAAGCCCCAGGAACAAAGTGGCAATATTGATGATCTCGTTCTGGGCGGATTTGTTTAACCGGTCAACCACACCGCTTTCCCGAAGCAGATTCCCAAGCATCAATGTTGCGATCAATGGTGCGGCATCTGGAGCCAGCAGGCTGACAATAATCGTGACAGCAATGGGGAAGATCACACGGATACGCTGGGATACAGGCCGTGGAGAATACTCCATACGCACAAGTCGCTCACGCCGGGTGGTCATCAGACGCATGATTGGTGGTTGTATGATGGGAATGAGACTCATGTACGAATAGGCCGCAACCGCAATGGGTGCCAGTAATTCCGGTGCCAGTTTGGTGGCGACAAAAATAGCCGTCGGGCCATCTATGGCACCGATAACACCTATGGAAGCCGCCTGATTCAGGGGGAACCCCAGCAAGATGGCCAACAGCAGCGAGGCATAAATTCCAAATTGTCCAGCCGCACCCAGCAATACCATTTTGGGCTGGGAAAGCAGCGGGCTAAAATCGATCATGGCTCCAACACCAATAAAGATCAACAGTGGAAAAAGTTCAGTACTGATACCCGCGGCATATAAGATCTTGAACAGTCCGGTTTGATTTGACATTCCAATATTGGCCAGGATGCAGCCAAAACCAATCGGCAGAAGCAGTACCGGCTCATATTCCTTCTTGATAGCCAGATAGATCAAGACAATCCCGGCGGCGATCATAAACGCGTTGCCAGCCGTGAATGAGGAAAACCCTCTGGAAATCTCTGCGATCAGTCCGCTCAGATCCATTAAGCCTCAGTTCAATCAGCGAATTCCATCAAAACCTGCCCGTGACCCACCTGATCACCTGCCTGGATATTTACACGGGATATAACTCCAGCGCGTACCGCTTTAATGGAATTTTTCATTTTCATAGCCTCAAGCACACACAACTCGTCGCCCCTGTTGACCGACTGTCCCACGGATGTTTTAACCTCCACGATCACACCGGGTATGGGCGCCGTCACGGCACCTTGAGCAACTCCAGTCTGCGGCTGTGGCGCCGATGGATGTGGAACGTTGTTCTTTTCCACCGGTCGGGGTTTTTCTGCTATTACCGGATGTGCCGTCAGAGCTGGTTCTTCTTCAAGCCAGACTTCCATCCGTTCTCCATCCACATCGACCAGTATCGGGCGGGCATCAAGGTCTTCGATCTCCACCGAAAAGGTTTGTTCGCCGATCTTTACCGAATAGCGCATGGATTAGGACCTCCGATCCTGACGATGCATAATGACCCGCGATTTCTCTTGCAATACCTGTGCCCGTTGGACCTGTTTCCATTCAGACACCGGTCTATGAGATCCCATTTCTGAAACTGTTATCCTGACCTTTTTACTCGCGAGAGCAACGGCGACAGCCGCTGCAGCAGCCTGGGATTTCGCAGATTGGTCTTTCGTACCTGTTCCCCGGGCTGCCGGAGTTGATACCATCTCAACGGCCTGTCCGATGCGGCTGTCAAGGTGGACCATCAACGCCATCAAACCCCATAGAAATACTATGGCAACAAAAACAAGCCCCATACCGATACCGGTGATGATCAAACCTTGAAAAAGAAGATCTGACATGAGTAGCCTTCTATACGGGGATATTTCCGTGTCGTCGGACCGGTGGATTTACCGCTTTAGTTCTCAGTGCCTGTAAGGCAGCGATCACTTTTTGTCGGGTTTCCTGCGGCTCAATGATCTCATCAACCACACCCAATGAAGCAGCTGAATATGGATTCAGGTAGGTATCACGGTATTCCTGCACCAAACGCGCCCGTTCGGCAGCTGGATCTTCAGCAGCCTCCACCTGCTTGCGGTATAAAATATTGACCGCACCCTCAGGCCCCATTACGGCGATTTCGGCGCTGGGCCAGGCAAAGGTAACATCGGTTCCCAGATATTTACTGGACATGACTACATACGCGCCACCATACGCCTTGCGCGTGATGATGCTCACTTTGGGAACAGTGGCCTCTGAGTAGGCATACAGTACTTTAGCTCCATGGCGGATTATCCCACGGTGTTCCTGGTCCACTCCCGGGAGGAATCCCGGCGAATCCACCAGGGTTACGATTGGGATGTTGAAACAATCACACCAGCGCACAAAACGGCACATTTTATCGGCCGCGTCGATATCAATTACTCCAGCCATCACGGATGGTTCCTGGGCAACGATTCCGACAACCTGTCCGCCCATACGTGCTGGACCAACAAGGACATTACGCGCGAAACCAGCCTGAAATTCCAGGAATGAACAATCATCCACGATCTGTTCTATGACTTCGTTCATGCTATAGGGAATTGATGCATCAATGGGGACATGATTGTTCAAAACAGGGCACAATCGTTCAGGGTCTTCCGGTTTACCAGCCGGGGGATCTTCCAAATGGTTTGACGGCAAATATCCGAGCACCCGCCGGCAAATATCCAGGGCTGTTTGTTCATTCGGCGCTGTCAGATGAGCCAATCCGCTGACACTTAAGTGTGTTTCAGCTCCACCCAGAACTTCCGAATCTACGATCTCGCCGGTAACTGATTTGATCACATCCGGTCCGGTGAGGAACATATACGATTGCTTTTCCACCATGATGATGAGGTCAGTCATTGCGGGTGAGTAAGCAGCGCCGCCAGCGCAGGGTCCCATGATCAGACTGATCTGCGGGATGATACCGGAATACAGGGCATTCCGGCGGAAAATTTCTGCATAGCCGGCCAGGCTTCGCACACCTTCCTGAATACGAGCGCCGCCGGAATCGATGAGCCCAATGATTGGAGCGCCGCACTGCGCGGCCAGATCCATCACCCGGCAGATCTTATGACTTTGCATTTCCCCCAGCGCACCACCCTGGATAGTGAAATCCTGGGCGTACACATAAACAGGGCGGCCGTCAATCCTCCCATAACCGGTGACCACGCCATCACCCAGAAAGGTCTCCGGTGTATTAGTTCCGGGATCTGGACGGGCTGTCACAAACGGTTCGATTTCCGAGAAGCTGCCAGTATCCAGCAGAACATCCAGACGTTCACGTGCTGTATTTTTCCCTTTGGCATGCTGACGGCTTACGCGATCCGTGCCACCCGCTTCGCGGGCTTTCTTTCGAATATCTCGCAGATGGAGAACCCGGGGATCTTCTTCTGTCATATGGCTCCTCTATGGGATGATTCACACCTACTCTATTCTACTGTTTTTCGGGACAAGAGAAAGTATTCACTATAAAGCGACCACCCGGCACATACCCGGTGGTCGCTTTATGTTCAGAGATTCTTACAATCAGCCGTTGTCTGTCAAACAAACCAGGCTGCCTGACAAATCTGTGAGTGGATTAAACCTCTACGCCTTGCCGATCTTAACTTCCACTTTTAGGCTTGATGTTCCCGCCGGGGGCAGCGGGATTGTATTCGAATCAAGCCTATTGCCATTTACACTGACCTCAACATCATTGCCCGTACCCACACGCTGCATATGGATCTCATACATCACGCCGCGGAAAAGACGGTTTACTTTCACATCTTTCCATGCTTCCGGGAATACCGACTGGATGGAAAGACCCTTGTAATCCGGCTTTACCCCCAGGATATACTGCGTAATAGCCACAAAATTCCAGGCAGCCGTTCCAGTGAGCCAGGAATTCTTGGCTTCGCCTTGTGTCGGGGCTTCCTTGCCAGCTATCGTCTGCGCGTACACATATGGCTCTGTACGGTGCACTTCGCTGATCGCTTCCCGCACCGAAGGGCAGATACGTTTATAGTAATCGAAGGCTTTTTCGCCATGTCCAAGTTTTGTTTCAGCAATCATGATCCAGGGATTTGTATGACAAAAAATGCTGCCGTTCTCTTTATATCCAGGCGGATAGGAGCTTATCTCGCCCAGGTGTAGATAGTATTGGGAATACCCGGGGTTATTAACCACAATACCGTGCTCGGTAGCCAGTCGCTTTTCGACTGAACGCAACGCCTTTTCGGCTTTACCGTCTTTTAGTCCGACCCCGGCCATGATGCACATACCCTGCGGTTCGATGAAGATCTGGCCTTCCTCGCAGGTGGAAGATCCTACCGGATTTCCATAATCGTCATACGCGCGGCGGAACCAATCGCCGTCCCAACCATGACTGGTGACGACCGGCTCCATGTTACGGGCGACCCCGGTATAAAAATCCACATCCTTCTGGATGTTCAAATATCCTGACAAAGCCGCCATCTCTGTAGCCGCAAGAACGAGCATGCCGCCAATAAACACAGATTCAGCCACTTTTCCATCTTTGCCGGTGGTTGTTTGGAATGATTCGCCCGGCTCAGAGGAGAAACAATTGAGGTTCAAGCAATCATTCCAATCCGCGCGACCGATCAACGGAAGTCCATGCGGTCCAAGCCTGTCGAGGTTGTATTGGATCGCCCGTTGGAGATGCTCATACAGGGGTTTTTCACTGCCGGGCTTACTGTCATAGGAGACCATTTCGCCCAAGATGGCCGTATCACCCGTCTCTTTGACATAAGCGCATACAGCAAGAACAAGCCAAAGCGGATCATCATTAAAATTACCGCCAACCGCGTCATTGCCGCGTTTTGTCAGTGGTTGGTATTGATGATACGCGCCGCCAGACTCAAGCTGTGTGGAGGCGATATCGAGCAGACGTTCACGTGCCCGTTCCGGAACCATGTGGACAAAACCGAACAGATCCTGGGTGGAATCACGGAAACCCATTCCCCGCCCAATACCGGTTTCAAATCCGCTGGCGGAACGCGACATATTGAATGTCACCATGCACTGGTATGCGTTCCAAATATTAACCATACGATTCGTGTGCTCATCGGGAGTGGCGACCTGCAACCGTAAAAACAGGGAATCCCAGTATTTCTGCAATGTATCCAGAGCGACCTGCACTTCACCTGATTGAGTGAACCGTTGAATTACCGGCAAAGCACGAGTTTTATTAATGATCTGCTTGCCGGGAGTTTCAAATTTCTCGCTCTGAGGATTTTCTGTATAGCCTAGCAGGAAAATGATCTCGCGTTCTTCGCCCGGCTTCAGATCCAATTCACTCTGAATTACACCAACAGGCGCCCAGCCGTGGGCATGGCTGTTGTAACATTCACCTCGTGCAACGGCCTGAGGAGCATCGTATCCATTGAAAACACCCAGAAAGTTTTCGCGCTGGGTATCAAAAGCCTTCATCGGCGCCGAGGAAGTGAAATAAGCAAAATGGTTGCGCCGTTCCCGATATTCAGTCTTGTGGTAGATCACATTGTCAACGATCTCCACCTCTCCCACATTGTAATTTCGTTGGAAGTTGGTGGCGTCGTCATTGGCATCCCACAGGCAAAATTCAATGGAACCAAACGTATTCAGTTTTGCGGGGGTATTACGCAGATTCTTAACCCGCAACCGCCAGACCTCAAGGTTTTGGCCCAAAGGCACAAAATAGAGAACCTCGGCGGAAATTCCTGCATACTTCGATGAGATTTTTGTGGTACCAATGCCATGCCGGCAGGTATACTCGTCCAACTTTTTTCGGACGGGCATCCAGGTGGGCGACCAGTAATCGCCACTTTCCATATCCCGAAGATATATGTATCTACCGCCAATATCCATGGGGGCATTATTATAACGATATCGGGACAATCGGCGCAACCGGGCATCCTTGTAGAAAGAATAACCGCCACCAGTGTGTGAGATCAAACCGAAATATTCCTCACAACCCAGGTAATTGAACCAGGGCAGTGGTGTATCCGGCCGGGTGATGACATATTCGCGGGTGCTGTCATCAAAATATCCGTAACGCATGTATTCCTCCTCGGATCACTTTTTCAACTTCCATAAAATTAAATTCCGCCAGTTTTATCGTACACCTCAGCAGGTAGACCAGTGCTGCATAGGGATGCCCGATGGATGAAACCGGGGTTTGACTTTTTCGCAAACCCCGGTTTTTCAGCATCATATTTTACCGCTTGCAGCACACACATGCCACCGCGTGATTATCTCCAATGTTGACAAGTTCAGGCGAAAACTTCGCACACTCGTCCGTTTTGTATTCAGAATGGCAACGTTCATAGAAAACACAGCCATCAGGAAGCATGGGTTTCTTTTCGGTCAGTTCGACTTCAATATCTTCCCATTTCTTGTCCAGACGGGGCACACTGGACATCAACATTTTGGTATATGGATGAACCGGATTATCAAAGATCTTCTTGGTCTCTCCGATCTCAACAACACACCCCTTGTACAGGATGACAGCCCGTTCGCTTATGTAATACCCAAGTGATAGATCATGGGTAATAAAGAGCACCGAAAGCCCTTTTGAGCGCAGATCAGACAGCAGATTCAAAACATCAATACGGGTTGATGCATCCAGCATGCTGATGATCTCATCCGCTACCAGGAATTTGGTATCCAGCAACAGTGTGCGTGCGATAAGGAAGCGTTGCAGCTGGCCGCCGCTGAGTTGGTGAGGAAATTTGTTCAACACATGGGCTGGATTCATACCGACAGATTTCAGGGCATTATCCACCCGATCCTTCCATTCGGATTTTGGCATAGCCGGATAAAACTCTTCATGCAGTATCGAAAAAATACGGTCGGCTTTAAAGATCGGATTGTAGGTGCTAAAGGGATCCTGGAAGACACCCTGTACCTGACGGTAGTAATCTTTGAGATGCTCTTCTTTTATCTTAGATACGTCCTGCCCGTTGAAGAGGATACGGCCACGATTGGTGGCGATCAAGCGAAGGATCATCTTCCCGATCGTACTCTTGCCGCTGCCGCTCTCTCCGATCAGAGAAACGATCTCACCGTCTTTAATATCAAAGCTTACGTTCTTTACCGCTTTGAATTCTTTACCGCCAAAGGTTCCCGTGCGATAGACTTTTGTGATATTTTCCAGTTTAAGCATGACTTTTAACCTCCCTCCAACAGGCAATGAAGTGACCTTTCTCGATTTCAACAAACGGAGGGACCTCAGCACATTTATCAAAAGCAACCGGGCAGCGATCGCGGAACCGGCATCCGGTGGGAGGATTGAGCAGCAACGGTGGATTTCCCGGAATACCTGCCAGCCGGTGTTCGTCAATCCGAACGCCCACGCTTGGGAGAGATGAAATCAACAGTTTTGTGTAGGGATGCCGGGGCGAATTAATGATGATTTCCGTGGAAGCCTTCTCCGCCAATTGGCCTGCATACATGACCATGATGGAGTTGGCCGTTTGATACAGAATGGATATGTCGTGGGTGATCATCATGATACTTTTGACGATCTTGTTATCGCGGAAACCCACCAGCATTTCTGCCACGGCTTTCTGGCTTGAAACATCAAGGGCTGATGTAACTTCATCGGCCAGAAGGAGCGATGGATCAAGCAGGGTCGATATGACCATGACCATTCGCTGTTTCATGCCACCGGAAAGCTCGAATGGATACATATTAAGCACATCCGGCGCCAGTTTCACCAGTTCAAGTCGATTTTGTAGTTGGGGCATAACCCTGTCAAAATCTTCATTTCTCGACTTGATCAGATCCTTGATCATGGCCCCGATCTTTCGGGTCGGGTTTAAGGCATTCATCGCGTACTGGGGGATCACTGAGATCTTTTTATACCGGACAGAATCCATCTTGGCCGAATCCTGGATAAACAACTCTTCGTCATCCAGGAAAACACGGCCGCGGATATATTTCATTGGCGTGTGCAGGTAGATCAAGCTATTGCTCAGAGTGGATTTTCCACAACCCGATTCGCCCGCAACGCCCATGATTTCACCATCTGCCAGAGAAAAACTGGCATCTTCGAGCGCGCGGACATTCCCATTGATTGTCTGGTAATAAATTGTAAGGTTTTCAGTTCTCAGGCTCATGGTTACATCTCCCTCAATTTCGGGTTAAAGACTTCATCGAGCCCGACATTCATAACATACATGCTGCCAACAATCGCGGTGATGGCTATACCGGGGGGTAAGAACCACCACCATGAACCAAGCATCAACGCACTCCACTGAACAGCAAGATTCATCATGGTTCCCATGGATACACCTTCTGTGGGGCCAAGGCCAAGGAAGTCGAGCGTGGCCGCGTTCAGGATGGCATTACCGAACATCAAGATGAAGGTCATAAAGAGGTATGAGGCCATATTGGGAGCGATCTCAGTAAAAATGACCTTGGTCGAGCTCATTCCGCTCAGTCTTGCCAATCCAACAAACTCACGGGTCCTGAGGCTGAAGGTCTGGGCGCGGATAGCACGTGCCGCCCACGGCCAGGATGTCACTCCGATAAACACCGCTTCAATCAGAACTCCACGGACTGGTATATATGCCACAAGCACCAGCAGAAGTGCCAGGACGGGGATCGTGAGGACTACATTGGTCAGCACATTGAGCACTTCATCCACGAAACCGCCGCGATACCCGGCTATGAATCCGATAAGCATTCCAAGCAGCGTACCGATACTGCCGCCTACAATACCAACAAGGAATGTAGGCGCCAGTCCGTAGACGAATTGAGTGAAAACATCTTCACCAAAGGTCGTGGTGCCAAACCAGAATTCCTTTGAAGGTGGAGCAGAGGAAGGGCCGACAAAATCTGCCGGTTTATACGGCGTCAGATGTGGTCCGACGATCATCAAAAAAATAAAGAAAAGAAGGATGGACAGCCCGATACGCAGCTTGGTATTGCGGAAGGCGAAGTAAAGCATTTCATTTTTCTTTTTCATTCCGCACCTCCCTGCATGCCGGCACGTGTCCGAGGATCAACGATTACGTAGAGGAGATCAACAATGAAATTCGCCAACAGCACACCAATGACGACGAAGAGGAAACAGCCCTGGATGAGGAAATAATCCTGGTTGTGGATAGCCTGCAACAACAGGTACCCAATACCGGGATAGGCAAACACAACCTCGGTAGCCAGCGCGCCGGTGACAATCACGCCGACTTGTAGCGCGACACCGGTGATCTGCGGAAGAATGGCATTGTTGAAGGCATAATTTCGGATCAATTTTTTCGGGGCGCCAAGCGCTTCCAGATAGTGAGAGTAATCTGCTTCCAATTCATAGATAATCAGATTACGCATACCAATAGCCCAACCGCCAAATTGCACAATGAAAAGCGAGATAAAGGGCAGAAACCAGTGTTGGACAAGGCTCCAGTAAAATTCAATGGAATGGCTGGGCTGCATGGTGAAACTATATCCGCCGCCAAGCGGGAATATGCGAATGACAATACAGAAAAGCCAGGCCAGTAAAATGCCCAGCCACATATAGGGTACAGCCGTAAGAACATAACCGATGGGTAATAATGTGTTATCCAACTTTTTATTACGGGCTGCAATGGATCCAAATCGATTACCGGCAATCCAACTCAGGGTAATTGAAGGAACAAGCAAAGCGATATCATAAGGAACAGCTTCTGTGATCACCTGAAGGACAGGTTTTGGAAACATGGAAATACTTGTTCCCAGATCGCCGTGGAAAATGGCAATCCAGAAGTTCAAGTATTGCCTCCATACCGGGAGGTCCAATCCAAACGCATCCATGTAATACGTATACATTAATTCAACACCGCTGCCACGCAACCCCGCCCGTGAGATCATGATATCGACAGGATTACCGGGCATGAAACGTGGGATCATCCAGTTTATCGTTACAGCGATAAAAAAGGTGAGCGCATAAATCACAAGTTTTCTACCAAAATAGCGACTCACGTTGCCTCCTCTCTTGTTCTGAAACCGTACAAAAAACCACCCCTCCTTCACCTGGAAAACCCGGGAAGGAGGGGTGAAAAAGCTAGCTGTTACTTGGTTGCAACAGGTTCCAGAGCAAGGAGCATCTGAATAGCGGACATATTCCAGTAACCGCGCCAGGTGGCGGGCAGAGTGTGATTGTCACTATCGGCACTTGGCCAATTGGTCCAGACAGAGTCATTGTACTGGGCCCACAGACCGTTGTACCACAGAGGAATGGTGGGCATTTCGGTCATGGTGATCTTCTGCAGCTTGGAGGCGATTTCCTTAATCTTGGCTTCGTCACCAACTTTCACTTTGTCCAATTCGTCAACCATGGCAAAGGCATCTTTGTTCTCATAGCGGCCGTAGTTACCGTACTGGGCGGTGGCGATGTTTTCGATCGGGTTCTGGAAGACCCATTTGTAGTATGACCACGGAGTGGAGGACATCTGGGCTTCGTTCTGCAGTGAGAGTTCGAAGGTGCCCTTCAACTGGGCATCACGCCAGGGGCCGTAATCCGGGTATTCAGGTTCGATGTTCAGGCCAACAGCTTTGGCATCGCGGGAGATGATCTGAATGGCGGCCATCCAGTCGGTCCAGCCGGAGGGGCAGGTGACTTTCAGGGCGATCTTGGAGCCATCGGGGGCTTCGCGGAATTTGTCGCCATCGACATCTTTGTAACCAGCCTCGTCGAGGATGGCTTTGGCTTTTTCGGGATCATAGGTCCAACCGAGTTCTTTTACCTGGGCTTTGTCGATGTATTTGTCCCAGATGGGGAGCAGACCGGTGGGATCGGCAGCTTTGACGATGCCGGTATAGTCTTTTTCAACGATATCGTTGATGTTGACCATCCAGGCCAAAGCCTGGCGGAATTTGACATCATCGAGGGGCTTGACCTGTTCGTTGATGATCAGAGCAGCCACGTTGGCGGAAAGCATGTAGGGGGCTTCTTTGTAGTAGGTTTTTACAGCGTAACCACCATTGACCAGGGAAGCGACACCGGGCAGGAAGTTGTTGCTGAGGTCCAGACCACCCTGGAGCATTTTACCGAGAGCAACGTTGTTGCTGCCGTTAACGATGTCAACAATGTATTTCGGGGCGGGTAGTTTGCCGAAGACGTCTTTGCCCCACCAGGCATCATTGCGAACCCAGACCATGCGGTCCTGATCGTGTGCCTGATATTTGTAGGGGCCTGTACCAACAGGTGGCCTGTTTTCAGAACCAACCAGGTCTTCAACTTTTTTGGTTGCCCATAAAGCCTTGGACAGGATGGGGGTCTGCCACATGTAGAAACCAACTTCCTGGTAAGCCGGATCGGCTTTGAATTTGAAGGTGACTTCGTTGGTGTCTTTGTTAACTTCAACTTTTTCCAGGAAGTTCCAGAGGCCGGTGTAAGCCAGTCCAGCTTTGGTTTCGCCATTGGGATCGGCGATATCAAAAGTGTATTTGACATCATCGACGGTCAGAGGCTGACCATTGGTCCATTTGATGCCCTTGCGAAGTTTGACTACGTAGGTAGTGGCATCAGCCCAGCTGTCAGATTCAGCCAACCAGGGGGTGAATTTGTCAGCGAGGGGATCGTAGATGAACAGGGTCTCATAGCACAAGCCCAGGGTACCCGTGGCGTAACCGCCGCCGTTCAGGGGGTTCCAGCTGGAGGGAGCGCCCCACTGCGTACCGCTGGTATACAGGGTTTCGTTGCGGGGATACTCAACGGCAGACGGAGCTGCCGCGCTGCTGGCGGGAAGGAAAGCGGTTAAAACCATAGCAAGAACGACAACGACAAAAATGAATGTCTTAGGTAGTTTCTGCATCACATCTTCTCCTATAGTAAAAACTTTCTATAGTATGATTGAATTCGGAAACCGAACAAGAGTTATGCTCTTTGTCTGGTTCCCAGCGACCGGGCGCTGATTCTTTTTAACGGAAAGTCAGCGCCTTTTTACTACACTGCATGATCTTCCTTACCTCATCCTTTTCCTTTTCCTGTATGCCCTCGTGAACTGTTTGACAGGGCTAAAGCAACCACCTCCTTCTTGATAGAACAGTATTTATAGTTCTGAGTTTTTCTTAAGAAAATCAAGAACTTCATCAACCTTGCAGAATGCAAGGGCTGTTACCGTGTCTGCGCCACCGTAGTAAATGGCGATTTTGCCAGTCGATTCCTGGTATAGCGATGCGCAGGGAAAAGCCACGTTTGGAACATCTCCCACACATTCGTAATAGGTCTGGGGAGACAGTAAATAAGGCGCGCCCCGATAGATCACCTTCCATGGTTTTTCAATATCCAGAAGAGCAGCGCCAAAACTGTAAACAAAACCGTTGCAGGATGTCAGAACGCCGTGATAGAAAAGCAGCCAGCCTTCTTTTGTTTCAATGGGTGTCGGGCCTGCGCCGATCTTGGTATGCTGCCAGCCGTCTTTAGTCCCCATGACAAAACGATGCTCACCCCAGTGGATCATATCGGGGCTCTGGCTAATGTAAATGTTGCCAAACGGGGTGTGGCCATTGTCACTGGGACGGCTGAACATGACATATTTTCCGTTGATCCGGCGGGGAAATAAAACGCCGTTACGATTAAAGGGTAACAGCGCGTTTTCGAGAAAATGGAATTCTTCAAAATCATAGGTATAGCCGAGACCGATTGTGGGGCCATGAAATCCATTGCACCAGCTTACATAGAAACGGTCTTCGATCCAGGTTACGCGGGGATCATAACGGTATTCAAATTTGGCCAATTCCGGATCGTCATGGATCCATTCGATCGGTTCATGCGAAAGCGTAAAATGGATGCCATCTTTCGATGAACCACTGTGTAGATTCATCTCACGTTTTTTGTTGTCCGCCCGGAACACACCCCTGAACTCACCGTTAAATGGAACAACCGCGCTGTTGAAGATACTGTTAGAGGTTGGGATCAGGTCGCGTGGAATAATCGGATTCTGGCTGTAGCGCCAGACAACATCCGAACAACCGGCCGGGCGATCTTCCCATGGTATGGTGTGCAAGGATGGATCAATGGACATTAAGAATAAAACTCCGTTTTGAGAAATGTTTGCTTCATTTTTTCAATCAAAGACTTTTTTCTTTCACCAGTTCCGCCCCGCAGGAAGAGCGGATGATCAACTCGGTCGGGAGAACCATGGTGTGTGTTTCAGATGTCGGGTGCTCGATCATATCGATCAACATATTGACCACACCCGCCCCGACCATATCTATGGGCTGCCGGACAGTTGTGAGCGCGGGGATGCTACGGGAAGCGAGTGATATGTCGTCAAAACCGATCACAGCCACATCTTCCGGAACCCGGTATCCTGCTTCCTGCAAGGCGCGTATAGCCGCCACCGCCATCACATCACTGGTGGCAAATACCGCGTCCGGTTTTCTTGGCATCAGCGATTGCATCGCCGCGTAACCGCCCTCATCGGAGAAGTTACCTTCAACCACCAGATCCGGGTCATAGTCCAGCCCATTTTCCGTTAAAGCAGCCTGGTAGCCGCGCAGACGGTCAACACCCACGATCACATCGCGAGGACCGGCGATGGTGGCAATTCTGCGCCGTCCCAGTTTGTATAGATGATTAACCGCCGCACGTGCCCCGTTGAAGTTATCGACGTCTACGTAACATGTCTTATCGTCATTGGGATTGCGCCCAACGGCCACAAATGGCAGGTTGCTTTCTGCGAGGGATTGAATGATGGGATCGTTCAAAGACATGGAGGACACAATGACACCGTCGATCAGACCGTTGTAAAGAACTTGATGGATTGTGCGGCGTTCAAACTCTGGTGCAGCCAGCCACAACATGATCGAATAATCTCGTTGCGTGCAGGTTGTTGAAATATTCTGGATCAGGAGCGGATAGAACGGGTCCGAGAAAATGGAGCCAACGTTCATGGGTACAATGAGACCCAGAATATGAGTTTGTCCCGATGCAAGCCCCCGGGCTGCCAGGTTGGGTTGAAAATTTAGCTCATTGATTACTTTTTTGACTCTCTGACGGGTAGCCACGCTGACATTTACATCACCATTGATCACACGGGAAACCGTGGAACGGGACGTACCGGCCAATCGGGCAATATCTTCGAGGGTCAGGGTCATGGGGTTGGGGGTGTGTTTGGGAGCGCTCTCACAAATAAGGCAAAAATATGCCCGTGTCGGGCATAAGCAGAAAACAATTTCGTTGTAAAAAGAACAATTGGGAGCGCTCTCATAAACAGTATAGATTATTTTCAATCAATGTCAAGCAGATTATGATATTTGTCACCTTTCTTACATGACAGCTTACACAATTTCTTACATTTTTCAACCCTGCAATCAGCCAATTCCTGTTAATAATAGTCCGTGAATAACTAACAAAACCTTTACATAGTTTTAGAGAAAGGTAAACATTTCCCACTTATGATAAAGAAAATGAAAACAGGGAGTTTACAGGATGGGCCTCGCTGACCTTCATATTCACAGTATCCATAGTTTTGATGGAACATCCAGTATTCCCGCCATACTTAAATATACAGCAGATCACACCAACCTGGATGTGATCGCGATCACAGACCACAATTCCATGGAAGGGGTTTCACAGGCGATTGATCTCGCACCTTCCTATAATTTACAAGTAATTCCGGGATGCGAAATCTCCTCTGCAGATGGGCATGTGCTTGGTTTGTTCCTTCATAAGCGCGTTCCGGCTGGCCTTTCTTTTCTTCAAACCCTGCAGTTGATCGGGGAGCAGGGTGGATTAGCCATTGCGGCCCATCCAGAAGCCAAAGGTGCCAGCAGCCTGAGTTTTGAGAATATATGCAAAGCCTGTAAGCATCCGTTTGCCAGTCAGGTACTGGTTGGAATCGAGATATTTAATGGCGGGCTGATTTACGCACACAGTAATTTTTCAGCCATTGCACAATCAAACAAACTTCCTCTTGCTCAGATCGGTAGTAGTGATGCACATATCATCTCGATGATCGGTCAGGGCGCGAGCTATTTCCCCGGCAAAACCATTGAGGATTTAAAGATTGCTCTTAAACTCCGCCAGACCTATGTGGCGACATATGGAAACTATGGCGGGTATAAAGTTATTGCTTCCTATCTACCGCA
The DNA here is from genome assembly GCA_012515195.1 of Leptolinea sp. Classification (GTDB taxonomy): domain Bacteria; phylum Chloroflexota; class Anaerolineae; order Anaerolineales; family Anaerolineaceae; genus Leptolinea. The sequence goes on from JAAYYW010000178.1 coordinate 21,359, forward strand.
GTTCTTCATTCGCATGATGGGCTGGACTGCCTGGAACGATCATCCAAACCGCCCGATTCGATACAGAAGAATCAGCCAGCTTCAGCCCCGCCCTGAAAACCAGATCAGCAGGCTTTTACATCAAATGATCATGCCCTGATCATAAAACTCCAGCAGCTTACAAACCTGGATTTCTTCTCTCTGGTCGAATGCAGTGAGAGGTTTTGGCATAGTTTGAGACTATAATCAACAATCATGTCCATAACAGCAATGAAAGATCCTTTATGGATCGCTACACCATCATCTCTAGATTCGATGGCGCAATCTCTGAATAGAACATCCATTTTTGCCGTTGACACCGAATCCAACAGCCTTTTCGCCTACCGCGAACAGGTATGTCTGATCCAGATTTCCACATCCGATAATGACTATCTGATTGATCCCCTGGAATTAAAAGACCTTTCTCCACTTGGACGGTTGTTCGCCAACCCTGATATAGAAAAGGTATTTCACGCGGGTGAATATGACCTGATCTGCCTGAAAAGGGATTTTGGTTTTGAATTCCGCAACCTGTTTGACACAATGATCGCCGGTCGAATTCTGGGGCGCAAGGTGATCGGACTTTCAGCCATGCTGGAGGAACACTTCGGCGTCACCCTGGACAAAAAATGGCAGAGAGCCAACTGGGGCATCCGCCCCATTCCAGCAGAGCAACTTGCCTACGCACGCATGGATTCGCATTTCCTGATCCCGTTGCGTGACCGTATAAAACAAGAGCTTGTGGAAGCTGGTCGCACTGCATTGGCAGAAGAAGATTTCCACCGGTTGGAACGCACTCCAATTCCCCGTCCAAACGGAGACAATTGCTGGAAAATCTGTGGTGGAGAAGATCTAACCACCCAACAGATGGCGATCCTTCAACTCCTGTTTGAATATCGTGAAAACCAGGCACGAAAAGCCAATGTGCCATCATTTAAAGTGCTAACAAACAGCGTACTGGTCGAAATAGCCAAAATTTCGCCATCCACAGAAGAAGATTTGGACGATATCAAAGGCCTCCCTCCCCGACTCCGGAAACGTCATATTGACGGTCTTCTGGAGTGTGTCAGGCAAGGCCAGCATATCAATCCCCCCCGGCGGCCTTCCCGCAGCAAAAAAGATGATGTGCTTATTGAGCGATATGAGAACCTGAAAAGCTGGCGAAAAAAAACCGCTGCCATGTACCATGTGGAATCTGATGTGATTCTTGCGCGAGAGGTTATGGAACAGATTGCCGCGGTTAATCCACGCGCACAGAGTGAGCTGGCTGCTCTCATGGCCAACTTTCCCCATCGTCTGGAAAAATTCGGGTCTGAGATTCTTCAGGCTATTAATTCAAGGGAGAAAAAATGAAAATTCACTTTTATGGCGCTGCCCGAACGGTTACGGGTTCAAAATACCTTCTCGAGATCAATGGAAAACGTCTGCTGCTTGAATGCGGTATCTTTCAGGGACGACGAAGTGATATGTATGACAGAAACCTGAACTTCCCCTTTGACCCGAGCAGCGTGGACGCGGTGATACTGTCGCACGCGCATATTGATCACAGCGGCAACCTTCCCAATCTGATCAAAAGGGGATACGAAGGAAAGATATTCGCCACTCCGGCTACCTGCCACCTGGGGGATATCATGTTGCAGGATTCGGGATACATACAAGAATCGGATGTGCAATATGTGAATAAGAAACGGGCCCGCAAGGGAGAACCCCCATTGGAGCCCATCTACACTCAGGAAGACGCCAAAAAGGTGGCTGATCATTTCAGCCCGGTAAATTACAACCAGGAATTCTCGCCAATCGACGGTGTGACAGCTCACCTGGTAGATGCCGGCCATATTCTCGGCTCATCGGCCATTGTGCTTGATATCGCAGAAAATGGGAAGAGATTCCGATTCTGGTTTTCCGGAGATATTGGCCGCAATGATCTGCCGCTTCTGGTTGACCCCGTAATGCCCGAAAATGTGGATTATCTGATGATAGAATGCACGTACGGCGATAAATCCCACGAAAACCCGCAGGAAGCGTATGATGAATTTCTCGACATTGTGAGAAAGACGATCAAACGCGGCGGAAAGGTGATCGTTCCGGCTTTTGCCGTGGGTCGCACTCAGGAACTTGTTTACGGGTTAAACCGGATGATCCAGGCGCGGGAAATCAAGCCCATTCCCGTGTTTGTCGACAGCCCTCTGGCTGTGAAAGCTTCCAATGTGTTCAAAGATCACACAGAATACTTTGACGATGAGACGCAAAAATTCATCCGCGGCGGGCATCATCTAGCACTGGATTTTCCGATGCTTACCTATGTCAGCTCAGTGGAGGAATCCAAGAAGCTTAACGAACGAAATGAACCGATGGTCATTATTAGCGCGTCTGGCATGGCCGAGGCCGGCCGCATTCTGCATCACTTGAAGAATAACATTGAAGACCCGCGCAACACGGTTACGATCGTCGGCTGGCAGGCGCCTCACACGCTTGGCCGGCGACTGGCTGACCGCGACAAAGAGATAAAGATCTTTGGCGAAGAATATAAACGCCGCGCAGAGATCGCGACCATCGGCGGCCTTTCCGCCCACGCCGGGCAGAATATGCTTCTGAATTACGCAAAGTCTGCCGGACCGAATCTCAAGCGGATCATACTGGTTCATGGTGAGCAGGATGCCGCCGCCAAGTTTGACCAGAAACTGAAGGATAACAACCTCGGACCAGTTTTCTACCCGGACCAGGGTGAGAGCATGGAGCTCGGATAGTTTCCTGCTATAATTGGACATCTTCGCGGAGAGGTGCCGGAGTGGCCGATCGGGGCGGTCTCGAAAACCGTTGTGGCACTTGTGTCACCGTGGGTTCGAATCCCACCCTCTCCGCCATGTTTATAAAAATTTTCGGGTTCGAATCCCACTCTTACAGAGTGCAAGCGACTCTTACAGAGCGATAGCAGCCCTTTCCGCCATAAAATCCCCCTACCCCCTTCGGGAAAGGTGATTTTTTCTTATACACTCGTTTCAACCTATCCAGCCATGCCAAATTGGTTTTTTTCATGGGTAATTTGAAGCTTACTTATGAACCATTCTTTTAAAACACATATGTCTCTTTAGCATAGATCCATTCCCGACAGACAGTGTTGTGTTGAACGCAGTCAACTATTGAATTGGCTGATATGCCAGTCTGAAATCAGCGTATGGGCGTTCAAACCAACCTTTGGGAGCTCTCTTTATTTGTCTTAAGAAGACGATGTTAAGAAAAAAAAGACCCCGGGACTTTTCCGGGGTCTATATCAAAATTATTATTGTGAGATTATATCTCCTGATCCTGAGATATGTTGTCTGACCTTCGATATCCCCGTGTAGGTGACATCCCCACTGCCGGATATATCGATATCCAGTGTGTCAGACGTATTCACAAACGTCTCCCCGGAACCGCTGACATCCACCTTCACATCCTTACTTGCCAGATCTTCGTGGTTTACCGTTCCAGAGCCACTGATCTCGATCGTTTCCC
>JAAYYW010000014.1 GCA_012515195.1 Leptolinea sp.
ATCATGGTTGTTTCCTTCTTTCTTTAAATACGACGGTAATAAATAGATGATTGCCATTCCGGTTTGACTATTCTGCGGTGAACAGAGCATTCCCGCGGCGGTGGATATAGATCAGGATTCCCCAGTAGATGACGGCCGCTGCAATTTGCAGCAGCAGTCGGGTGAACAAATTCCAGGAGAACACGCCGGCATTGTTGAGAAACTGCAGGGCGGGTATATCCGGGAGGTTGGATGAATACCCTCCCAGGGTTTGAATGGCGGTAAACCATGCCATTTGCCGGGGTGCGGCTGCCATCCAGGTGGCTGAACCGTTGAACAACCCGAACTGGCTGGCTGTTGTGATGAATGATGTCAGTCCTATAGTCACCTGGATGAATACCAGAGAAATGATAACCATTAAGGGAGCCAGCCAGAGCAGAAAGGGTATGTTGGTTTCCACCGGGGGCAATTCTTCACGGCGCGGCAGTTGAAGCATGAGCCGCGACTTGAATTCCTGTACCGGGAGGAATTCCGGGTCCGGGCTGCCTTCCAGTATGGATGATAACCGGCGGAGTTCTTCCAGTTCGGCGCGGCATTCCACGCAGACTTTCAGATGGGCTTCAGCGGCAGCCGCTTCGCGCGAATTGAGTTCACCATCCAGATAAGCGCCGAGTTTGTTGAAGATCGGGTCAGGCATAAACACGCTCCATTTCCGCGCGATCTTCGCGCAGCATCTCCCGCAGACGGGTGCGGGCGTAGTTGAGGCGCGACATTACCGTGCCGGCCGGGATATCAAGAGTGGAAGAGATCTCGTCGTAGCTCAACCCGCCGTATTCGCGCAGCACCAACACTGCACGCGCGCCTTCGGGTAACGCCCGGATGGCTTTCTGCACACGGTCGGATTGCTCCCGTTCTATGTAGACCGCTTCGGGGTCGGGGCTGCTGCCAGCCAGTTGATTGGCGTAAGAGTCTTCATCCAGGCTATCGTGAGGTTTGCGCCGTAGTACATCCAGTGCGATGTTGACAGCGATGCGGTATACCCAACGGCAGAATGGGGCTTTCGACTGGTAACCCGGCAGTTTCGTCCACGCGCGTATGAAGGCTTCCTGCGCCGCGTCTTCTGCCAGCTGCGCGTCGCCGCACAGGCGGTAGACCACGCGCACCACAGCCGGGTAGCACCGGGCGGCCAGTTCGCCGTAGGCGTTGCGGTCGCCATCAATGGCGCGGGCCAGTAGGTCTTCTTCGATCTCAGAGTTTGGTTCGGGTACGCTCACGTTTTGTCAACCTCTATATACATAACGAGTATAGAGGCGTTTTTATTCGGTAACACACGGACATAAGCCAGAATTAATTAAACCGGGGCGGGCAATACCACTACCCGCCCTGCTATGTATAAATGGGTTTATAGAAACCGAAAGCTTATTAAGCAGATGCCTTATTTAAGAAATCCATCTGCTCCGGTGTCAGCCGGATATCCAGCGCGCTCATGGCGATATCAAACTGCTCCAAAGTGCGCACGCCGACGATCGGGATGACCCGCGGCTCATGATGCAGCAGCCAGGCCATCACCAATTGACTGTTGGAGATATTCATTTCCCTGGCCATGCGGTTTAACACATCCAGCCGGGCGCGGGAATCGTCTGTATTGAACAGATGCCAGTTGTAGTAGGCGGCACGCTTCTTTTCATCGTCATAGATGCCCTTAAGCAGGGGGGAGAAAGCCATCAGGGTGACATCGGGGTTGGCGCGTAGATAGTCCAGCAGTTCTTCATCCACATTGACGTTGATCCCAAAATCCGCTCCGGCTTTTGGACGCAGGTAGGAATACTGCTGCTGAATGGCTGTGAAGGACGCCCAACCATTGGATGCGCTGATCGAACGGGCGCGTTCCATGCGCCATGTGCGGAAGTTGCTGCAGGCGATATATCGCACCTTGCCTTCTTTTACAAGATTGTTCAATACCTCCAGGGTTTCCTCCTGCGGGGTGCGGCGGTCGTCAATGTGCACATAATACAGGTCGATGTGGTCTGTCCCCAGCCGGCGGAGGCTGTCCTCTGCCGCTTTCCGCAGCGCGTGCGTGGAGAGATACTCATAATTGTCAACGACTTTGTCCCAGGCGACGTTCCCCTGCGCGTCACGTACCCGGTTAATGGATTTCAAACGGGCTCCGCCTTTGGTAGCCAGGAATACCTCATTCCGATTGCCCCGCTCGCGCATCCAATCGCCCAGCAGGGATTCACTCTCATCACCGGTGGCTGTTTTGCCTGACCACCAGGCATAACAGTTGGCCGTGTCCAGGAAGTTGCCTCCCAGATCAAGAAAGCGGTCCAGCATTTTGAACGAGGTGGGACGGTCAGTCTGCGTCCCCATAATCATAGTCCCCAGGCAGTACGGGCTGACCATCTCTCCGGTTGTTCCAAATGGTATGTGTTTCATGCGAATTCCTCACAGATCAATGATGCCGTCATTGTATAGGTCATGTGGATATACGGGTAGTCCCACATAATGGGAATTTTGTTAACCCCACAATGCATGTTTTTATTCTTTCAAATTTCAAAAAGAAAAAAACAACCGTATCCGGTTTTCGGATACGGTTGCCTGTAGATCCCTGTTGTAAAAAACTGGTTTTAACCTTCTTTTAGGCCCAGAACCACAGGAGTGGATTTATAGCCCACACCCATGCGATCGATGCCCATATCAATCAACTGCAGGAAGCGTTCGCGGGTTCGAATATTGCCGCTGCCTTTGATTTTGATACGGTCGCCGCACACATCCATCATCGCACGGATGATCTCCGGGGTGGCGCCGTTGCCCTCAAAGCCGGTAAGGAAACCGGTACTGGTTTTCACAAAATCACAACCAGCGGCAATGGCACATTCACATGACTTCTTAACCTGATCAACCGTCAAAGCGTCGGTTTCAAAGATCACTTTGACCGCTGTACTGTGGCAATGGCAGGCATCCGTCACGGCTTTCAATTCGGCGGTGACCGCGTCCCATTTGCCGCTGCGGATCCATCCGTAATTGGCGACGATATCCAATTCGTAAATATCACCGCGTTTACAGAGAATCTCAGCCTGCATCACTTTGGATTCGGTCGTGCTCAAGCCAAACGGGAAGTCGCAAACTACGCAGATGCGGGTTTCTGTTCCGCGTGTGAGTTCAGCAGTGATGTCAAGCGAAGCGGGGTTGACGCAAACAGTCGCGCAGCCGAAGTCAACACCTTCCTTGACGAATTTCCGAATTTCTTCTTCCGTAAATTCCGGTTTTAGTACGGAATGGTCAATGTATCGCGCCAGCTCTTTCGCGCTCATTTCGATGGCTTTCTTGTCGGGTTTCATAGGTTTACCTCCAATGTTGGTTGAAATCTCTGAATTAATAATAGGAAATATGATGCGGGAGAACGCACTCAATGGATAAACTTCAGGATAAAATCGCCCATCACGCTCAGCAGCCTTCCAGTCAGGCTTTCAAATGCGGCGGGTATTCTCAAGGACATCAAACTTTTCATGCGCCCTAATTTCTCGCCCGCGTAAGGTGGATAGCGAACATCCGGGTCAAAACTGGTGTCATGGTCCAGAACAGCACGGGCGTTGGAAAACTCGCGGAATCCCCATTCCCCATGATATTTTCCCATACCGCTGTTGCCAACACCACCAAACGGCAGACCCGGGACAACCAGGTGGTTCATGGTCTCATTCACGCAGGCTCCTCCCGATGTGGAATTTGAAAGAACCTTTTGGATTGTGTCCCGGTTTTCTGAAAAGATATAAAACGCCAGCGGTTTTTCGCGCTTTTGTACAAATTGCAGGGCTTCATCCATATCCTTTACTGGAAGGATTGGAAGAATGGGCCCGAATATCTCGTTTTGCATGACCGGCGAATCAGGAGAGACATTCTTGAGGATGGTTGGCGCGATAAACAGTTCGTCCCGGTTGGATTGACCGCCAATGACAGCCTCTCCGTCTTCAAAGTATTTGATCAGTGCATCGAACTGTCGGGTGTTAATAATGCGGGCGTATTCAGGGCTTTGCTGTGGATCTTCGCCGTAGAATTCGCGCAATACTCGAATTAATTCTGCGATCAGCGCGTCCAATACGCTTTCCTGCACAAGAATGTAATCCGGCGAAACACAGGTTTGCCCGGCGTTGAAGAATTTGCCCTGGGCTATGCGGCGGGCGGCCACTGCCAGATTGGCAGTTTTGTCCACCAGCGCCGGGCTTTTGCCACCCAATTCCAGGGTGACAGGGGTAAGGTGTTTGACGGCAGCCTGCATGATGATCCGCCCCACTTCGGTGCTGCCGGTGAAGAAGATCTTATCCCACCGCTGATCCAGCAATACATTGTTGGCTGTGTCATCGTCAATCACCAGAAAAGCGTCCGGATCAAGATATTGCGGCAGGATGGAAGATACGGTTTGGAATACGTTTCTCGCTGTGCGAGGCAATTTGATCACTGCCGCGTTGCCCGCGGCGATGGCTGCCACCAACGGACCGAGGGTTAGCTGAATTGGGTAATTCCAGGCGCCCAGGATCAGTGACACCCCCAGTGGTTCAAACATCACATAACTTTCCGCCGGTAACATAAAAACCGGTGTGCTGACCGATTTTGGTTTTGCCCAAGTGTCCAGGTGTTCCAGGGCATAATTTACCTCATGTTCTAAAAAACCGATCTCAGTCGCGTAACATTCGAAGGGACTTTTGTTAAGGTCTGCAAGCAGCGCGGATTCAAAGTCCGTGTAATGCTCGGTGAACATGAGCGAGAGTTTCTTGAGCTGCGTTTTACGCCATCCCAGGTCTTTTGTCTTGCCAGAATCGAACGTCTTGCGTAATCGATCGATGTTTTCAGTCAGTGTTTTTTCATCCATGATAGATTGCGGGATTATCCGCTGGCATCCTTTCCGCTTTTTCTCAATAACCGGCCAAAATACTTCGGATAATTATAGGCTCTTCCTGATGATTATCGGAAGGTCATTTTGATCTTCCACCGGCACATCAAGATGATGGTATGTGTTAAACTCAGGAAAAGACAGTTCCATTTTACCCGGTGGAGGACATCATCATGACAGAACAACGATCAGGCGCGCAGATCAGTACCCGGGCATTCCTGCAAGCTGTGGCCATCATCTTCATCTTGATGATAGTTGCCGGTATTCTCACCCTGACCATTCCGGCGGGCGAATATAGCCGGGTTCTCGTGGACGGACGAGAGGTGATCGATCCAGCATCCTTTCAATTCATTGACCGCCCCGATTTTCCTGTTTGGCGCTGGTTTACAGCACCGGTTGAGGTGCTGGCAACACCTGACGGTTTGACCAAGGTTCTGCCGATTATCCTGTTCATTTTGCTGGTGGGAACGGCGTTTGGAATCATGGACCGCAGCGGAATATTGCAGGCGGTCATCGCGCGGATCGTTAAGACATTTGGCGGTCGAAAATACGTTTTGCTGCTGGTGATCACGTTCTTCTTCATGGCGTTGGGAACTTTCTTCGGAATTTTTGAAGAGGTCATTCCGCTGGTGCCGTTGATCATCGGACTGGCATATTACCTGGGCTGGGATTCGCTTACCGGGCTGGGGATGTCGGTTCTGGCCACCAATGTCGGCTTTTCGACGGCGGTGTTCAACCCGTTCACTATTGGCATCGCGCACCAGCTTTCCGGGCTGCCTTTGTATTCCGGCGCGGGACCACGGGTGGCGTTATTTGTGGTTGTGTATGTCATCCTGGCGGTGTTTATCACCCAATACGCGAAGAAGATCGATCGCAAACCGGAATCATCGCTGGTATTTAACGAAGACAAGGTTGAAAAAGCGAAATACGGCGATTTCAATGTGGATGACACCATGGCTACCAATCCACGCATGAAGACGGCGGCCATATTCCTCGCTGTCTTTTTCGCGTTGATCCTGGCTGTCTTGGTAGCCATACCCTTTATTGAAGTGCTGCGGGATATCGCTTTACCGCTCACCGGGCTGCTGTTCGTGATTGGCGGCATCGGCGCGGGGTTGATTTCCGGCGCGGGTCGGTCTGCCTGGAAAGCGGCCTGGGATGGATTTGTTGGCATTCTTCCGGCTGTACCATTATTGATGATGGCAGCCAGCGTCAAACACATCATCACAATGGGGGGTATTCTGGATACGGTGCTGCACTGGGCGAATAATGGACTTCAGGGAACAAGCCCCTTTACTGCCGCGTTGTTGATCTACGGCCTTACCCTGATCCTTGAACTATTCATCACTTCGGGCTCGGCAAAAGCCTTCCTGCTCATTCCCATCCTCATGCCGCTGGCTGACCTGGTCGGTGTCAACCGGCAGATCGCTGTCAGCGCGTATACATTCGGCGACGGATTCTCTAATATGGTTTATCCCACCAACGCGGCTTTGCTCATCACCTTAAGCCTGACGGTAATTCCGTATCCGAAATGGCTGCGCTGGGTGATGGGACTCTGGATATGGATCATACCCGTCACAGTCGTATTTCTGGCAATTGCCGTTGCCATGAATTACGGGCCGTTTTGATACGAAGGAGTGGATAGTTATGGCAAACGTTCCAGCTTCATATGAACAATCGCGGACACGTTTTCGGGCCCATCTGGACGATCTGACCGGGTCCTGGCCGAATACCTTTCTAACCTGCCTGCCATTGGAATCAGACCCGGCACTGTCAACCGATATTATTACCGCGAATCCGGTTATAAAGGAACGGCTTATCGTTATAACCACCGGGGAACACGGCATAGAGGGTTATCTCGGGTCAGCCGTGCTGGAGTTGTTTTTTGAGGAGTATGTCAGGCGGCTTGACCCTCAGACCACCGGCTTGTTATTGATTCATGCCATCAACCCGTGGGGAATGAAGAGCTGGGAGCGCCAGAATCCCTCCAATGTGGACTTGAACCGTAACTTTATTGACGGCGATTTCGAGTCTTTAAAAACGACTAACCCTGATTACCCGGCACTGGCTCCGTATTTCACACCGAGTGAACCATTGAATGATACGGCCGGAGCGAAATGGCGCTTTATCGTTAATACGATCAAAAACATGGTGACATTTGGATCGCGGCGTATTCGCGAGGCAGCATTGATGGGGCAGTATCATTCACCCCGGGGTATCTATTTTGGCGGTATGGAACTTCAACCGGAAACAGTCACAATGATGGATACCTACCGCAAAGGTTTCTCGGGTTACAGGGAGATCATCCATCTGGACATGCATACCGGCTATGGGCCGCGCGACCAGATGACCATGGTCACATCTCCATATGAAAAACGTCCGGCTGCTGAGCTGACCGCGCGCTTTGACGCTCCGCGAATTGCAACAGCCAATCCCGATGAGTTCTATACCATGCAGGGGGACATGATCGACTGGGAATACCGATTGGTCGAAAGGGAATTCCCCGGCATCAATTTCTTCGCTGCCACCTGCGAATTCGGCACTTATGGCGATTTGATCCTGCAGGCCGCGCGGAGTCTACGCACCACCATCGTTAAGAACCAACTTAATCAGTTTGGCGGCAGCCCGGAAGCGGCGGAGTGGGTGAAGGGTGAATTCAGGGAACTGTACCTGCCATCAGACCCCGCCTGGCTGGTCAAGGCGTTGGCTGACGTACGTTGCGTTTTTAACGCGATTACCTGATATCAAGAAATCACACCAGCATCATCAAAAGCAAGGGTGAGCCAAGCATGGCGAGCAGCAGTATCACGGCGCATAAAAGCCACGCGGCTCGGTAGGCTTTCCATGCGTTCCGGGTCAGCAGGTATATGTTCCCGCCGATAAATGCCAATCCGCCGGCTGCGAGAAATATCAGGGATGCTTGAAGCAATTCCGGCGCCTTAATCGCGCCGGGTTCGTTGTCCACCCGCCAGAAAAGCAGATACAGTGCTACCGAAAGAAGCGCGGAAGCCCATCCACCCGCCATTATGATCGCCGCCGCTTTTTCGTATGAATTTTTCATATCAGGATTATCCCAAACCCCAGTTTCACCTTCGAGTTGATGATCGGAGTTATCCATCAGTACGGTTGCTGCTATCACCGAAATTCAGGCGTAATTTGCCATAGAAATCTTCCAGAATAAAACGAGGATCGATTTGTTTGTATACACGGATTAAGCGATCGTGCTTACGATGTATATACGTCATATCATCGGCAACACGCGGGGCTGTTTCATCAGAGTAACAATACTCATGCGGATCCAGCAGCAGGCCGACAGCGGGGGAATCACCCAGTATCCAGCTCTCGCCGGATGGCCATACCGGGTTATCCGCCCAGTAGTCATTGCATGCCACCAGTTGATCAAAAAGATATTGGCCGATCTTGCCGTACGGTTCCACCTTCTCCTGCAGCTCGGCCAGACTGACGCGCATTAAGCAGTACACGTCACGTGGAACCTGCCATAACGGCAGGTTTGAAGAAAACACGATATTAGCCGCCGTGATGTCGTTCTTGAGATTAAACTCCTCGCCGCCATCCGGCCACGCGCCGCCGCCGATCCAGATGGCGGTCAAGCGGTCCGCGATCCGGGGTTCCAGCAGATATGCGGAAGCCAGGTCAGTCAGCGGGCCGAGGAAGATGGCGAACAATGGCCGCGGGTCATCGGCCAGAGCTTCACGAATAAGACACTCAGCCCCTTCAGATGCCCGGGGTGAGAATTCACCGGCTAGGGCTTCCGTTGCGCCATGATAAACCGGCACGCTTCCCGGCATATCCATGATCTTTAGGATTTTCTGAATCTCATCAAAACTTTCCCGCATCGAATGCCGGGTCAGATGTGTGCCGAAGTGTGCGGCGATGATGCCCTTGATCTCGAATTTTGGTGTCAAAAGCGCCTGAACAATGGCAAACGCGTCATCGGCTTCATTTTTCGCGTCGGTATCAATGATCAGACGAATTTTCTTTTTCTCTGGAACATCAAAATGGTATGGGGTCTGAGGCATACAGATAATCTTTCATTGGCATTTCGGTGTGCGACAAGAGATTTCAACTTCTGTTTCTGTCTGAAAAGAAAGGACCGGTTAGACAGGACGGTTGTTTACCACTTTACCATTTTTATCCCCACTTTGTTTGCGAGCTCGATAACCTGCCTGTAACTATCTTTGGGCAGCAGACAAAGTACATATGAATCTGAATCGATGTCAAGCGAGGTTAATGTAAGGTTCTGTCTGGACAGGTTCTTCCCTATTGCCTTCATTACCTTTACTGCTGGCATCTCTTTACTGCCTTCAGCGGGTAGGAGTTCCTGTATCTCGACATTTGTCATTTGAGACACAGCCCATTGGATGGTCTCCGTGTCTGAATTCCAATCGATCTCTACCGCCACTCGGGCTTCCAGAAGAGCGTCAGCCAGAGCAATAATGTAAAGACCGGAAAACGGTGCATTAATTCCCCGCTTTGCGAGTGAGTTGGTATTGTTCCGGTAATACTGCTGTGGATCAAGGATGGCAGATTCAACGGCTTTCCAAATCTGAACCTGATGGTCTTTATCGAGCCATTGAAGCAAGGTATTAATTAGCTGTTGCATAACATCGAGATTTATGGCGGGGGCAGCTGTTTTTTTCTGCCCATTCCTTTTCTGTGTGTTCAGGTGGTTTTCGAGATTAAGAAAAAGTATTTCCAATTCCCGGATTGCTTCAATATCCACGAGAGGAACCAGGGACATTTTCCCGGCCGGATCGTATTTGAATTCAATACCGTCATCGACCCGATCGATCCAGAAGCGTATTGTTGGTGTTTTTACTTGAATATGTGCGGGTTTTGTGTATGGTTTTCCTTGATACATTCCTGACGATGAATGATTAAATGCGTAGAATACGTCGGATAATCGAAATCCGACACCATTTGAGCCTTCGGGTATGGTCTGAAGTACCGCGTCCACTTTTTTCAATGTGATGATTTTTTCTGGCATCCGCCTGGTGGAAAACTCCTTCCCTTATTCAAACAGGAATCTTAAACCGCGGGTGTATGATTCGGGTTTGGCGCTGGAGTGGCCTTCCCCCTCGATAACCCGTGTCGCAAAAGTGAAATTCTCATAATCCCGTTTTGCAAGCACATCCATAAACATTTCCACGGGATATTTCAGACTTTCCTGTTCACCAACTGTTAGGAAAAGCCTTGCCGGAAGCTCTTTATGGCTGCTGGCATAAGCTTCCTCTTGTTCAAAAGCGAAACGGTTGCCGTAAAAAGTGTTCGGGCTGGCAGCCACATAGCCGGTAAAAAGAGATGGTTCTGTGAATAGCGTGTACAGGGCGAATGTGCCGCCGAAAGAACTGCCCATCAGATACCGCAACCCGGGGTTGGCCCGGTAGTTTACCTCGACGAATGGGAACAACTGCTCTTTCATAAACGCGTGAAATTTCGGCGCGTCACCGGAACCCGGAATGGTTGAATCTTGAACGGGTGTGTAATCCATAGCCCGCAGAGCATCGTAGTTGGCGTTCTCACCGCTGTAAGAGATTCCCACAATGATCATATTCGGAACAAAGCCATCATATTCCAGACAGCCGTAGATACTTTCAACCATCTTGAAATCCCATTGTCCATCAAGCAGGTAGAGAACCGGATATTTCATATTGGGATTTTTTTCATAGTCATTAGGCAAACGGATATAGAGGTCATAGTCACGGCCGGTGGTAGAAGAATGTAGCTGCCGAACTTCAGAACCGGGGATATCCACCCGCGGGAAAGGTGTTGTTTCTACGACGGTTGGTTTGCATGCCGTCAGCATCAGAGACAGTATGATGGCGATGTTGAAAAGCAATATCTTTCCCATTGAACGGTTCCTTATATCTGGTGCACAAACGCGTGCAAGGTAATTAGAAAACCTACCCTTACACACAAAATTATACAGAAATCAGTAACGTGACAAATCCCCTCTTGACAAGCGACCGACGGTCGCTATAATAATCATAAGCGAACGATGGTCGCTATAAAAGGAGGATCATGCCAAAAGGAATCCCGTTGACCGATGAAGAACAAGCAAAACGCCGGAAGGAAATATTCGATGCATCGGTACACTTGTTCTTAAATAATGGATTTAATGAAACCTCCATGCGGGAGATCGCGCAGGCTGCCGGGATTGGAAAATCAACCCTGTATGACTATTTCTCCACCAAGGACGAGATCCTGTTATCTTTCGTTGAAAATGAACTTCAGATTCTTACGGAAGAACTGGCGATGATTGCTGGAGAGGCAATAAATGCCCGTGAAAAGTTACGAAATCTCATGTTCACGTACATGGAATATCTGGCAAGAAACGAGGAATTCTACATTAAGCTGAACTATCAAGTTCAGCGGCTGGCAGTGAACAGTTTGGAGCGAATTCAACCCAGGCGCCACGCGCTGCAGGACCTGGTACGGCAGGCAATTGAGGAAGGCGTGCGGGATGGAAGTTTTCGCCCGGTAAACTCATTGCTGGCTACTCGCGTTATGTTTACCGCCCTGACACCGGCTGTGTATACCACCCGGCCAAGCGGTTCCCGTCAGCAGATGATGGAAGAGGCGTACCGTTTGCTGGTGGAAGGAATTCAGGCCTGATTTTTTTTCGATTCATGAGCGACTGCTGTTCGCTTATCTGCCTTAACCATTAGGGATCTGCAATCGAAACAGGATCTCACAGGAGTTGATATGAAATCATATGTTCTGTCATTATCAGACACACAGTCCACATTGGAGATAGTGGGCGGCAAAGGTCTGTCTCTTACAAACATGATCAACGCGGGTTTCCCCGTGCCGGACGGTTTTTCCATTACAACTGACGCGTACCGTGCGTTCATTGAGGAAAACCGTCTTCAAGAAAAGATCCTCGCTTGCATTAAAAAAGCCGATATTTCCAAACCGGATACCCTGGAAAGCGCTTCGCAGGAAATTTATCGTCTCTTCCAGGACGCGCGAATTCCAATGGATATCGGCTCATCCATTTCCAATGCGTACACCGGAAGCATACGGAAAGGAACACCGGTGGCGGTCCGATCCTCGGCAACGGCGGAAGATCTGCCGGATGCTTCGTTTGCCGGCCAGCAGGAGACATTTCTAAATATTCAAGGGGAAGAAGCATTGTTGGAAGCCGTGAAAAAGTGCTGGGCTTCACTCTGGACAGCGCGCGCCATTGCGTACCGGATAAAGAACGAAATTGACCAGGACACGGTTGCACTGGCCGTTGTGGTTCAAGAATTAATCGCTGCTGAAGCCGCGGGCATTATGTTCACTGTAAACCCGGTCAATGGCAACCGGAATGAATTGGTCATCAATGCCGCGTGGGGTCTGGGGGAAGCCGTCGTCTCTGGAGCGGTTTCTCCGGATACCTATATGGTAAACCGGGAAAAAGGACGTGTCATCAAGCTTGAGGTTGAGGACAAAACCATTATGACCATACGGACGGAGAAAGGGACTGCTGAGGTCCCGGTCGCCGATGCTCTCCGGAAGAAAGTGGTTCTTAAAGATCGCCAGATCATGGAACTGGCACAGTTGGGTATGAAGATCGAGGAATTTTATGGCAGTCCCATGGATGTGGAATGGGCTGTGGTTGAGAACAGGTTCTTCATCGTTCAAGCCCGTCCCATAACGGCGTTACCCCCGCAGTGGATTCTGCCTGACCCGACTGTGATGTACGGCCGCGGCAGCCTGGCTGAGCACCTTCCCGGCCCGGTGACACCATTGTTTGCCACACTGGGGTTGCGTTTGGCCAATGATGCTACAACCGAGATGTGGGATCGTATTCTGGGGACGGAAGCCCGGAATATGATGTCTGATCAGGGATTTTATCTGCCTTTAAACGGATATGTTTATGGCGGTTTCCGGATGAAAGGTAATGAATTACGAATCATGCGTATGTCATTTGGCCAGATAAAACCCATGTTCACCCGCAGCGTGGAACGCTGGCTGGAGGCACGGGAAAAATTTGCTGCTGTTGTCCAGTCATACGAGAACCTGAACATAGCGAATATGTCACCAGAGGAATTACTTAAAGGTATTGAAACTCTTTTGCTGGCATCCTGTCGGTATTTCACGGATATTCAGAGCACCCTACCGGCAGCTTCGATGAGCGAGATCATTTTTACGCGATTCTATAACAGCCTAATTAAACGCAAGGGGGACCCGGAAGCCACTGTTTTCTTGTTTGGTTCTGAAACAGCCGTTTTACGGTCAGAAAAATCGCTGTTCGATCTGGCGCAGTGGATCAAACAGATCAAGCCGCTGGCGGAATATGTAAGCAATACCCCGGCGCAGAACCTGTCCGCAGATCTGATGGATGGAAATCAACCGGCGGGTATAGATGAGAGGCTGTGGATGGAATGGCGGCAGAGGGTTTCAACTCATCTTCATACTCATGGCCGTACAGCTTATGAATTTGATTTTGCCAACCCGACACCGATGGAAAATCCGGCACCGCAGCTTGAAACAGTCAAGTTTTTCCTGGAAGGGAAAGCAGAAAACCCATCCACTCGTCAACGGGAAGCTGTGGAAAATCGTCACCAGGCTGTCGAACGGATATTGCAACGGGTTCGCTGGCCATTCAAAGGCTGGTTCGAAAAACTGCTTCGATGGGCGCAGAACACCGGTCCAATGCGGGAAGACAGTATCTTCGATATGGGGATGGGGCATCCGCTAATGCGCCGGATGCTCGCGGAACTCGGGAGGAGATCTGCCGAAAACGGCGCGATTGAGTCCGCGGATGATATTTATTGGCTTGAGGAATCCGAGGTCCTTGAACTGGTTTCCGGTTTGGAAAAAAACGGCAGGCTGGCGGATCATTCAAAAGAGGTTATCAACAGGAAAGCGGACTGGAAGTCTAAACAGAAAATTAATCCCCCCGTGATGCTTCCCGAAAAGACCGCTTGGAATTTCCTGATCCATGGCGCGGAAGCAAAAAAACAAAATGGTAAGCTCGTGTTGAAAGGTATTGGAACCAGCAGCGGGATCGTCACCGCAACGGCGCGTGTGCTGCTCAGCCCGGCGGATTTTGATTCCATGCAACCGGGAGATGTTCTAGTTTCTGTAACCACCACCCCGGCCTGGACGCCGCTTTTTACCCTGGCTTCGGCAGTGGTTACAGATATCGGCGGGCCGTTAAGCCATAGCAGCATCGTAGCCCGTGAATACGGTATACCGGCAGTGATGGCTGCCCGCGGGGCAACCCGGCATATCCGAAATGGACAGATGGTCACGGTTGATGGGTCTGCAGGAACCGTGACGCTGGATTGATCTTTTTTAGATCATGGTATTTTGAGATGACCTGGAACATACGAACGCCGACCTTTATCCTCAGCTTCACTCTGCTGGTAATGATGCTGGGTTATGGTATGGTATTACCCATCATCCCGTTCTACATTGAACAATTCGGGGCAGGTGGCCGCGAGCTTGGCTGGATGATGTCTATGTACTCGCTTATGCAGTTGATCTTCGCGCCGATCTGGGGAGTTCTATCAGACCGGTATGGGCGGAAGGGAATACTTTCCATTGGGATAATGGGATATGCCATCAGTCTTTTATTTTTCGGACTGGCAACCAACTTCTGGATGCTTTTCCTGGCGCGAACGCTTTCCGGCATTCTGTCATCTGCCACGATGCCAACGGCCATGGCGTATATCGGAGACAATACACCGGAAAAGGAGCGCAGCGGCAAAATGGGGCAGTTGGGAGCGATGACTGGGGTGGGCGTAGTTATAGGACCTCTACTGGGTGGGCTTTTATCAACAAATTCTCTTTCATTCCCGTTCTTCATCGGAGCCGGGTTGGCGCTCATCGCCTTTGTTCTGGTGATCACGATCTTGCCTGAATCGCGTTCCCAACAATCCTCCAGCAAACAATCCGGAGTCTCGTTCGGGATTTTACGGGAAATTTTTGTCGGCCCAATTGGGATATTGCTGCTTTTGATCTTTGTCATGAGCTTTGGGTTGACTGCCTTCCAGGGGATAACCGGCCTCTATGTGATCGATAAGTTCGCATTCGATACCCGGCAAGTCGGATCCATCTGGATGGTGATGGGAGCGACCATGATCGCCGTGCAGGGAGCTTTCACCGGTCCGCTAACCCGGCGGTTGGGTGAACCATTGTTGATCCGTATCGGGCTGGTGGGTGGCTCATTGGGCTTCCTTGGTATGACCAGAGCAGTCGATTATCTGACGTCATTACTGGCATTGGGGGCTTTCACGGCCGCATTGGCTCTGATTAGCCCGGCGCTCAACGCACACATCTCCACATATGCGGGTGAACGGCAGGGAACAATAATGGGAATGAATAGCGCGGCTACCAGCCTGGGGCGGGTTGCAGGTCCATTGTGGGCTGGATACCTGTATGAGATAGATATAGACTATCCATTTCTCAGCGGCGCCATGACATTGGGGCTTGGTTTGTTGATTAGCTTCATCGGGACTCGACGACAGGTTGATGATATGACAACCAGGATATAACCGCCCATAATCGGGCAGTTCTACCAGGTAAGTCTCTCCGGTGTAGACATAAAGAGAATCGGATAAATCGGTTGCGGGGGAGAGCGTCCATATCTGCTCCGGCCGTTTGTTTCCAGAATTTTTTCAATTCGAGTAATTGTTCATCATAATCATGGTCGGTGTCATAAAAAACTGTCACCCGGTAGGCACAAAAATAGGCATTTGGATCAGACCGTTTCCAATTGTGTTCACCTATGGCACACATGTCTTAATAGGTCTGTTTATAAAATGTCAGGCGGGCCTGTGCGTTGAGTTCTTTTTGTACCAATTCCACATATCCAACCTTGCTCATAATCTCAAAACACCTGCACATCAGAATAACCGGATGTCTGGAACAGTTCTCTGAATTCATCGACATTGAGGTAAACCATATTGCACAATTCAGCCCATTTTTTGTTCCGATCATCAATTTTCCCGCCTTTGTAGGCTTCACCAACGATCAAAAGCCTACCTCCGGGTTTGAGAACGCGCGACACCTCCTGTAAAACTTTTGGTTGATCAGGTCAGAAATAATGGGTCTTGATGGCGGTAACCAGATCGAACATGTTGTCTGTAAACGGGAGGCAGGAAACCGATCCCTGATGAATTTCAACATTGCTTGAGTTGATTAATGAAGCGTTAATTCTTCTTGAGACAGAAACGCTTATTTCTGAGTAATCATTGCCAAAAACCTTTCCCTTCTTTGCGATCTCAGCCAGGGTGTGACAGTCCTGCCGCCTCTACAACCCACATCAAGGATGATATTGTCTTCCCTCGATTGTGATTTGTTCTAATCCCCAGTCTGTCAATTTTTGAAAACCGGAGTTCATACCTCTTGCGACCAACTTCCCAAAGAAGCCGGAAGGTTTTCGACATCGCCGTAGAAATTTGCTTAAGGCACTCATTGGTACCTTCCTTTGATTGGATCATATTCGGTCAGGAAACCATTCTTTAGCGAAAATTCTTCATACTCTTCCATATTTCATCCGGCGTGATCTTTGGTTTACGGCAGACGTAGATATGTGGTTTACCGAAAAGTGATGAATCATATCCGCCTTCAATAACAGTGTTTAATTCACACGAATCAAAGAACATGGACAGGTTGTTTGATCGACCTGTTACAACAATCATTACGTCCCAACTGTATCCTGGCCCCCATAGGTAGTAGGTTAACGATTCACTGACCGCATGCGGCAATCCAAATTGTGGCCCATAAAAATCAATGGCTGCTGCGCGCATATATGAGTCGGCGTAGATCCCGGCAATTTCACGCTCTTCTTCGGATAGCGAATTGAATGCATCTGCAGTCACCCGGGTCAAATCATCCCATCCACGACGTCCAGTGAGAATGAAAGGTGAGTTGGAGTTCCCTCCTATGAATTCTCGCATAGCCCCGAACCAGGGCTGCGATGACCGTGTTATTTCTGGCAGGTACTTAACGGGCAGGATCGGAAGTGATGAGGGAATGACAGCACAGGTGGCGGCCAATACATACACTGTCAACGCGCTGCCGGCGATAGCCTTCCATCGCAGCCGGTTGATGCCCTCTTCAAACCAGATAGCTGTAGAGGCTACGATAGGAGCAAACAATTCTACGAACAGTCGAGCAGTGGAATGTAAAAAGAAAAGGAGGAGTAGGGTGAAAAAGAACAAAAACCCAAAAAAACTATAGTTCACACCATTAATCCGATGAAATATCCGGTATAAACCAATGATCCACACAGGTAAGAGGAACGGATTCGTGTAGATCCAGATATTGGTCAAAAATTGGGAGAATGATGCTTTAAAAACACGTATTGTCCCGTAACCAGTCCAGTAATCAAGGGTAGGCCAGCCGTTCGAAATTTGCCAGAGGATATATGGAGAAACAACAACCAAGCAGATCAAAGCGCCAACATATGGCCATGGGGTGAGAAGATGCCGGCGGTATCTGGAAAGAAATAAGGCCACAAGAAAACCTGGCCCCAGAAAAAGCATGGTCATCTTGGTCATGCAGGCGATGCCAGCGATCAAACCAAGGATGGGCCAGTATTTCACATTTCCGCTTTTCAAAAAAAGGACCAGGGTAAATAAAAAGCCTGCGAGGATCATTTGATCGATACTGTCGTAACAGAAGATCGAATCGAGGCTGAGCCAGACCGGCACACTGATGACCAGTAATCCGCTGATAAAAACGGCAAAACGTCCGCCGCCCATCTCCCTGGTAATCAGGCATATGAAAACCAACTTGATCGCACCGGCTAATGCTGGAACAACATGGAAAGCCAGCATAGATTCGCCCAGAAAAGCCCGGCTGGCAGCCATCAACGCAGGGACCAGCGGAGGAAGATCAACATAACCAATGTCCAGATGCCGGCTTAGTGCCATTGTGTATAGCTCGTCTCCAAAGAAGCCATAGCCGGGTGCTATAACGATTTGCAGGGCAAATTTCACTACGGCGGAGATAAAAATTATCCAAAATACCGGAGAAATTGCGATGAAACGGTGTGTGGGCTGCATAGTTTTCCTTTTTATTGGGATGGGATGTTACACACCTGTTTTTATCTGACTACCGATAATGTCTAAGAATATTTTACGGAATGGTCGAGTATCCCTTAACTTATGTCGTCATTTATAGCGTTTTATCAAATCCAACGTTTTCGGGACACGATTTAAACCAGGTCGTCTGGTTCGTCTTCTTCAATTTCTTCGTCTTCGTTTGTATATTCCTCTTCAACCCTGGTGTTTTCCAAAGCCGGTCCAGTTTCCGGTGGAGTAACATCCGACTGGGGAGTAATCAGGTTGAGTTTTTCTTCC
Source organism: Leptolinea sp. (assembly GCA_012515195.1). GTDB lineage: Bacteria > Chloroflexota > Anaerolineae > Anaerolineales > Anaerolineaceae > Leptolinea. The sequence continues at coordinate 18,193 of JAAYYW010000014.1, forward strand.
GTTTCCTGCAAGGCGGCGGCAAAGTTGGCCAGTTTTAATTCCAGATCGGCGACCTCTTTTTCCGAGGTATGCAATTTGTTGATGTAGTCATCCCGTTCCGCGGTGATTAGTTCGATTCTTGTTTTCTGGTTTTCCAGTTCCATTTCCAGACTCGAGAGATTTTTGTTTTTCCTGGAGCTTTTCCAACCACTCTTGACCCGCTCAGGAATGCTTACGAGGGCGGAAATGATCACACCAAGTCCGAGAGCTATCAGTAAGGCGACTGCCAGTGAGACTTGGGCATTCCAGATAAAAAAGCTGATCGTCACAATGGTCACATTTTGAAGCGCGAAAAGGACTGCGATTATTGCTATCACAAGAGCCAGTATCAGAAAAATTTGCATTTTTTCCTCCTTAAATTGCCTTATTTAGATAATTGTACGAAAAATATGCGGTGATTCCAACAAATGATTAGACGCAGGAGTTGTTCCTGATTTTATATACGGAATTACCCGTTGATCGGTTCTGGTTTTATGCTGAATTGATAATTTCCATCAAAGTATTCACCACCCTGGTTGGCTTACATTTCAATTCATCTCCAGGCTGATATTTTCCAGACCTCACCAAAATGGCGAAGCAGCTGGCATTCGTGGCTCCTTGAATATCTGTGTTCCAATCATCACCGATGACGGTAACCTCCTGGCAATTGGCTTTAAGTGAATGCAATCCTGCCTGGAAATATTCCCGTGAAGGTTTTCCCAGGATTCTTATTTCAATTCCCGCGGCTCTTTCTAACAGGTTTACGAAAGAACCGGTATCCAGGTATTTTCCGGAATCTTTGAAATAAAATAGTGAGCCGGATGCCGATATAACCGGCACCCCTTTTTGAATGAGAACAAAAATCCGTTGAAGCTCATCATATGTGGTGTTGTTTTTTTCAAAATCCAGCAGGGCAACATACTCCGGATCGTGGTCGCTGTGTCTTACATTCACCTGTTCAATTTCGCTCACGCTGCCGACAATGTATGCGCTTTTAACGCCATTATTATCCAGAAATGAATTAATGGCGGTAATCGGATTTAATATATGATCCGCTGCGACCGCCATCCCGGCGTTGTTTAGCCTTTCTGCGATAACCCCCGGGGATTTGATGGAGTTTGTCATTATCCGGAAATCCGTTTTTCGGAGGCGTAACTCACTTATAAATTCGACGGCATCCAGGTTTGGTTTTGTTTGATCCATCAGGGTGCCGTCAAGGTCGATCAAGTACTTCATGCTGATCTCCTTTGATTATTTTCTATGAACAGCGTGTGGAGTTATACATAGGGGAATTGGTATCACATGGCCGTTCAATCATAAACCTGGCCGATCGAAAGATAAGCAGCCAGATCAGCCCATGAAAGAGATTTGTCAGGTTGAGGATCATCTTGTGTATCCATATCAGAGCATAATGCAATAACCCCGGCCGAATTAAAAGTGAATGGCTCCGGATTTGACCAATTGTTTATCAGTTTTTCTCTTTCCTTTGTTGATAATTCGTTTTCCGCGTGTTCCAGTAGATATCTCTCTGTAATCTGTTGAAGAATAGTCGTTTTCAAAATTTCAAAAGGATCAATAACGCGGTCTTTTATGATCCACTGGCCAGTTTCCCTGTCGAACACCTTTATAATGTACGCTTTCAACTTTCTGTCCCATGTCCAGCCCATCCGTCTGACCTCTTTCCATCCGGGGTCATACGGTACAGGATCTGAGGTGTACGCGTTTTCAAGCATACGAGCCAGGAGTGTGTATGTGACAGGATCTTTCCTGTGCCGCTGGATTTCTCCCCATAAGGCACGTAAATACTCCTCCATACTGCGATCGGTCAGGCTGTATCGCTGGATCATGTCGAATATGTATACTTTAAAATACCAAGCGTTGGATATTTGTTCAATTTCCATGGGACATTGTACTTTTATTGATCGGGTGAGATGAGGAAAGAAACACAGGAAGGCAATATGGCTGTGTCACAGCCAGAGGATATAATCATACCGTGTTACCTGATAATCATGTAAATGCTGCGATACATTTTATTGATCCGGGAGATTCCAATGAATAATCAGATTGAGAGCAAAAAAGTATATTCAACCATTAAGGTGATGGCCAAAAATGGTTCCCTTCTGTCCGAAAAACTGGTCAGGGTATGCCAGAAAAAACATAGTTTCCTGTTCGGAACAGCGGCCTTTGATACTGTGCCCCTGGCTGGTGGTGAATACAGTGGAAAAGAACTGGAAGCCGCACAGGTTCGGGCTGATAAACTAGTAGCCCTGTTCAACGCGGCAACACTTCCATTTTATTGGGGGCCGTTTGAACCGGAAGAGGGAAAACCGCGCACGGAACCGCTGCGGAAAGCGGCGCAATGGTGTGTGGATCATAACTTAAAGGTCAAAGGCCATCCCCTTTGCTGGCATACGATGTGCGCCGATTGGCTGCTTAAGTACTCCAATGAGGAGATCCTCAAACAGCAAAAAGCCCGCATCCGGCGCGAGGTGGCGGGTTTTAAGGGTTTGATCGATATGTGGGATGTGATCAATGAAGCCGTGATCATGCCGGTTTTTGACAGGTATGACAATGCCATCACCCGTATTTGTAAGGAGATGGGGCGGATCCAACTGATCAGAACTGTGTTTGAAACAGCCCGTGCTGAAAACCCAGGTGCGGTTTTCCTGATCAACGATTTCGATATGTCCGATGCGTACGATATTCTGGTGGAAGGTTGTTTGGAATGCGGCATCAAGATTGATGTCATAGGTTTACAATCCCACATGCACCAGGGATACTGGGGCATGGAAAAAACACAAAAAATCCTGGAACGTTTCAGCCGCTTCAATCTGCCCATCCATTTCACAGAAACAACACTGGTTTCAGGCCGCCTGATGCCGCCGGAGATTGTTGACCTGAACGACTATCAGGTTACCGATTGGCCGACAACACCGGAAGGGGAAGAACGTCAGGCGCGGGAGACGATTACACATTATGAAACGCTTTTCGCGCACCCTCTGGTGGAGGGCATCACCTGGTGGGATATGCGCGATGGTGAATGGCTGAACGCGCCAGCCGGGCTCATTCGCCGGGATGGCAGCAGCAAGCCGGCGTACGATGAGCTGATGAAACGGGTCAAAGGTGAGTGGTGGTTACTACCGGTCGAACTGAAGACAGATGGTAATGGTGAAGTAAAGTTTGCCGGCTTCCCCGGTGAATATGAATTATCAGTGGATGGAGACCGTAAAACATTCACTGTGGATAAGAAATCGGACACAATCGAAATCCATCTGTGATCCGTAAAGATACTATGGGAGCGGCCTCTACTTGAATAGAGGCCGCTCCTTTATTTTTGGTTATACTAAAAGGGATGAAAAGGTTTTTTCATTGAATAAGATAAAAAGGAGCTGTACTGCTCTATGGAGCCAAAAAAATACTCACAAATTGATATTCACGTGCCTTACAGGGCGGGGTCTTTGCAGGAAAAGGCGTTGGCCGTAATCAACCACGATGTTGAGATCAAAACGATGTGGCGAATCTCGAACGTAAACGCCATTGAGCGTCTTGAGATGACGGATCATGGCCCTGTTCATTTTCAGATTGTGGCAAATATTGCCACCCGTCTTGCCCGCATTCTGGTCAAGAACAACATTGATATGTCAATCGTGAAGAATTACAGCCTATCAAACGACCATGCTGAATTGGTGATCTTACTGGCCAGTATATTTCATGACCTTGGTATGTCGATCAACCGGGAAGGTCATGAAAGTTTCAGCCTCTTTCTCGCCAATTCCATTCTTCACCGGGTACTGGATTTTCTTGATGTAGAGGAAAGAACAATCGTAACCTCCGAAGTGCTTCACGCGATCATCGCGCACCGCAGCGGGGGTAACCTATATACGGTTGAGGCAGGAATAGTTCGGGTGGCAGACGCACTGGATATGAGTGAAGGACGTTCGCGGATCCCATATGAACTGGGGAAGATCGATATCCATTCCGTTTCCGCGGCGGCCATCAACCGGGTGGAGATAGCGGAAGGAACCAGCAAGCCGATTCAAATCAATATCTATATGAATAATATGGCTGGAATCTTCCAGGTAGATGAGCTGCTGAAACAAAAGCTGGTTGGATCCGGCATTGAGAAGTACATTATTATCAGCGCGTATATCGACGAAGAGGACGAACAGAAGCTCGTAAAGGAATTTGAGATCGGTTAACCGTCCAATTGTTTCAGGCGGTTGATGGAAACAAGTAGATGGCGGCCAATGTTTATTTGGCAGCCATCTTCAAATGCATCACTTTCTCGAAATCCTTCAAAACATCAGGGGTTCTTACCTCAAAGATGCATGCCCGAGATTTTCCCATGCTGCGGGCTTTACGAAACGCATCTTTTCGTTCCTCTTCAATATCGAGAGCGTAAACCTGATCCATGAATTTTTCAGGCATATATATTGTGGCCTGCATATAATCTTTCCAGGCTGACATCCACACAATGGTTTTATCTTTTTTTTGTACCTTGCATAGCCAGGCTTTCCCATCGTGGTAAAAGCGCCAGGTGTGGGTCAATTTATTTTCATCGTACAGCCTGAGAAGCTCTTGATACGCCGCGAACGAATCGCCGAGGATGCCTGATAAAACAGAATAATCGGGGTAGATATTCTCATCACGCAACTCAATATTATTGATGGTTTCCATTTTTCTCCTATGAAAATTTGATAAATAGAAGATATGGTCTATTTTACAGCATTATGAGTATTTCTTGATGTGATCAGTCTTTGAATTACGAAACGTTCTGTTTAATACGGTCAATCTGTTCTTTTCGAATACCTATCCAACCACAGGTCGGTCACTCTCATAAAACCATGCAATGCGGGGAGTAAAACGGCCAGCAAGATAATTCCCAGTATGCCGGCGACGAGGATGGTTCCTGCGCTGTATTTCAAGCAATTGATCGCCGTGGCAAAAACGATGATTGCGGGAGGCAGTGAAGCAATGGATGTGACAACACCCGGAACATAACCCTTGAATGGAAAACAGACAGCGATATGGATGAATGCCATATGAATGATCAGCCCGAGAAAGGCGCTGAACCAGAGAAAGTAATTCTGATACGAAACGGAGAAGAAACAAATTACTGAAAACAGCAAGAACTCCAATCCCACCGCGATGGATAAAACAGGTGTGTACCAGGCATGGTTTTTCCCCAATCCAAATGGACGTCTGCCCGGAAACAACCGTTGTATTTTTTGATTAAACCTGTTTCCCCACACTTCAGCCATAATGATTTCTTCAAAGTCGTGCATCATAAAAATAACCGGCAAAAACCAGACGAGAAAACCCATTGAATTCATAGTACCATTCTCCAGACTGTCACAGATGTGACGATGTTTTCTCGTCATTATATTTAGCTTGCCATAGCGATCAATACTTTTTTTCCACATCGCCACAAAATGGCAGAATTGTGACAATCAGGCAGGAAACACATGAAAGAGATGAATCGGGGTAACCCTGTTTCCAACAGATCAAAAGAGCAAATGGAGCTGGCTCTATTGATGTTGATGGAACGGGATGATTTTCAGGCCATCACCATCCAGGAAATCGCCTACCATGCCGGGGTTTCACGGCGAACTTTTTACCGGAATTTTTCTTCTAAGGAAGATATCCTTGAAAAGTGTTTTTACAGAATATGGGAGGAATACCGGGAGAGGATAATCAGGGCGGTGGATCTTTCGATACCGAATATTGCCAGAATATTTTTCTCATGTATGGGGAACCACCGGGAGTTTTTAACGACCGTAAATAACCAACATATGCTTCCACATTTTCTGACCAGGGTGGATGAATTGCTGCCATCGGCGTTTTACGCGGCGAGGGGAAGTAACATTCCGCTGGCTGATGAGACGGTCCGGTACGCGTTGGCTTTCAGCGCCGGCGGATTTATGCGAATACTGATCCTTTGGTTGAATGATGGCGCGAGGAAATCACCGGACGAGATGTCCGCGATGGTGGAAGGATTTTTTTTGATCGGTCAGAGTAAATGATTCCTAGACGTGAATTCGGTCATTTTTTAAGTGGACTTTTCCAATTTCCCCAATTTGCGGCCTACCAATACCAACCAGGTGACCAGCAAAAGAGCGTTGGGAATCACGATCAATAATGTGATGACCGGTGACGTTGTCAGAGTCTGGCGTACGAAATCAGCCAGGGAGAAGATGTAGGCGGAAATACCAACATGGGCAGTCTTACCCGCAAAGGCCGGACATTTTCGCATGGCCGTTGAAAACAGTAGACCGCCAATGGAGACCAGGAAGAGACCCATATTGAATCCATTCACGGCACGTTGACCTGTGCCCGCAAGGATGGCCTCACCGGCAGCCAGTAATCCTGCCCGAAGTGTCTCATCGGTTGCCGCGGCGAATCGATGGCTGAGCGACAGCATGGTAAAGGGGTTGTTTGTCGCGAAAAAGATGCCGATGCCCATCAGAGACAGGGCGGCGGCAATCAGAGATAGAGATGGGTGAGTCTTTCGCAGGATGGTGAAAAGGACGAGAAATACAATAATTAACATGACATACATGAGTATTTCCAACCCCCAGAAATCCATGATGCCAATAATTGGGTTATCCTGCATCAACGTGAACCAATCAATTATCTTAACAGGCTGCGGGAAGAAAGCCAGAAAGATGACTTCACCCAGTATTGTCGCGGCGGCGATATAGGCGGCAACATTACCTGTTTTGTACAGGTTGCCATAAGCTGGATCAATGACCGTCTCTTTGGATAAATGATTTTTCATATTGATCTCTATCTCTCCGTTATTGAAGACGCTGGCAAACTGCCCTGTTTTGACCCGGATTATGCCGCCATTACATTGGGGGTGGTTATCCAGATCGCGGGATATCGAAAGGTGTCATCTCTCTTAAATTCCACCTTTTGCTGAAGGCTCTTACGGCGAATAGTGTCAGAAAGGACAGAATGATAAATGATAGCATCCGGATGGTCAGCCCTTCATCCATACCGTTGACTGTGGTGATGTGAACAAGATTGAGCACGGTGTTGGTGATCGTATGTGCAGTCCACGGGATCCACAGATTGCCCGTTTTCAGAAACGCGTACCCCCACACCAGTCCCATCAGGAGCTGGGGGAGGAAATTGGTGACAAACGCCCCGCTGATCTCCCCGGGTGTTGTAATCGATCCGGTCTGATACCATTTCACCACCCAAACCAGGTGCCACGCGCCGAACAGAAGCGCCTGCAATCCATTGGCCTGAAGAAAGGGTAGTTTGATCCGGAACAATTTCAGCATCACGCCCCGGAAAAGACCTTCTTCCATAAAAGCGTTGATGAAGTTGCCAATTACCAGCCAGAAACCAAACAGCACTCCACCGGATACCCCGGCCTTGGGGTCAATGCCAGCCAGCAGCAACCCCGGTTTTTCTCCGCTCTGGGCTAATATGAACCATTCAATGGTATAGGAAAAAATAAAAGGCAGAAAAGCCAGCACGGCACCGATGAATAGTCCGCGGCCGAATTGTGATATTCCCAACCCGATGGCAGCGGATTTCTTGCCGATCAGATAGAGAAAGAGGATGACCAGGCAGAACCCGAGGGCTTTGGAAAGGATGATCTCTCCCCAGAGTTCATCCAATCGCAGGATAAAAATATCTACCAGGCGAAAGACCAATGCGATCAGCATCAGGATTACGCCGGTAAGAATTGGTTTTGAAAAGGTGATATGTTGTATGGATCTCATCCCGAACACGGCTCACTCCTGCAATATCTGGAAAAAGTTAACCAGCCTTGATTTTGGCGGATGTCATTCTTTCGGCGCGTTGTTTTATTCCGAGCATGCATTTACGCATCATGATAATGTCAAAAAATTCAATGAGCAGATTGAATATCGCCTCAAAGGATAACCAGCGATATTTTACCCGCACCCTGGTCACAAGGCGGGATCGCGATTCTGCATCCGGGTATATTCCCCATGCCCAGGAAGTGTTGCCATCCTGGTCCCACCAGAGTATCCAATCATTGGATTTGAAATCCTTGACATGAAGCCCCTGTTTCCCGTCAGGGCTCATGGCGATCAGATCGTCTACTTTAATGGGCTGGCATTCGGGAAGGATGGTCGTTGCGCTGGGACGCCCCAGATTATCCAGCAGGTCATAGCTGTACCAGCCTGCCCGGGTCACTCCCATTTGAACGATCCAGGGAAAGATATCTTGCGGGGGTGAATTGATGGTTACACCACGAGTCGCGTCGAATGAAGGATCTGCGACAATGTCATCACCGGGCATTGGCCGTGCCAATTCATGGTTTGCTGCCCCCCATTTGAGCTGCCATGAACGTAGAAATGAAAAATAAAGAACCAGAAAGATAATGATCAGAAGGAGAAGGATTATGGAAATTTGCATAGGGACATCCAGAAAAAGAGGGTTTTTGCTGTAAAGACAGTATTTGCCACCACGTCCGGTTTACGGCTGGCGTGTGATGAGTTTGATTTTGAAGTATTGGTTTGGAGCGGATTACTATGCCGGCTCTGGATCCACTTCTTCACGCCGGGCGAGTTCCGCGCGGATCTCGGCATGTTTTTCCCGTGTGATTGGGTAAGCTCTAACGGCCAGGAAACTTAAAAGCAGGACGATGGCGCTGGCCGGGCCGATGAGCACACGAATGGCAAAGAGGGCAGAAGCGGGTTGGGTCGGATCGGGGAGGCCAGGTGTGGCGTTGATATAGCCGGAAAGCTCCAGCGCCCAGCCGGAGATGAACAATCCCAGCGCCAGACCCATCTTCTGCAGGAACACAAAGAATCCGTAGAACACACCTTCACGGCGTTGACCGGTCTCGAGTTCGTCCAGTTCCACGACATCGGGAACCATACTCCAGGGAACCAGGTAGCCGACTGAGATTCCGATCCCGGCAATGGCTGCCAGAACGAAAGTGGCAACGACCTGTCCGGGCTGCAGGAAGAACAACCCCATCAGGGCAACGACAAAAAAGCCTGTTCCCAGGTAATACACATTCTGTTTGCCAATGTGTTCACTGATTTTGGCCCAGATAAGCACCCATATGAACGAAGAGAACTGAATGGCCAGCAGCAAAAAGCTGAACAAGCCCATGTCCATCTGAATCCAGTCTTTGGTGTAGAGCTGAAGATTGTTCTGCGCGAATTGTATGGCCAGCCAGGAGAGCATGTAGATTATCGTCACCAGAATAAATGGTTTATTGCTTAATGCGATTTTCATCCCTTCCAAGAAACCCGGACCATCTATGGACGGTTTTGCGTTAACAGCGAAATCGGGTTCTTTTGTGCCAAAGAAGGTTATGAAACACGGACCTGCGATAAATAGCGCCCAGATTGCGGCACTGACCATGTATCCTGTCTTTGGATCTTGTGGGAACTGGTTAACGATAATACCGTGGAAAAAGGCCGCCAGTACACCGCCGAGGATGGAGAAACCCATGCGTACAGAGGAGAGGCGTGTGCGTTCGTCATAGTCCTGTGTTAATTCGGCCGTCATTGATACATATGGAACATTAACCGCTGTAAAAGCGGTATCCAACAGAATGGCGACCAACAGGTAGTACCAGAAAAGACCGGTTTCGCTTAACGGGGGGACAATCCACTGCAGAAAAAAAGCCAATCCGAATGGTATGGCGGCGAAAAGCAGCCATGGCCTGCGGCGGCCGAATTTGCTCACGGTGTGGTCTGTCAGCCAGCCGATGAGGGGGTCGTTGACCGCGTCCCACAACTTGGCGATGAGAAAGATATTGCCCGCGATGCCGGGACGAAGTCCGGCCACGTTGATCAGAAAATTGAGCAGGAAAAATCCATTAATGGCGGTTGAGATGGCGGCACCCAGGTCACCGGCTCCGTATGCGAATTTTGTCTTTTGTGAAAGTCGGGTAGTTGTCATGGCATCCTTATAGTTCTATTGCCTTTGAAAATTTGATCGTCCAATTCCGGCGAAAATCAGGGGGTACAGTAATGCCTGCAAGTTCCGCCTGTGCGCGAAGAGAAAAATGCTTGTACAACAAGTCCGTTGTCTTGCGCATCCTACGGCGCTCTTCAGGAAAACACAGATTATGAGTCTCAAAGGCGGTTTTCACCAGGTCAAAATGCTCTGGAAGATTATAAGAGTGTCCGTCAGGCTCGTCGAGATGGATGTTCAAGAGGTTGGTCAGTTCGGGGTCAAGGCAGGCTACCATCAGTCCATGGTCGTAGAACGTTCCGCCGCCGTCTGTATATTGCTGCCCGTTGATCTCTGTTGGCATGATATAGGTGTTCATGCTCCAGCCTGCGAGGATGGCTTTAACCACAGGAGCCGGTTTGACTTCCCATGTGCGGCCTTCCCAGATGAATAAGCGGGTGGGATGGGTCATCCCCAGGTAGTCAGGATAACCATCTGTGCGTGAGGCGCATACCGTAAGCGGAAGTAGGATGTCATCGAAGGTTAGTTCTGCGGGACAGTTTGACCCTGTGTATGCTGATAGTCTCTCTAATAAGAACCCTTCAAGCGGCCCCAGGTTTCCCCACCCTTTCCAGAGTTTGACCGGGTTGCGGTTGATGGCGGCGAATTTTCCCGGTTCAAGGTGAGCCATGAGCACTTCAAGGTCTTCCAGGGCGTGTAATGCTGCCGGTTTGTAAATATCCGGGTGGCGGGCTGCAGCCAATTGGACGGCATGGAAAAAGCCGTTGAGAACACCGGCAGATACGCCGAATATCTGACGGATTGCCCCTCCGCCAAGGGCGAAACCATCATCTACTGCGCGGGTGGTAACCATCCCTGCCAGAATACCTGAGAATCCGCCGGCGCCATAGATGACATTAGCGGGGCGGTCGAAAGGGAAATCATCCAGCTGTCCATTAAGGATTTCTTTGAATCGCGCGGTTAACTGTGTGCGGTTCTCCACTGACTGACGCATGTTGGTGATGGCTTCCGTACTGCCGATGTACGGCAGATCGACGTGGCCAAGGTATGGATTATGAGCGGAAGCGGGTGGCAGGTCTTTGTTTGCCAGTTCTTTCTTCAATGATTTATGCCGTTCCTGCAGATCCAGGAAATGACTGGCAAGCAGGGTGTGGTTGCGCTCATGTTGTGAGTGCATAATAAAAGGTGAGGTGAACCAGTTAAGCTGCCATTGTCGGATGCGTGTATGTGGACGCGGCCGGATGATGGGGCGCGGATTTGACGCCTGCAGATCGGCGACAATCGGGCCGGCATCAACGATGGCTGGTCGGCAGTCAAAGCGCCACGCTCCATTTACTGCGGTGGATTCCGTGGAGATTAGTGTGCTCAGGCTGGCGATCAGAGCGTCCACCAGCGGGGCGTCCTGTGGTGGGCCGAAATGGACAAAGCCATGATCGCATTGCAGGCTTTCATCCGGCAGACCATACATGTGGAATATGGCTCCGTTATCCAGCGAACAGAGATAAATCGGCAATCCCAGATCTGAAACAGCCCAGTCATCGCGGCCGGTTCGCTCGCGCAGGTAACGGACTACCCACTTGCGCAGCGGTTGTAAGGTGTAAAAGCCGTATTTGGGGTTCAGTTTGAGGGAGCGTATATGGCGGCTGCCGGCGCCATGGAGAAATGCCCGGAAATCGGTGATGGCATTGGCTGTTCTCTCCCAGATTTGTGGATCACGGCGGGCAGCAAGTGCCAGGCCGAATGCCAGGGCCGGTAGATTTCCCCCGCTCACACCAAAAACACGGCCGGGTTCAATACCATCGTTAAGCAGACTTTCAGCCCAGTCCAGCTCTTTGATGATGTGCTGCGGGTCACCCAGTTTGGCAGATTGGAAGATGATGGTGGGAGGCAGAATGGATGTTTGATTCAAGAGGTCACTTTGGATTCCAATCTGCGTGGGAATGGATTCATTAAAACAGTATTATAAACGAAGCAGGGAAAACAGTTTTTGTGTTTTAGAGATTTTTTAACAACTGCAACCCCACTCGAAACCCCCTGTTTACTGCGCATCGCGCACACAACGATAGCTGTGGCGCGGATTGCCGCCTGATTTCAATGTGATATTTACCCAGCCGTTGTATGAGACAAAATAGGCCAGTCTGTGGTCATATTCTTCGGCGGCCCAGTAATAGATGGGTTCAAGATCGGGCGCCCAGAGTGGCGTTTCTTTGTTTGGCGGGTTCGCGCAGGTTATTTCCTCGTGTCCTTTACCCTGCCACAGGCAGCCGGCGTTCTTCCCATCCCGGGTTAATGAACATGCGTAGTCATTCACCGTTGGCATCCGCCAGATGTTCTGAGGACTGCCCGCCAGCGTCAGACCATCTTCTTCAAGATACAGACAAACGTTATACTTTGCCATATCTTCGGCTGACGCAAAAACTCCGATTTCCCAACCATATCCGGGTTTGTCCCCCATACCGATCGGGTCAAGACCGTACAGGGCGATCATATTCCATGAGGGATAACCGCCGTAATCCTGTTTCCAGTTCCAGCCGGGACCTTCAGGCGCCCAGACGAGCGTGATCCCGTTACCTTCGATTTGCCTGATCCCACGGTTGCCGTCATCCTGGCGGGTCAAAACCAGTGGAAGGTAATTCGCCGACAGGACGATCAGAATAAGCAGCGGCGGAACGACTGCCAGCAGGTACCAGATATTGCGGCGCCACCAGGTGGAATGGGGAGTCCAGCCGCGCGCAATGCGTCGTTTCTGATTGCGCGCTTCGACCAGCAGCAGCACGCCCATGAAAGCCAGCGGGCCGCTGATTAGAAACCCTGTCAGATCGCGATCCATAGTAATTTTGCCATCCACGAAATGGATGTCCAGGAAAAAAATGGAAAACAATCCGCCAATGATGATGATCAACCAGCCGCCGACACGCGGCCATTTGCACCCGATCAGCGTCAAGAGCAGAAGAGATGTACCGGGAATCAGGTAGACCAGCCGGATATAGAAGGGTCCCCACCAGCCTTCGTGGAACATCTCGGCAACACTCCAGTAGCACCAGAACGAAGTGATCACGATGAGGATGGCTTTCGCGATCCAACCGGGTGTGCGATCGTTAAATATCTTCCTGATCATAATTTCTCCCTCCTGGCTTAATAATCACCGGCTGCCCGGCATCCATCATGGACAATATCCCATTTATGGAAATGTCTGATTTTCTATATGGAAGGCAGTATGAAATCTGATACCTGATGCTGGAAAACAAAATCTTTCGGGTGAATTGATATTCCTACTATTTTCTACGGTTGCGTCCCTGTTTTGTTGCAGCGCGTCCCGCGGATAAAAACGGATGGCCATCTGTTCACATAATGGTAATACATCTGCGTCAGCCCGATGTGGAATGACGTTCAGTGTCATCACGTCGAGGACGGCTGATGCATCCAATATAGCCAGGCAGAAGCCTGGCTTTTTATAGAGCTTCACCGCGTTTTTATGGGTCGCAAGGTGTATTTAAAGTCGATGCCGCAATTCTTAGACATTAATCTCATTTGTGAAGAGGCAAAATCTTCATCAGATCAGCTTCGGCAAATACCGTCCCACCTTGTTCATGTACTGCCTGTACGCGTCCCCGTAAACTTTCAACAGCTTGGCTTCCTCTTCCAGTGTGTGCAGATACACAACGGTGATGGTGTAGATCATCAACACCAGGGAAATGAGGTTGGGAATGAGCAAAAAGCAGCCGATGGCGAGAGCAAAAAATGCCAGGTAAGCCGGATGCCGGATGGTTCCGAATATTCCGGTTGTGATCAGTTTCGGTTCTTCACCATCCTTGTACGCGTCCTGTATCGATTGCCCGACGGAGCGTGTGAAGAGAATGTTCAAGAGGAACGCGGCAGAGAGCAGGACGATGGCCGCGACCTTGACCGGCATGGTATCGAGAACGGAGAATTTCCATATCCAGTTGATGCTGTTGTAATGGAAAAAGAAGATGAAAATAACCACGGTCCATAGCACAAATGCCAGGCCAAATAGCGGGCCCAGTTTATTGCGTATGCCATATTTTTCGTTCACCGTCCGTTCGTGCTTCTCCTCAACCTTGCCATAGGTAGTGAAGTAGTACGCCCAGAATCCGATGATCCATACCAGGAGAAATATCTGTGAGTAATGGAAGTTCATGTGATGCCTTTCAAGAAAACTGTCTGATGATTTGATCGCCCAACGACGAGTGGAAGATTTCGTAATGATTTATCTTTGTTGTCCCTGCACCAACCGGATAATGCCATCCAGTAAGTTGATTTTGGGAACGGTTTTCATGTAATATCTGTAATCGTCACCAAATTTTTGAATATTCAGTTGTTCTCCCTGTTGAATCGAACCATAAACAAAGATAATATTCACCAGGGAGATCATGAACATGATCCAGTGGGGGCAAAAGAAGAAGAATGTCCCGAAGAGCAACATCGCGCCCAGATACAAGGGATGCCGTACCAGGCCATATATTCCGCGGGTATAGAGACCCGCTCCGCGATTTCGCGCCAGGGTAATGGAGGAAACCACAACCAGGCATAGGCCAATCCCGAAAAGAATGAGGCCTGGAATAGCCAGCCATTTCAGGAAAGGGATGGTTGGCAGGTTTGGCATAAGAGCAAAGTAAAGGAGTAAGGATAGACCATTTACGGCGTACCCTGTGTACTCAATTAACTTATTGTTCATTTTCGCACCCATCCTTTGCAGGGATACCTGTTTGCCCGACAATTCGTATAAGCAGCAGACGGGTGGGATCGTGATGGAGTTGATCGTGTGGATCCAGTTAGAAAGGAAAACTGGATGGCCACGTGCAAATCCCATCTGGAGATATGCCAGTTAAAAACGTATGTTCATCACTTATATACGTTTATAACCCGATTTTCGGTTCAAGAAAAGCAAAAGGCGAAGGGACATTATCTGGCAGCCGTATATTCTCTGAACAAGAGTTGAAAAAGTGTTACAGTCATTACCCGGTCGCGGAGCAGCCCCCGTTGCCGTTGGGCACATGCCAGGCTTCGCCGAGGCTCATGCCCAGCGTTTCGTAGATCTTCAATGTGGCTTTGGAGTGGTTGAGGGTGTAAAAATGGATGCCGCTCACATTGTGGTCGTAGAGGTCGAAAACCTGCTGGGTTGACCAGTGGACGCCCACTTTCTCGACGGACTCGTCTGACTGCGCCCGCAGTACAGCACGCAATAATTTGGCAGGGATGCGCGCCCTCTGCGCCAGTTCGGACATGCGCTTCAACCCGCTGACCGAGGTGACCGGCATGATTCCTGCCAGGATGGGAACCTTGATACCGGCGATCTCGCAGCGTTCGCAGAAATCGTAAAAGTCGCGGTTATCGAAAAAGAGCTGGGTGGTGATGCAATCGGCGCCGGCGTCAACCTTGGCTTTCAGGTAGTCCAACTCCTGCAGGCGGTTGGGTGATTCGGGGTGACCCTCGGGGAAACCCGCCACACTGACCCCAAAGTGGGGGAAATGCTTTTTGATATAGGACACCATGTCGACGGCGTGGGCGAATCCATTGGGCGCGGGGGTGAAATCCGGGTTGCCGCGGGGCGGATCGCCGCGCAGCGCCACCACATTATGGATGCCGGCTGCCGCATATTTCTCCAGCTGCGCGCGGATATCATCGCGGCTCGCGCCGACAGCCGTCAGATGCGCCACAACATTCAGCGGCGTTTCCTGCCGCAGGCGGATAACGAGGTTCTGCGTCAGTTCATTCGTCGATCCGCCCGCGCCGTATGTTACGCTGACGAAGGACGGCCGGATGGGCGACAATTTTGTGATGGTTTCGAGCAGACGACAGGAAGCGTCCTCGGTTTTCGGCGGGAAGAATTCAAAACTGAAGTGGACTTTGTTCTCTTTTAATATCTCAGAAAGGTGCATGATGTTCTCACTGGTATATCAGGATCCGGCAGACTGACGGCCGTGTGTGACCGTTAAATATACCGTAATCTTGATAAATTTTGTCGATTGAAAATCGAATATTTAAAGGAGATGACCCGGTGTGTTTGAGATCTACCGTGGGCGCATTTCCAGCGCGTCGAACGGGCAGACCGAAACGCATAGGCCGCAGGCGGCGCATTTATTCACCTCGACCCGCGCGATCTGTTTAAGCGGGGCGTGGATGGCGTCAAACTGGCAGACCTTTTCACACTGGCCGCACGCCTTGCACATCTCTTCTTTTACAAAGGCGGTCAGCTCCAGCGTGGTGACAACCGGCTGACCCTCCCGGAATTTTTTCAGATACAACCCTTTGACCTCATCGAGACTGTGATAGCCGTGCGCCGCGAGCCACTGCCCGGCTTCTTCGGCGATCTTTCCGTAGATGTGTGGTCCCTTGAGGATGGCGGCGGTGCAGACTTCGACCAGTGACGCGCCCGCCATGAAGAATTCGATCACGTCTTCACCGCTTGAAACGCCGCCCACACCGATTACCGGTTTATCGGTCACGCGGGCCACCTCGAACACAGAGCGCACGGCCAGCGGTTTGATGACGGATCCGGAGAGCCAGCCATAGCCGTGCTCCGATCCCATGGGGGATGAAGCGTGTTCGATGTCGATCATCAGCGTGGGGCCGAAGCTGTTGATGCAGGCGAAGCCGTCGACGTACGGATCGAGGATACGGGCGATCTCGCCCAGGTCGCCGGCGTGCGAGCTGAGCTTGGCGACAATGGGGATGCTGACGGCGTTCCGCAAGGCGCGCGCGGTTTCCAAAAGGCGTTCGGAATCCAGGTAGTGGATGGAAAATTCGATGATGTCTATACCGGCCTGTTCCAACCGCGGACCCAGCGCTGCCAGATCTTCGGCGGTGTAACCGATGCTGGCGATCAGCGGCAGGCCGTATTCTCTGGCGGTGGCCAGAGCGATGCCGTATTCGCGCTCGAACCAGCGTTCCGGCGGAAGTTCGCTCCACAGTTCGGTGTTGAGCAGGCTGTCTTTGCCGTAACGTGCCATGTTGGGGTGGGGCACCGGCGCGGCAACGCCGGAGATGGTCTTGGCCAGCAATCCGCCCGCGCCGCCTTCCGCCGTCTTGCGGATCATGGCGCCCGAGCCCACGTTCGGCCCGGCGGCGGGAATTACGGGATTGCGGAAGGTGTGGTTGAAGATTTCTACCGATAGGTCAACAGTTGCATTCATGGGCTACCTGTGATCAAATGAGACTCCCCTGTCTTTAACTATACTGTATTCATGTTGGAATGACGGGGTTTACGGCACCGCCCACATATTGATCTTCTCCCACTCTAGCGAGACCAGCAGACGGCCATCCGGTGAAACGGCCACACCGCGCGTATCGCCCGGAATGGTGTGCACAAGCGACCAGTCTTCCACGCTGCGGAAGCGCAGTAACGGGTCATTCTGCCCCGAGCCGGTGATCAAAAGCCAACCGTCAGGGGTGAAGGTCAGGCACTCGGCGATGTCGTCGAATTTCTGGATTACCGTCCAGTTGCTGGTGCGCCACACGGCGACGCCGCCCTTGATGCAACCGGTGGTATCCGATGCGGCGCAAAAGGATGAGGCCAGCAGCCGTCCGCTGGGCGAAAGCGCCAGGCGGTTGGCCTGCTTGCCGGCTGAAAAGACCTTTATCTCTGTGCCGTCAGCAACAGACCATACTCGGATCAGCCCGTCAGTGCCGCTGCTGATCAGGCGGGAACCATCGGGGGTGTAGACCAGCGCGGTGACGTTTTGCCCGGCAACATTCCACTGCTGTTCGACCGCCCAGTTGCGTGTGTTGTAGACCCAGATGGTACCGTTGGGCCAGCCGCTGAGACCACCCACGGCCAGGCGGGAGCCGTCGGGTGAGAAGGCCAGGCTGCTGGACGTGGGCAGCGCGGCGGGGGTTGCCATTTGTGAGCCGTCCACCGGGTTCCACACGCGTAGGGTTTGTTGTTTGTTGTCATCCGACGCCGAGGCGAGCATGGTACCGTCTGGGGAGAATGCTACATCCCACACGATACCGGCCAGTCCGGAGACGCTATGCCGCAGTGTCGGACCGCTGCTCTGCCAGATCTTGACGGAGAAATCGCCCTGGTAGCCGGATGCGGTGGCAAACAGGCTGCCGTCGGGCGAAAAGGCCACAACCCGCAGAGACGGCGAGGCAATCTCGGATTGTTTGACCAGTTGGTTGGCATTATCAGGTGTGATGGGGGGATGCGCCGCCGCGGCCGCCGCGAGGGTGGAAAGAGCCAACGCCAGAATAACAAGTACCGGGACGGTCCGTTTCATGGGTTTTCTCCTGAATAACAGGTAAAGGATAAGGTGATTTTAGCGGATTTCAGAGGTTGGGGGGATCGAGATGATGATTTGTGGAGCGGAGAAAACCGCACACGTTCTACTCGCCAAACATCACGAAACCTACTTCGCTATATTCCATTCGGGCCTGTGTTTTTGGATCAGTATCTTCTCCAGATACTCGATCTCTTTGTCATCCGTCAGTGGACATACGAAAAGCGTGACACGGTCACGGTAGCGCGAGATCAACGCGTTCAAATGGCAATTCGTAGACTGGCCGTCAAGGTAACAGTTCTTCGGGTGGATCTTGCCGTACCCCTGGTTGATGCGTTTCCCAAACGAATC
>JAAYYW010000179.1 GCA_012515195.1 Leptolinea sp.
AAAAGACAAGGAAGCGCAGCGAAAAACTGAAAATTCCCTTAAAATCGATGATGTCGATTTCCTTGACTACGATATTATTTTCATGGCCGGGGGCTGGGGAGCATCTTATGACCTGGGACAGAGCGAAGTTCTCGGAAAGAAAATCACAGAAGCCAATGCGGAGGGGATCCTCCTGGGTTCTGTCTGTCATGGAGCACTTGGGTTTTTAAAGGCCAAAGAGACGGATGGCAAGCCGCTTGTTGAAGGTAAAAAGATGACAGCGGTAACGGATAAGCAGGTTGAAGAGCTTGGGATTAGTATTACACCTATGCATCCTGAGAATGAGTTAAGAAAGCTGAATGCGGATTTCCAAAGCAATACCGCTTTCAGAGATATGTTTGCAACAATGATGGTCGTTGATGGCAATATCGTCACCGGACAGAATCAGAATTCTTCCGGTCCTACAGCGCAGATGCTTCTTAGACTCTTGGACAGGATACAGTAATAAGTGATGAAAGAAAAATCATTTTTTGGTAAACATAAAATCTTAACCATTGTCGTTGGTATTGTAGCCATTCTGGTTTTAATTGGTATTGGTCTTTTTAATAATCCACCGGATGCACTCGTAGAATGGGTATTCAAATTTGCAATGGACCAATCACTTGGAAAAAACACATTTGATGATGATGCACTCTATGCCATTACAACAGGGACAGGAGGACCTTTGGCTGAAGCAGGGCGTGCCGGACCACAAACGGTTGTCATAGCCGGTGATGAGGTGTTGGTCTTTGATGCGGGTCCCGGTAGTACGCGTCAATTTACATTGAGCGGCATCAGTGTCGGCAGTGTTGATGCTTTGTTCCTGACTCATTTTCATTCGGATCATATTGGTGATGTTGGGGAATTAATGCTGCAACGCTGGACCAGTGAAGGAGCAGCAGTACCACTTCCGGTATACGGTCCTCCCGGAATTGATACCGTTATTGAAGGTTTTAAACATGCGTATACTCTCGACAAAGGGTATCGTGTTGCCCATCACGGGGAAGAAGCGATGCCATCATCGGGATTTGGTGCTGAAGTCCATGCTTTTAACCTTGGATCAGATCTGATGAGCAGTGAAACGGTTTACCAGAATGGCGATGTTGAAGTCATTGCCTTTAACGTTGATCATATGCCGGTTTTTCCTGCTGTTGGTTATCGCGTAAATTACAAAGAACGTGGCTTAGTGATTACGGGAGACACCGTTTATACTGAAAGCCTTGTTCATCATTCTATGAAAGCGGATCTCCTGATCAGTGAAGCGTTGAATCACGAGTATTCACAGATGATTTCAGATGCATCAACGGAGAAGGATAACAATTTATCCATTGTTGCTAAAGATATAAAGACCTATCATATCAGACCGGATGAAGTCGGGATTGTTGCGAGAGATGCCGACGTCTCTTATTTGCTTGTCACACATATTTTACCGCCTATACCCGCCAAGATTCTTAAAAATGGCTTCTTAAGAGACACAAAAGAAATCTATAAAGGGGATGTTTATCTCGCAAACGATGGTACGATGATTAAAATGCCCGTTGGATCAGATGAAATCACTGTTCATGAACTTTTACGTTAGAAAGGAGAAAATATGAAAAACTATATCACAGCTGTAATTATTGTATTTGGATTACTCATACTCAGTCGAATCCAGCCATTATTAAACAATACGGCAAGTGCTGAAATTATCCTGTCGACTTTTGTGGAATACGCATTCTTTGTATGGGGAATTCTTGTACTGAGGAAAAACAAAACAAAAGATTCCGATAAACAGTAATATTACGGAGGCTTTTTAATCAATATAACAATTTAACTAACAAAATGAAAGAAAAAAAGGTGCTTATATATTGAAAAAATCAACAAAAACTATACTTATCGTATTACTCGTGATAGCCGGTATTTTGTTCGTTGGGAAAATTGTGTTCGATCATGTCATCGCCTCCGATTACATGATTTCCAGAGGTATTAAACAAAGAAATCGTAGAAATGATGAAGTTAAAGAGAATTTTCTGAATAAAGATAAAATAACGGTTGTGCTGGTCGGTACGGCAGGACCTATGAGTCCGGATATTGCACAGAATTCCACCGCCGTTTTCGTCAATGGTCAATTCCTTCTGTTTGATGCGGGAGACTATGCACAGAAGAGAATGGAACAGTTCAACCTTCCAGGTGAATCCCTTGATGCCGTTTTTCTCACCCATTTCCACAACGATCATATTGCTGACTTGGGAGAAGTCATGCAAAGAAGCTATATGCTCGGAAGAGAAAAAGATCTTGTCGTGTATGGACCAACAGGAACAGAGGATATCGTCTCAAGTTTCAACAGGATATATGCTGCCGATTCCGAATATCGAACAGCACATCACGGAGAAGAAGTGATGCCTTTGGAATATCAGTTTGCAACGGCTCAGGAGTTTGATGCCAAGCTGGAAGAGGTCGTTGTTTATAAGAAAGACGGTGTCGTTGTAACGGCGTTTAAAACCTATCATCCACCAATAGAACCCGTTTTTGGTTATGTAGTCGAGTATGACGGCAAGAAAGTCGTTATTTCGGGTGATACACTGGTAACGGATGCCCTGTCTCGACACGCAAACAATGCTGATTTACTCGTGATGGATGTCATGAATTATGATCTTGTGACCTTGATGGAAGAAACATTCAGAGAGATAGGGGACGATCAACTCGCTCAAATCATGTATGACATTCGAGAATATCACCCGGATGTTGCGGATGTTGCATCAATGGCAGAAAAGCAAAATGTAAAAAGAATGGCGCTTACCCATTATGCACCGGCAACACCTATTCAATCCATGATGGACAGATTCTATGTAAATCCAATAAAAAAAGTTTACTCTGGAGAACTCTACGCTGGCAGCGACGGAACGATCGTTGTCATCCCTCTGGGTGAATAGACAGACAAGTCACTGCTTATTATTGTTTGAAAACGACAGTATGAATGATGAAGTATTTTGGTTTACTGGCAGCTGATCAGACATTTTTTAGGAGGTAATAACTATGAGGAAAACAGCAATAACGATGATTGTTTTATTAATTTGTTCCGCCATTTTGTTAGCAGCATTTTTGAACACAGACATCAAGGCATTTGCACTAACCGATGAAGTATTTGAAATATATACCACAGCAAACGGGGTTGATTTTGTCAGAACACCGGATTCATTTTTTGACAATCTACCTGATTGGCCATATGAAACAAAATACGTCGAGATAGATGGCCTGCGTCAGGCTTATGTGGATGAGGGTACTGGTGAATCCGGTGAAACCATCCTGCTCTTACATGGTCAACCAAGTTGGTCCTATTTATATCGAAAAATGATCCCCTGGCTGGAGGATGAAGGTCACAGAGTCATCGCCATGGATCATTTGGGAATGGGACGCTCCGACAAACCTGTTGATCTGGATTATCATTCTTATGACAATCATGTGTACAGACTGGAACAGTTTATGATTAAGCTTGGTTTAAGAGATATCACCGCTTTTGTACAGGATTGGGGAAGTCTGATCGGATTGAATGTCATTGGCAATCATCCCGACTGGTTCGCACGAGTTGTTGTAGGCAATGGCGCACTACCACCGATTCCGGAAGGGGTTGTTATGTTCCCGCTTACCCAGGATGAAGAGGAAGCTATCGAGAGTTTTAGAAAAAGGATAGGGCTGATACCGGCACAACAATCAGAATTTTTTGATGAAAACGGGAACCGGAAAGCCTTATTGCGTTTTTCAAGGAATGACAATTATTTTGGGAATTGGATATTATTCTCACGGAATGCTGAAGACTTTCGTGCTTCCACCATCGTTGAAGCGCTGACGTATTTCCCCCTGTCTGAAGCGGAACGCAATGCTTATGATGCGCCATTTCCGGCACGTATTACTATGGCTGCTCCGAGAAGCTTTCCCGGACTTGCCAATGAGCTTGGAGGGAAGACAGCAAGCGCTATTGAAGGGCTTAAAGCCTATGAAAAACCGTTTCTGACAATTTGGGCTTCTAATGATCCGGGTAATCTGGGAACAAAAGAAGCACAGCAGACTTTGATTGATTGGGTACCCGGAGCAATAGGACAAAACCACACGAGACTCCCCAAGGCAAGTCACTTTTTGCAGGATGATCAAGGTGCTGAGATCGCTCAGCGGATCAATCAATTTATTGCATCAACGAAAGAAAAAGACCCGCAAGCATCTGAAAGACTCCATCGCTATTGCGAATTCCTTTGTGTTTACTTGGACAACGAGAAAATACACATTGATGTTTGGAATACTGTCAATTTTAACAGCTGTCCCGATTTTGCCTGGAGTGAATGCGATCTTTCAGCAATAAAAAATGAGTTAAAGGCTTCCAGAATTGGTGACAACGGTCCACGTTACTGGGTAAACGACAAAGTAGAGAGTTTGGATGAGAATCCCGATAAGGG
>JAAYYW010000180.1 GCA_012515195.1 Leptolinea sp.
GAAAATCACCCATACACTGAAGACTATTCATTATATATCACAGCTTTTTCCGCCAGGCTTTTTCATAAGAGAACCATGTATGCGGTATCTTTTCAAAGACAATCAAACCGATCTAAATAATCATCACCGTTCAGTCATGCATGCTTGCGATACAATATTGGGAATCGCATTACACGGGAGACTATTATGACCTACCCGATCATCCAACGGGAATTAACTGTTCATTTGCACAACGAACATTGGTACTTGAAACCGATTGACGATCCTTCCATTCTTGGACCAGTGGATTATGGCTGGAAACGTTACCGCATGTATCCAGATAGTTTCTCCTTCGGAGAAGGGCTTTTGGCCGGCAGCAGTATCCCCGGTTCCCGCCGGTTGGTATTCACCGGCTGGTCATCCCAATGGGACGGTTTCTACATCTCATCGATGGGGGGAGCGGCATACACATTTCACGGTGTGGGCGTGAATTACGTTTCCCTTCGTGGACGGGCCTCTGAAACCAGTGTCTTAATTCTCAATCACAAACAGGGCGAAGTACATGTTCGATTGGAACCGGTAAATGTCGAAACCCTGTGGAATGGGTACGCTGACCCGGAAGGGCGGCCATTGGTCGGATACTTCGCCCTGCAGCAAGCCTTGTTCGATCGGTATAAAAACGAATATAAAGACGGAAAAATCCGGATCTGCAATGTGGGTCCGGCTGCCCTTCACACCCAGGAGGGAGCTATTGGCTCAAACCCGCTTCGGAAAGGAATCCTGTCTTTCGTGACAGATTGGGCAGGTCGTGGTGGATTAGGCTCGCGTCTTCTTCAAAAGAATAATCTGGCAGGTATCATCTTCGGCGGAGAATGGGAAGACCCTGATCTGCGCGATAGCTCTGAGATCGACACTTATTTCCTCGAACACTTCGGCAAGAAGACCATCCAGACTGATATTTCCGTCACGGGAAAATATCGGTACGTTCCCGAATTTGAGACCGGCGGCACCTTTGGTGTAAACAACCGTGATATGGCAGAGAAGCTCATGAGCTTTAATTACGAAAGCATTTATCACACCGATGAGGAACGATTACAGCAACATGAGCATTTCATCCTGAAGCACTACCTTGCCCAATTTAATGAAGAGACCATCAAGACCAAAAACTTCCAGCACTGTGGGGAGCCCTGTCCGGTTGTCTGTAAGAAAATATTCGATATCTACAAAAAGGACTATGAACCGTACCACTCGCTGGGACCACAGATTGGTGTTTTTGACCAACGGGCAGCCGAGATGATCAATGATTACGGTGATTCAATGGGATTCGATGCCATCCAGATTGGTGGTACAGTCGCGTGGATTATGGACCTGGTGGCAAACGGGTTGATCCCGCCGGAATATTTTAATTTACCGCCAAAAAGCGAGCTATCCTTCCAATTCACGGCGGATCCTGCCGATTTCGACCTGGTGAAAGACAGCAAGCGTAACGCGGAATACGCCCGTGCCATTATGGACATGATACTGTTTCAACCCGAAGGGGAGTTTTTCCGGTTGGGAATTCGGGCAGCCGCCTTTGAGTTGAGTAGAAAATTCGGCAATAAAAGCATCCTCGATCGGGCAGTATATATTCCTCACGGAGACGATGGACACATGGTACCCAACCAGTATTGGGTGGCAGGCATGTTCAGCCCTATGCCGATGATGGGGAAATATTTCGTTTTTTATGAAAACAGGTTCCTCTCTCCGGAAAAACTCGGGCAAAAGAACGTTGAACGTATGACGTACGAGCTCTTCAATGAAAACAGCGGGATCTGCCGGTTCCACCGGAAATGGAGCGAAACGATAACCGATGAGATACTGGCTGCCCACTATGGATTGAACATAAATTACAAGGAACATCAATTCAAACTGGCTGAGGCAATCCACGAAGCCGAATCACCCAAATGCGAATACTGGGAAAGCGAGCGGGTGGTAGATCTACTCGTCACATTCCTGGAACAATGGTCGCGTGCCGGTCTAAAAGACGATCAACTCGACTTTTGGCTGGAAAAATTCCGCGCTGATAAAGCAGCCGCTGCCCGTGAATGGTGGAATATAGTCAAGTCAAGTATTGAAAAAACCTTCGCGGCCGGGGCACAAGCCATCCCCGATGTGCTTACACCGGGGCAGGCCAACAAACTTCAGTAGATACGCGTGGAATCCATAAAAGAACTTTTTCGTATCGGGTACGGGCCTTCCAGCAGCCATACGATGGCACCCCGCCGGGCAGCCGAATTGTTTGGGCAAAAGCATTCCCAGGCTTCATCCTTTCGGGTAACCCTGTTTGGCAGCCTGGCAGCCACGGGCAGAGGCCACTTTACTGACAGGGCGATTATTGCCGCTCTTGATCCCAGGCCGGTGGAGATTGTCTGGAAACCGGAAATAACCCTGCCACTGCATCCCAACGGAATGGAATTTGTTGCACTGAACGAAACCGGCCAATCTTTGGATACCTGGCAGGTCTACAGTCCAGGCGGAGGCGCCTTACTGGAAGAAGGCCAAGAAAAGGTTCCCAGGTTCTACCCGCATTCAACCATGTCCGATATCTTGAAGTTTTGCACTTCCAACGGATTGACCTACTGGGAGTATGTTGAATCAATTGAAGGTATCGGGATTTGGGATTACCTGAAAGAGGTCAACCGCGTGATGCACGAGAGTGTTCAACGGGGAATTCAGGCGGAAGGCGTATTGCCAGGCGGGCTTGGAGTATCACGTCGCGCGTGGACATTTCACCGGAAAAGTGTGTTAAACAATAACAACCTGGTTCGCGACGGCTATCTTCCCTCCTACGCGTTAGCCGTCGCGGAAGAAAATGCAATCGGCGGATTGATCGTCACCGCGCCTACCTGCGGTTCTTCCGGTGTTCTTCCAGCTGTAATTTGCCATATCGAAGATACCATCCAGACCTCTGAAGTCCACATTCTGCGAGCCCTGGCAACAGCCGGTATGATCGGCAACCTTATAAAACACAACGGATCCATCTCCGGCGCAGAGGTTGGCTGCCAGGGAGAAATCGGATCAGCCTGCGCCATGGCAGCCGGAGCAGCCGCACAGCTCATGGGTGGCACAATCCGGCAAATTGAATATGCCGCTGAAATGGGTCTTGAGCATCATCTCGGTCTGACCTGTGACCCGGTAAATGGATTTGTACAAATTCCGTGTATCGAACGCAATGTATTCGCCGCCACCCGTGCCATGGATTGTGCCACATTTTCCACCTATTCCGATGGCGCCCACCGTGTTTCTTTTGATGAAGTTGTGTCTGTTATGAAACAAACCGGACGCGATCTTCCCCGCGTGTATCGTGAAACCGCGGAAGGCGGACTGGCGATCACCTACCGGTTTCCGCGCGATCCCGATTCATATAAAGAGGGAGAACACGGAATACTTTGATGACTGATCCAAAACCGGATATCTTTCATAAACTTGCCACACAGGTCGTTCGGAGGTACCAGGCCAACGCGCGAAAATCCATGCTGGATGTATATGAAGTTGATCGCTGTTTTACCAATCTGGAAAATGATAATCTGGAATTCGTCTTTAGCAATAGAGCTGATGTCGTTGCCATTCTGTCCAACCCGGAATACGCTCTCGACCTGGCACGCATCTTTGTCAGATCGAGCCTTGAATTCACTTACAACAACAACCAGTTCATTGAGATGGATACTGGCGAGAAGGAAAGGCTTTTATCGATTTACAGCTCTTATTTGGATGGCATGAATACTATTCTGATCAATAGCCGGAATTACACGGATTTTGAAAAGGAATTCTCCACTCTGGTAAAAGACCACTTTAAAGATTTGAGTCACAACATCAGCCGCTTCTTTGACCGCGAAAATGGGTGGCACGTGCAAGAAAATGTCATCCTCAAACAGGTTGTCTGCAGCGATTATTCGCCCGATTTCCAATTGCAACTTCTGGGATTGGACGCGATCGATCTGCTTCAACCGGTTCTCGATATGGGTTGCGGGAAGAATGGCACCCTGGTAAAACATCTTCGCGACCGCGGTATCAAAGCTATCGGGATTGACCGCCTGGTATCCGATGAGGCCGGGCTAAGAGAAGCAAACTGGTTTGATGTTGATTTCAAACCCGAAAGCTGGGGAACAATCATCTCGCATATGGCTTTTTCCAACCACTTCCTCTTCCATCACCGTTACATTCACGGCAAGCCAGGACAGTACGCCCGGCTTTATATGAAAATCCTGCGATCATTGAAACCCGGAGGCTGCTTTGTTTATTCCCCCGCGCTGCCTTTTATTGAACAATTACTGCCTTCAAATCAATACAGTGTGTCAAAACAGTTCATCGACAATAATACGGATGGATCAAACCAGAAACCCGAAGTTGTCCGGGTGGTCAATACGGGATATCAACACGTCCCGTGAGCCAGTAAAGCCACATTGAGGCCTTCCCGATGGAGTTCGTTGTATTTCCTGCAGGCTTTGGGAGTCTTTTTTAGGATCAATCGGCCAATTCCATGATCATGTATGTACTGCCGCGTTTCCTCCGGAACTTCGATCATGCCATCAACACCAATTCCGATGATCAGCACGCCAATATCCTGATCAAAAACCCCGGTGATCATTCTCTTTTCGAGGATGTGTCCTTTGCGTTCCTCCCATTCTGAGACCACCATGCCAACCAGGCGGATATCTTTTCCGAATCCTTCTCCCAGTTCAGAGTGGATTTCATTTAGAATAACAAACCTGCCCCGGGAAAATTCCTCAATCGGACCATCCGGATCACGAAATTCTTCCATCGTATTATCCTTTACTCAACCTGGCTTGGATGTAATTCCTTCCATTCCCGTTCCAACAACGCAAACCAGAGTTCGGATGCCCAGTCACCCTTATACCAAAGGCTTTCAACGAACAACCCTTCCCGCCGGAACCCGATTCGTTCCAGCAGCCGGTGGGCGGGATGGTTATCCGGGTCGCAATTGGCGATCACCCGGTGTACTTTAAGGTCATTGAACAGGTAATCCATCAGCGCGGATACTGCCTCAAACCCATAGCCCAGTTTATGATAGGGGCGCGATAATGTCATCCCGATCTCTGCCTGGCGGTGGCTATCTTTGATAACCTGAAATGCCACATCACCGATCAAAATGCCGGTTGTTTTCAATTCCATCCCAAGCTGCAGCCATTGACCGGCTTCCCCCGGAACTACATCTTTCATTTGGTCAATGAAGATTTTCGCTTGTTCCTCTGTGAACGGTGTTCCCCATCCCTGATAACGGGCAATATCCGGATCAGACCGGTATTCAGAAAATGCCGATACATCTTTTTGGCTGAGAGGCCGCAGGAATAAGCGGTTCGTTTCAAGTCTTAACATATTACCCCTTCAACTCGGCAAGCATACGGCGTGAACTTTCAACCAGCATAAGGGTATCGGTCCCAACCGCGATGAGTTTAAACCCATTACGGGCACATTCACGCGCGTATGGAATTGATGCCGTAAATATTCCCAGTGGGATATGCTTTTCGGCACAGGCAACACGCACCTTCTCGATCGCCGCTTGAACGGATGGGTCGGAGACTTTTCCGGGAATACCCATACTGGCCGACAGATCATACGGACCGATCAAGATGGCATCAATCCCTTCCACCTCAACGATCGCATTGATGTTTTCTACAGCCGTAATATGCTCGACCTGGATAACCAGTGCCGTGGTTTCATTAGCCGTATCGATCACCTTCTGCAATTCTGCACCATATCGATGCACCCGGCCTACGCCCACACTTCGGGTTCCCTGTGGAGGATATTTGCTCCATCTCACCGCATTACGGGCATCTTCTGCCGTGTTCACCAGCGGAAGCATGATTCCAGCCGGTCCGATATCCATTGCTTTTTTGATCCAGACCGGGTCATTTGCCGGAAGCCGGATTATTCCGGCAATATTTTCACCGCCAGCCTGGAGGATACGCTGTACATCACGCGGTTCGAGCGGCGCGTGCTCCATGTCAATGAAGAGCCAGTCAAAACCGCTATCCGCGAAGATCTCTGTGATCTCTGGCACTGGCAAAGATACCAATGTTCCCCACAATGTCTTTCCGGTTTTCAAAAGCTGTGGAAATGGTTTCATAATAATTTCTCTTCCTTTAAAAATTCTCTATCCAACGAATCACTATTATTTCTAACATATTTATGAAGTATATACTCAATGATATTGGTACAATCAAGCAATTGCTTTAAATTTTTAACAAAAAACCAGAAGGACATTATGATCGGAAAAGAACCATTGCTTTATAAAAACAAAGTTGTCTCAGCTCTGCTGGCAGTTTTACTGGTACTTAGTATGGCAATCATCAGTTGCACATCCACAGAAGATTTTGCCGTCGAAGAATCGGACAGTGAGATCGTAACCCTGGATGAAGATGAAGAGGAGATATCGGAAGATGTCGCCGAATCGATCGCCCCTGATGATGAACCCGGCGCTCCCAAAAAAGAAAAAGGTGATACATGGACCGTCATGTTCTATCAAGATGCCGATGACCAAATCCTCGAAGAGGATATTTTCACCGATCTCAATGAAATCGAACAGGTTGGCTCAACTGATAAGGTCCATCTTATCGCCCAGATCGACCGGTATCAGGGAGGATTTGCCGGTAAACAAAATTTTTCCGGCGCCGCCCGCTTCTACCTTACCCAGGATGATGATCTGGAAAGAGTGAACTCCGAAATTCTCGCGGACCTTGGTGAGATCAACATGGCCGATGGCGATGTGCTTGTGGATTTTGTAACCTGGGCAGTAAAAGAATACCCGGCAGACCGCTATGTCCTCATCCTCAGTGATCATGGTACCGGATGGCCGGGTGGTTGGACCGATGGCGATATGGAAAGCGAGCCCCAGAATGTTTTGATCGAAGGTTGGGAAGATATGATCTATCTCAACGAAATGGATGAGGCATTCGCGAAGATCAAACAGAAGACCGGGATCGAAAAATTTGACATTATCGGGTTTGATGCCTGCCTTATGGGAAGCCTGGAAGTCTTAAGCATGACGGCCCCCTATTCCGAATACGCCGTACTCTCACAGGAAGTGGAACCATCCATGGGATGGGCGTATTCCGCTTTTCTCAATAAACTGGTGAAAAACCCCAGGATCGACTCGGGCGAATTAGCCAAAACGATTGTAACTACATACATCGCGGAAGATCTGCTGATCACAGATCCGGAAGCCCGGGCGAAGTATGTTGCCCGCACTTATGAAACATACGGGACGGTGAGCGCCGCGTCGTTGGCGAATGAAGAAACAAAAACCGTAACCCTGTCCGCGATTGATCTCTCAAAGATCCCGGCTGTGGTAAAAGCTTTGGATGCTCTGGTCACACCGATGAGCAAAATCAACCAGAAAGTTGTAGCCGGATCCAGATCGCATGCTAAATCGTATGAAAAC
Source organism: Leptolinea sp. (assembly GCA_012515195.1). Lineage (GTDB taxonomy): Bacteria > Chloroflexota > Anaerolineae > Anaerolineales > Anaerolineaceae > Leptolinea. The sequence continues at coordinate 7,421 of JAAYYW010000180.1, forward strand.
GTATTCGGCCAGAATATTCCGTCGCCCTATATTGACCTCGGAAATTTTGTCAAACTCCTTGAAAAGAACAGCACCAGCCCCAATGTGGGACAGGCTGCTGTAAATTTGCAGGCAGCGATCAAAAAAGCAGTTATCGCTGAAAAACA
>JAAYYW010000181.1 GCA_012515195.1 Leptolinea sp.
AAGGATGAATTCATATTTGATATCCGGCATGGATTTGAACGTCGAGTTAGGGAGTTGTTGGAGAAATGACCGAATTGCTCTGGAATATCATCATGGGATTCATAAGTACCGGGTTTGTCTTTGCCTTCCTTCGGCTTTTAAAGGGACCACATTTGCCGGACAGGGTCATCTCGCTCGATCTCATCAGCGTACTGGCCATGGGGTTCATTGTCACGTATGCCGTCCGTTTCAACCAGCCGAATTTTGTGGATGTGGCCATCATAATCGCGTTGATCACATTCCTGGGCACTGTTGCCTTTGCTTATTACCTGGAACGGAGAGTTGGATGAACCGCGAAATCGTGATATTTGTTCTTATGTTTTCAGGCGCATTCTTTATGCTTCTGGCTGGTATCGGTGTGCTGCGGATGCCTGACCTGTTTCTTCGCATGTCGTCCACGGCCAAAGCTGGCACACTGGGAGCCGGGCTGATATTAACAGGGGCAGCGGTCTACTTCAACGAATTCAGCATCACAACACGTACGCTGGCTATTATTATCTTCATTTTACTGACCGCACCGGTCGCAACTCACATGATTGGCAGAGCCGCGTATTTTGACGGCATACCGTTGTGGGAAGGAACAGTTCGCGATGAACTGAAGGGACATTACCGGAAATCAACCCATGCCCTTGACCCTGAAATTGTCCCACCTGAAGATACGGTTAAACCTATAAAGGATTCAGACGAATTCCCTTCTGAAGATAAATCGCAATAGACACAACCCGTTCGTAAATACAATGGCATGTCTCTTGCAAGAACCAATCTGGTAAAATCTGCAGTCAGGTTGTATACTTTTTAATCAGACCAAATTTGTTCTAAAGGAATAGGCATGAAGACCAACGTCTCTCAACAGCAGCTTGCTCACGGGTTAGGAATCGTCTCCAAAGCAGTCGCGGCTCGCAGCACCTTGCCAGTGTTGAGCAATGTGTTGTTGGCCACAGACGAAGGACGCTTACGCTTATCAGCCACAAATCTTGAAATTGGAATCACGTGCTGGATCGGTGCCCAAATATTGGAAGACGGTTCGATCACAGTGCCTGCGAGAACATTGGCCGACCTGGTAAGCACCTTGCCCGGCGACACAGTAAATCTGGAATTGGATTCACAGACGCAGACATTGAATGTCAAATGTGGATCTTCCAGTACCGATATTAAAGGTCTGGACGCGCAGGAATTTCCCCCCATGCCCGTTCCCGAATTAGATAATGCCGTCGAGCTGAATGTGACAGATTTTCGCGAAATGATCCAACAAGTCGCATTTTGCGCCAGTAGTGATGATGCGCGACCGGCACTTCAGGGGGTTTCGGTAAACCTTAATGGGAGTGAAATTTCCATGGCCGCTACAGATGGATTCCGCATTTCTGTGCGGAAATCATCGCTTTCTTCAGCGGTTCCAACCCCGCTTTCAGCCATCATCCCTGCCCGCGCAATGATCGAATTGTCACGAATTGCCACCGACAATAGTGAAACGATCAAGATGGTTATCCCGAAAGGCCGTGGACAGGTTATTTTCCATCTTCCGAATATTGAGTTGGCATCCCAGCTTATTGACGCCAATTTCCCTGATTTCAAATTGATCATTCCTCAAAGCTGCAAAACCCGGACGATCCTACCAACCTCGGCACTTTTAAAAGCTTGCCGTCAGGCGGAAGTTATTGCGAGGGATAGCAACAATGTAATTCGCCTGGAAATTATCAACAATGAAAATGAACCCGGACGCGTTGAAGTTCAGGCAACATCAGAAGAAACCGGTGCGAGTGAAATCATTCTGGATGCCAGTGTTGACGGCCCACCACTTCCCATTGCCTTCAACGTGCGTTTCTTGCGGGAAGTTCTTGATGTGATAAAAACACCCAATGTAGTTATTGAAACTACATCAAACAACAGCCCAGGTGTGATTAAACCGGTGAATGATGACGATTTTCTACACGTCATCATGCCAATGCATCTGGGGTAGCCAGACCTAAACCCTCCCAATTTTTTTCAACATAAGAACATGAATGGTCTGACGGTTTATCGGGAGTATCAATGACTTTTACCGCAACCTCATCAGACCGGCTGCTCAGCATTATGTTGACCCTGGGACAATTTCCCATTCTTTGCAACCGTATCCGGATTCGGATGAGACGGGAACTATTCTCACGCGGAATTATTAATCAAGCCGGATTTGAAGCCGAAGTACGGGAAAAAGCAATGCTTTCACAACGGCGGGAAGGCTTACTAAACCCTGTATATGAAGAACCCAACGATATATGGGAAACCCGCCTGACAAAAGTGCGTGATCAACTGACAGACCTGTATTTCAGCCAGCATCTAACCTACTCATTTTTCGAAAATATCGTCAACGATGTCCTGAAGGAACGGGGAATTGATCAGGAAGAACAATTGTTCTCCATCAATCCCGAACTTGCTCCAATAGAACTGGTGTTCGAGCAAGCGATGATGATAGATAAGATGCCGGCTGAAGATCGAACACGATTGGAAGCCAGGCTGCAGGAAGCGAAAGTTGTATTAATCCGGACCATGATCAGTGACCAACTTCGCTATATTAACATTGCCAAAGAATGGTTGAATCTTGAGGACCTGATCGAAATCCGGCGAAGAAAGATAGGCAGCGGACGGATTGGGGGTAAAGCGGCCGGCATGCTGCTAGCTGCCCGCGTTGTAAAAGAAAGAGCCGGAGCAGAATTGCGTGCTGCTATTCACACCCCGGAATCCTACTTCATCGGGTCTGACCTAATCTACACTTTTATGGCCATTAACAATTTATTCCATTGGAATGACCAGAAGTACAAAACAGAAACTGAGATGCGTGAGGAATACCCGCAGGTTCAGAAGGAATTTCTCGCCGGAGACTTCCCACCGGATATCCTCGAAAAACTGACCAGCTTATTGGTCAACGTGGGAAAAGTACCATTGATCGTCCGATCATCCAGTCTTCTGGAGGATAATTTTGGCACCTCTTTTGCGGGAAAATATGAAAGCATTTTTTGCCCCAACCAGGGTTCATTACAAGATAATCTGCGGGCACTTTCGCAGGCAATTGCCCGAGTCTATGGATCAACCCTTAATCCGAATGCGTTGCTATATCGCCGTGCAAAGGGTTTGCAGGACTACGATGAGCGTATGGCCATTCTTATTCAAACCGTTGTTGGAGAACCACTGGGCAAGTATTACCTGCCGCATGGCGCCGGTGTTGCGTTCAGCCGCAATCAGTATCGATGGTCACAACAAATTAAAGCGGAAGACGGCTTCCTTCGATTGGTATGGGGATTGGGAACAAGAGCCGTCGATCGGGTTGGAAATGATTACCCCAGGTTGGTTGCATTGAGTCACCCCCTTTTGAGGCCATCGACCAGCGCGAAGAATATCAGGCGTTACTCACAGCAATATGTGGACGTCATTGATCTGGAAGAAAATTGCATGCGAACTTTGCCGGTTCCAGATGTATTGCAGACGAATTATTTTCCCCTGCGCTACCTGGCCCAATTGGATGAAGAAGGATATTTCGTTTCGTTGAGGTCTCGCCTGGTGGAAGGTGATCAAAAAAGATTGGTGCTTACTTTTGAAGATCTCTTACGACGCACTTACTTTGGGCATCACATGCGTGACATGTTACACATGCTGGAAGAGAGTTACCAGGCTCCTGTCGATTTAGAATTTGCCGTCCAATTGACACCGGGGAAAAATGGCGGAGCGAATCTCTCCATCTATTTACTTCAATGCCGCCCACAGAGCCATCTTGCAAGCGCCGAACAGGTCCCCCTGCCAACAAATTTGCCAAAGAAAGATTTGATATTCTCAACAGAATTTGTAGTTCCACAGGGAATGGTAGATGGTATCCGCTATGTGATGTTTGTGCCACCGGAAGGATATTTTGATTTAAATCCCACTACTGGACGCACAAAACTGGCTCGCGCCATCGGACGATTAAATGCCGCGTTGAAAGGAAAAGTTTTCATTTGTGTAGGACCTGGCCGCTGGGGAAGTTCAAATTCTGATCTCGGTGTCCCCATTGATTATGGCGACATTTACAACTCACGCTCACTTGTTGAGCTGGCCGGTCAAGGTATTGGCCCTGCGCCGGAACCTTCATTGGGTACACATTTTTTCCAGGACCTGATGGAATCGCAGATCTATCCACTTGCCATATACCTGGAAGAAGATGCCTCTTACTTTAATCGTGATTTCTTTTATAAAACTCAGAACCGGATCACAACCTTTATTGAAGTGGATAAGGACATTCTTCCAGCGCTAAGATTAATTCAAGTGGACGATTATGCACCTGGTCGGACTCTTCAGATAATTATGGATGATTCTGAGGGGAAAGCGGTTGCTTTTATCGCGCCAAAGAAAAAAGAAACTCCCGGTTCAACCGCTCCGTTGATTGCCCAAAACGGCCTCTAGGAAGCTCGCTGTTAAAAAAACCAGAATGTTTCACGTGAAACAGGGCATCGATTTATAAATCAGCCTTTCTGGACGCCCTAAAAAAAAACACAGGTATATGTTTCACGTGAAACATATAAGCAAGAAAAAAAGCGCGAATTGGATAAAATTCGCGCTTTTTTGGTGTTTTTTCAGGTTTATTCTATGGCTGTTTGCTTTTCGATCTTTCGAAATTCCAGATAGGAATAGACAAAGGTAATGATCGTTGATCCGATTGCCGTAAAGAAAAGAACCGCGAAAGTTGCATCCGGGCATATGATACACGCTGCTGTCAGTATTCCAGATGCGATAAAGAGCTTCCCTCCGATCTGATGAGTGCTATCCCAAACTTGATCATTTGCCAGTGTCCATGGCGTTCTTATTCCGATGAAGTAATTCCGTTTGGCTTTCAGAATCATCCGTCCGGTTAGAACGAAAAATAACCCAAATGCCGGTGCCATCGCTGCGTTCATTGAAAAATTCACTCCCAGATTCCAGGCTATGGTTAATGCGTGGACATAAAACATAAACGCAGCAAAAGATAGGATGAAGACATTGTATTCACTCCGGAAGCCAGCAACGTTCCTTTTCAACGGGTCAATGGCTGGTGTGAATAGGATTAGCATGGACATGGCTATGGTTAACAGAGGGAGGAAATATAGTCCCATAAACTCAGACCCATAACCATCGGCTTCACCTTTTGCGTTCCAGTGAGTGGCAAATGGTTGGTCCATTTGCTCGCCCAACAGAAAGCCAGCCAGAATTACGCACAACCCGACAGCGATTATGATCAATAATGTGGTTCTTGTTTTCATTCTTATTCCTTGATTGATTATCCTATTTCTTTGTTGACTTTTTCAGCGGTCATTTGGGACATAGCCACGACACCGCTCACGCCACCCAGGTTCATTGATTCGACTGCGCTGCTGGGGACAATAACCAACGCGCCTTTTTCTTTCAGGCCTTCAAAGAGCATGTTCATAGCCCGCAAATGTAATGCTGTTGGATTATTTATGTATGCTTCAGACGCTTCAGAAAAACTGGCTGCGATCTGTTTTTCAGATTCACCAAGAATTACGCGTGCCTGTCGTTCCCGCTCGGCTTGGGCCTGTCGGCTCATGGAATCTTCCAGATCTTGCGGGATGACGACATCCCGGATTTCGACTGATTGAACCGAAATCCCCCACGGGGTTGTGCGCTCATCGATGATGTGTTGCAGATCATCATCCATTCTGGATCGGCCGACGAGTATATCTGCCAGTGCCATCTGACCGATGATCTCACGCAGCGCTGTCTGCGCCGCCCAGGCAATGGCATCCTGATAATTGTTCACTTCGAGGGAAGCCTTCTCAGCATCCCAAACCATCCAGAAGAGAACCGCGTCTACATCAACTGGTACAGTATCTTTGGTCAGGGTCTTCTCTGCGGCAAAGGGAGTAACCATCACCCGCTGATCGATCCAGTTGGCAATATTGTCTATAACAGGCACGATCCAGAAAACCCCGGGACCACGCAATCCATGAAACTTCCCAAACCGTAGAATTACGGCTTTTTCCCATTGGTTACAAACTTTCAGAGAGAAAAGTATGTACGTTCCTATCAAGAGAGTGATGACTACCCATATCCCGATTATCGAATCCGGGACACTCTGTGCATCCATTATGATCGCTCCCAATATCCCCGCAACAAGGATGATGGTGAATAATGTACCGGCGATCGGGTTTATGTGTAAATTATCAACTTTTTCTTGGCTGGTCGCCTTCGCATTATTTTCTTGTTTGTCTGTTGATTGGTTGGTTTTGATTCTCATTTTTACTCCTGTGATAATTCTTCATCATGGGGTGAATTCATGAATTGTTGGAATCTGTTTACCAATTCTTCGATTGAATACCCTCGGGATTCAGCCGTAGCGATCATTTGACTTACAAGATCAGAGAGAGCTTCATTTCGAAAAATCTTTCTGGCGGCTTCTGTCGGTTTCTCCCAGATAAATGTGCCTCTTCCGCGTTGCGTGGAAATGATCCTGGTTTCATCGAGCAACCGGTAAGCCCGGGCAACTGTATTGAAATTGATACTTAATTCTGCCGCCATCTCCCGTACTGTCGGAAGCTGGTCTCCGATCTTTAATTCTTCTTCCGCTACGAGTTTTTCAATCTGACGTGCGATCTGCAAATAGATCGGCTCATCTGAGCGGAAGTCAACGATTACTTTTGCGGCGACATTATTCAATATTCATTCTCCTAAATTGTATAATTGTATCTTTGTATTATTGTATATAGTTTAGTCATTTTGTCAAGAGAATTCGGCGGTTGGCTGATGAAACTTGACTGGTGAATTAATCTCGATTTTAGGTTTTTTTACTGACAATTTATCTTTAAATCAGTAGTATGGTAAATGGTGTAAAGGTTTACGCCATACAAAACGCATTGTGATTATCAGGGGAACAGGCTGTTGATAGTATGAAAAACAACCCTGAGCAAGTCAAACGTATTCTCCGGGTTGAACAAACATAACGGAGCTTCTATGATCAAATCAATTCAGAATATCAAACTTGCAACCAAGCTTCTCCTGTCCATTCTCGTGCCTATTCTGGTTATTTCGATTCTGTTGGGCGGATTGGGTTATTACAATACCGGACGGCTTTCCGGGATGATTAATGAGATCGTTAATCAACGGGTTCCATCACTTACAAGCCTGACCACAGTTGATAGAGCCACTTCGAAATTGGTTCTTGACCAGAAGTCCATGATCAATGCCATCATGGATTCCAGAACGAATATGGAAACTTATAAACAGGCAACTATCCAGGATTTGGACGATCTGTCTGTTACTTTGGATGGTCTTGATACCATTGCCACCAAATATGATGATCAGGATATCCTTGAGAAATCCAACGATGTACGGCAGGTTACGGAACAATATAAAGAGCTATTTGAAGTATCTATCAAGAAAATTGATTCCATGAAGGAATTAACAACCACCATGGAAGAGAGCGCCAATGAGGTTATCACCCTGACAGAAGAGTATTTTAAAGATACGGTCTTTCTAAAAGATAATAACTCTGTATTTTCTCTTCCGGTACTGGTTGACATTCTCGGTACTTCCAACACCGTCAGATTCAATCAGGTTCAATATATGTTGTACAAAGACCCCGCATATTGGGTCGAGGCAGAAAAAGGATTGGAGGAATTAGCAACCTCATTTAATGAATTGAAACGCCTAACTGTAAATGAAGCCAACCTGGCCCGTGTGAAAAATATGCGGTCAGCAACTGAACGTTACTACGAAGCGGCAAAATTATGGAATTCAACCAACGATGAATTGGATTCCGCTGTATCGCAAATGAATGTTATTGGTGAAAGAGTTCAGCAAAATGCGCGAGCAGCGGAAGAAGTTGGTTGGGCGGCCACCGAATCCAGCAAGGCGAAAGCTGAGAATATTACCCTTCTTTCGAATACCATCAATCTCATTTCCATAGTCATTGCTGTGGTCATTGGTGTATTACTGGGAACGCTGATTCCCAGGCAGATCGTCAAACCGATCAATTCCATTGAAAAAGCAGCCCGCAGTATTGCCGAAGGTGATATTGACCAGCGGATCACGGTTAATAGCAAGGATGAGATTGGGGATCTTGCGGAATCGTTCCGCAAGATGATTGACTACATAAAAGAAATGGCAGCTACAGCCGTTTTGATTGCTGACGGCGATCTAACTGTAAATGTTAATCCCAGGTCAGAACGGGATCTTCTGGGAAATTCATTCCACGCGATGGCGAAATCGTTGAAAGATGCCATTACGCTTGTCGCAGCCAGTGCTACGGATATTGAATCGTCATCCAGGCAGCTTGCGTCTTCCTCGGAACAGGCCAATCTGGCAACCCAGCAGATTTCCATGACGGTTCAGCAGATTGCCACCGGTACAACACAACAGG
>JAAYYW010000182.1 GCA_012515195.1 Leptolinea sp.
AGCCCGTCTGCTCCGGTGGACGCCGGGCCGACGGTTGACCCCAACCTGGTCTTTACCTCCGGCGCGCAGACGGTGGTCGCGCAGATCACCATTGACGCCGCCAACAGGCCGGTTCCCACCGCCGCGCTGCCCGAGTCCGCCACTATTGAACCGCTGCCCACACTGGAAACTGTCGGCACACCGGCGGAATTGTCCGCGCTGCCCACGCTGGAACCGCTGGCCGGTACCACGCCCGGCGCGATTGTCGCCGCTCCTACACTGGCTGGCGGCATCACCACCCTCGCGGCGCCCGCCGCCACAGCCGCCCCCCTGGTCACACCGGTTCAGGCTCTGCCTGACCGTATGCAGTGGGTGAGCAACACCCCGCCGGACGGCAGCAAGGTTCCCGCCGGCAAGAAGTTCAAGATCACCTGGAAGGTCACCAACATCGGCACCACCACCTGGACTTCCACCTATTCCATCAAGCATTTCGCCGGAACCCAGTTAGGTGTCAACGCCGGTTATCCGATTGCCAATGATGTGGCTCCCAACAAAAACACGGACCTCACGATTGACGCCGTGGCGCCCACCACACCCGGCGAATACTATTCACTCTGGGTCCTCCAGAACCCGGAAGGCGTCAACTTCGGCAAGTTTGACATCACTCTCACGGTTCAGTAATCCGGACCGGGGAAGGAAACCAGAATGAAATTCCCAAAAATAATCCTGCTTTTGCTGGTAGGTGTCAGCCTGTTGTCCTCGCCGGCCTGCACGCCGGCACCTACGGCAGCCCCCGCGCCTACGGTGGACGTAGACGCCATCAAACAGGAGATCTATCAGACTGTTGTGTCCGAGCTGACCGTAAATGCCCCCAAAGCCTCGCCAACCACGCCGCCGACCGCCACAGAGCTCCCGGCAACGGCCACGGTTGAAATACCGACCCTGACCAAACCGGCCGAAATTACGGTTGCCCCGGCTTCCACATTCACGGCTCCGGCTTCCGGTGTCGCCACCCGTTATCCCACCTGGACGATCACGCCGTACACCGACCGTGCTTCGCTTTCGTTCCAGAACCCGCAGGACGGTCCCATCATGGCCCGCGGGCAGGCGTTCGATGTCACATGGGTCATCAAGAACATTGGAGCGCGTGACTGGAACAATCAGTTTTATATCCGTCACATCAGCGGTTTCAAGAGTTCAACTTTTTCTGTACTCATGTTACCGCCGGTACATCGCGGCAGCGAGACCACCATTGTGGCCGATTTCACCGCGCCGCACACCCCCGGCTACTACGTATCCCAGTGGGGTCTGGTCAATGATGACGGAGTTACCTTCTTCCGCTTCAATTTCGTCTTTTCGGTTGAGTAATATCCTCTATTCATAGAATCTGAACAGAGGCTTGCTTTCAGCAGCCTCTGTTCTTTTATTTTTTTCCGGCAAACCGTCTATAATCAACCCATGCCTGGCACCACACCCATGGAAGCGATCCTGGAGATCGCCGTCGATTCCGGCTTCAATTTCGCCGGTGCCACAAACGTTGAACCGCTCGCGGTATTTCCCCATTACGAAGAATGGCTTTCTGCCGGTCTGCATGCCGGTATGCGCTATCTGGAAAACCCGGACATGCTGCCCGCCAGACGCGATCCGTCCCGTTTCTTCCCGGAAGCGGTCTCGATCATCTTCCTGGGCATCCGTTATCCGGTAAACCGCCTCGATCCATTGCCGTCATCCCGTCATGGACGGGTTTCCTCCTACGCCTGGGGATTGGATTACCACGCGGTACTGCCGCCTGCCATTCAGACCATGGTTGACCGGCTGCGTTCCCTTGCCGGTTTTGATCTGCCATTCAAGACCTCCGTTGATTCCGCCCCCGTGCTGGAAAAGCCGCTGGCGGCCCGCGCCGGTCTCGGCTGGCAGGGACGCAATTCCTGCCTCATCCATCCGGTATTCGGGTCCATTTTCTTTCTGGCCGGTCTTTTTGTACCGTTAAACATTACAGGGCAGCCAGACCCGGTTCCAGACCGTTGTGGAACCTGCCGCCGCTGTGTTGAAGCGTGCCCCACCGGCTGCATCCGCCCGGACGGCACCATCGATGCCGGCCGCTGTCTTTCGTATTTGACCATCGAGAACAAGGGCGCCATTCCCCGTGATCTGCGTCCGCTGATGGGAGATTGGCTGTTTGGCTGTGATGTATGCCAGTCGGTTTGTCCCTGGAACGCGAAACTGGACGATTCCGATGTGCATCCCGGTTTTCAATCACCAGACGCTCAAATGATGTTCCCCAATCTCGAAAAGATATCGCGCCTTACGAAGGAAGAATTCAAACATACGTATAAAACATCGCCCTTACTACGCGCCAAGCGAAAAGGGTTGCTGCGTAACGCCGCCGTTGTCCTTGGGAATAGCGGTGACACCGGCGCCTTACCGGTGCTGGGACACATGCTGCGGGAAGAAGTCGAGCCATTGGTCAGATCGCACGCCGCGTGGGCTGTTGGCCGTCTGCGAGCCCCAGAAGGCCGTCAGATGCTTTCCCAGTCGCTCAGGCGCGAAGAAGACCCATCAGTCCTTGAAGAGATACAAATCGCGCTGGACGGCGCAAATTAGGGCATCCAGACGGGCAGCGCGGCATCTTCCGCAATGATCGTGTGGCTGTCATCTGCCATATCCCACAGAATGATCACAGGCTTTACATTCGACCGCCCAAGTTCCGCTTGCTGGTACACAATCGCCCGTCCATCCGCCCGCCATTTTGGGGCGGCATTCATCCGCGAATAATCTTCAGTGATCTGCCGGCTGGTTCCACCGTTCATATCGATAAGCCACAATTGACGGGCCGCAGGTCCATCCGTCTGACGAATTCCCGCGACCAGTTTTTGTCCATCCGGTGACCAATCCGGCTCGCCCATTTCCCGTTCATCCAGGAACCCGGTCAAAGGTTCCTGGATCGTATTGGTCTGAATGTCCACAACATAAAGTACGGAGGTTATCCCATCATGGCCGGGTGTCTCGTCGAGAAAAGCGATCTTTGAACCATCACTGGACCAGACGCCGCTTTGTTCCCGCGGCGTGCCCAGCAGGAAATCATTTCCTCCACTCGTGTTGACCACACGGATGCCTTTACTGTTTTTATCGTAAAAAGACAACAATGATCCGTCAGGAGAGAAAGAAGGCATAGTTCCGCTAACCGCTTTCTCGACCATGACCGGTTGTGGGTCAATCTGTCCGCCGTCCAGTACAGATGTGTAAATATACCGGTTACGGCTCTTTATCCCATCCTCGGGATCGCGGTTGCGGGAAAACGCGAACAACAACCCGTCATGTGAGATCGCGGGGTCAGTACATGTCTCATTTCCACAATCCACCAGGATGTCATCGCCGGAGCCTTCATAGTTGACAAGGCGGATATCCGCGCCGCCCTGATCATTTTTCAGGCTATATAAAAACCCTTTTCTGTCAGGCAGCGGTATAAAACCGGTAATCCGGCCGCCTGTCTGCGACACCGGTTCATTTATCCCGGTCTGCGGATCCGCTTTCCATATCTCGGGTGCCGTTGTGGCATTGCCTAAATAGGCAATCACAGCGTGGCGCACAGGGTACGTCCAGACCAAATCCTGGTCAATTTTTCCCCCGTCCAGACGGACGGATCCGGCCGCCAGCCGAAGAATAAAATGATCTCCCAACGCCCCCGCATAACCGGGCTTGATAACCAGTCTGTTGCTTTCCCATTGAAAATCCATCTCTATTTTAGGCGTGGCGCTGATCCGGGACTCTACAGATCCTTTTTCCATAGCGAATGGGAAATCCAGGCTGTATGTCGTATCGTAACCAATCTCGCTACCGCTCGCTGGTAAAATCGCGGGAACGGCAAACTCATGCCTGACGACATACAAGATAATCGCGAGGCCTCCCAGGAGGAACATACCTACGATTATTGCAAGACTTGATTTTTTGATCCAATAACGCTTCATTCATGCAAAAGGCGGGTTTGCACCCGCCTTCTAGTCTTTCTTTTAAAGTCTGTATCAACTTCCCGGTGTCATGGTCACAGTGGGGTTGGTTTGCGTTCTGTTCACACCGATCTGTGTTCCACCCGGTGTAATGGTCGCCGGTCGGGTTGGAACCACAGTCACAATGTTCACAGGGATCTTCAAAACCTGTCCGACATAGATCAAATTACCATCTGTTAATTTATTTTGTGTCAAAATCTTCTCTGGATCGCTGTTGAATTTTGTGGCGATGTTACCGATCGTGTCACCCGGATTAATGGTGTATTCAATGATGGTCCCAGCCTTGATGTTGGGCGGGATGGGGGTATCTGTCGGCAGAATGGCGCCCGGCTGCGGGATCAATATTTTTTCTCCCACACGGATGTTGCACCCGGCACCCAGCGCGGGGTTCAGTAAAACCAGCGCCCTGACCTCTGTGTTGAATTGGTCCGCGATCTTCTGGCAGTAGTCACCTTCCAACACCGTGTATTCGAAAGGACCGCTGGGAGTGGACGTCTCAGTGGGGGGCATGGTTGGAGATGGTGAAGGTGTCTCCGTAACCGTCGCGGTTGGCGGTACAGGTGATGCCGTATATGTCAATGTCGGTGTGCTGGTTTTAGTGGATAAAAATGAAAGCGCAGGTTTATTGGGTCCTGAAAGCCAGTAAACCAGAAGGAAAACACCGCCAAGGATCAGGACACCTGCCAGCCCGCCGATAAAGAGCGGCATTGTCTGTTGTCTTTTTTTATAGGAATCGATAACGTTCTGTGGATTTTCTTTTCCGGACATAGGATTTTCCGTTTTCTGGATAACCGGCTGATTCACTGCCGTTCATCCTTGATATTCATGCCTATTTTGAATTAACAATAGGCATTCTACCTGATTCTAATGCATTTAGCGAGTCAAACCTGGTTCACACCCGGGCAGGATTTTCTTCAAAAACATCCCCGTATAGGATGCATCCACACGAGTAATCTCTTCCGGCGTGCCCACGGCGATCAGCTTCCCACCGCGGTCTCCACCGTCAGGTCCGAGGTCGATAATATGGTCGGCCACCTTGATGATATCCAGGTTATGTTCAATGATTATGATCGAGTTGCCGTTATCCACAAGCCTCTGAAGTACCTCGATCAGCTTGTGAACATCCGCGGCATGCAGCCCTACCGAAGGCTCATCAAGCACATACAGAGTCTTTCCTGTACCCCGGCGGGATAACTCCTTGGCCAGTTTGACCCTTTGGGCTTCACCACCTGACAATGTGGTTGCCGGTTGTCCGATCTTGACATAACCCAGGC
>JAAYYW010000183.1 GCA_012515195.1 Leptolinea sp.
ATTTTCGTCCAATAATACCAATCCATCAGTCATCTGCTGCATTGTTGTTCGGAACTTCTCTTCTCTCTGCCGGAGTTCCTCGATATTTCTGTTTCTCTCTGTAACATCTTGAATAGAACCTATGAGATAGCGATGAGGGTCATCCCCTTCTGCCAGCCAATCAACTTTTACATTGACATCGCGGATTTCACCATCACCTCTTCGGATCTTGTAATCAATGGTGTATGGCTGGTTTTTTTCGCGCATCTCCAGCCGGAGAGTCTTAATCCTCTCGACATCATCCGAAACGATCATGGAATAATATTCATCAAAATCCGGTGGCGGAAGAGAGGTATCGCGTTGGAATAATTTGTATTCCCCTTTTGACCAGGTAATCTCCTGAGTTTTATTATCAATTGTGTAATGGCCGATCTGACCCATTTCTTCGGCGTGTTCGTTGAGCATCTGGCTGTGTAACAGCTCACGCTCTATAAATTTGCGGTTTTGAATATCTCTAACTACAGCCAGGATTACATCTTTACCATGCCAGGTGCCCCGCTGCATGGCTGCTTCAATGTAAAATGCTTTTTTGGTATCAAACCGCTGCGCGTTTAACTCGAAAACAAAAGATTCTCCGTTTATTGTCCGTTTCAACATTCTGATCAACCTGTCTTTTTTCAGGTCATCCGGGTTCGCCAGGAGAAAAATATCATTGCCGATAATTTCTTCACGTGTACACCCAAACATGGTGAGAACACTATCATTTACTTCAAGGATCTCCCCCTCTACTGTGTGAACAAAGAACGCATCAGAAATGGAATTAAATACAGTTCGCAGATTTGCTTCCGATTCTTTAAGATGTCCCTGGACTTCTCCCCGGGTAATTATTTCCTCCTCCAGTGCTTTGCTGGTAAGACTGATACGCCGGAGAGCATTTAACGTCAATAAGAGCACCAGACAACCAACAAACAGCATTCCCAACATTACATTCCGTATGGTCGATGTTTGGTCCTGATAATATAAACGCATATACATCCCGGTTCCGATAACCACTTCAAGGTCTGGGATGTCTATTACAAACGATAGCTTCTCTTCTTCTTCATTCAGTTTGGGTGGTTTGTAGAAATACGAGACAAAACCGCCAAATTCGCTGGACCGGGCCACATCAATTATCTCGCGGATCAGGTATTTCCCGTTAACATCCTGCATATCCCACTGATCGGTACCCTCGAGCTCGGGTTGAAACGGTTGAACCAGAATATTGCCATCGTATGTGATGAGAAACATATAATTATCGCCATATTTATCGGTATAGGTCATATTCCGCAGCGTGTTTACCAGGTTTCGTATCGCCTCTTCACGGGATAAGACACCAATCCGATATGCGGCAATATCCGGGTCAATTGATCGCTTGACCAGTGTCATAATCTGGATCAGGTTTGTTTCAATATCTTTTTTTTCAGACATTTTGGTGGAATTTATCCACCAATTGGAGGACAGCACGATCCCAATTAGAATCAGCAGAGTAAGTCCCAGGGTTTGTAAGAACGCAAAGCGAAGCGATCTTTTGGAGTTCTCTAATTCAGGCAGGTTTTGCATTTTTCAGGTTCAACCCAGTATCACAGCCACTTGATCTGAATCATGATCGCAGTACAATCTCAGTTTGATCATCACGTAAAAACCACAGATGATCTGAAACTTTTTTTACCAATTTATACTATCAATCACTCTGTTGGTATTCCATAAATTCTTACTAAAAACATAATAATCTGGTTGTCCGTTCTTGCATTTTGGGTCTCAGGAATTTTGTGCCAGGAACTCTTCTACTTCATCCCTGGATGGCATGGATGGCTGCGCGCCATTTCGGGTAACAGAAATAGCTGCGGCAGCGTTCGCCAACCGGATAGCAATATCCGGGGATAGTCCTTCGGCCAACCCGACACAAAACGCTCCAGTGAAAGCATCACCGGCCGCCACTGTATCAACTGCGTCAACCGTAAAAGCCGGGATGTGGCTTTGCTTCTGTCGGTTAGCCAGTAAAGCTCCCTTTTCCCCCAACGTAACAATTACCGTTCCAACCCCCAACGCAAGTAATCTTGAAATACCCGCTTGTGTGTCATTCGCCCCGGTTAACATCTGAAGTTCCAACCGGTTGGGTGTAATGTAATCCACAAGAGGAAATAATTCTTTTGACAGTGAGCGGGCAGGAGCTGGATTAAGTACAGTGATCGCTTCCCGTTCTTTGGCTACGCGAAATGCGGCTTTCACATTCGGAACGGGAATCTCCAACTGCGCAACCATCACCCCCACTCCGTTAAACAGATCTGGTTCGTCCGTTATATCCGTCTCTTTCAGGGCCATGTTCGCGCCAGAAGCCACGACAATGGTGTTCTGACCTTTTTGGTCAACCGTGATCACCGCCACTCCAGTGGCAAGGGTTTCATCCGTTCCAATGTAGCGGGTATTCACACCGGCCGATGACAGACCTGTGATTAGTTGCCGTCCATAGGCATCATTACCCACCCGTCCCAACATTTTGACCTTCCCACCCATACGTACGGCTGCCACCGCCTGATTGGCACCCTTTCCGCCAGGGTATATATGGTATTGTCCTTCAATGATCGTCTCACCCTGTACGGGTAAATGATCCGCCGTGACAACGTGGTCCATGTTTAGGCTTCCAACAACCAGGATGTGCCTGTCCATATTCTTTTTTCCCTATTGTTAAGCTGATTATTCCGGGATGGCGACTTCCATTACTACAACCGGGAGGTGCTTTTTGTTTCTCTGGTTCAGAAGAGTCTCACCGGTAAAGATTATGAGAGCTATCCAGATGAGACCAAATCCGACCAGCCGGTTTATGTCAAAAGGCTCTTTAAATAGGAAGGCTCCCAACAAAAACTGAATGCTGGGGGTTATGTATTGCAATATCCCGATGGTAGTGAGGTTGATCCTCTTTGTTCCGGCCGCAAACAGGAGAAGCGGGATAGCCGTTACCACACCGCTCAAGGCCAGTAAGAATCCAATCCATAGGCCAGTATGTCCAAATGATCCCGAACCGCTGATTTCGTGGTAACCGAGAAAAGCCACAGCCGGTATGAACAACAACCCGGTTTCCAATGTCAACCCCGAGAGGGAATCAAGGGGTGATAACTTCTTGATAAGGCCGTAGAGACCAAACGAAAAAGCGAGAATTAGTGCGATCCACGGGATGGACCCGAAGATGATTGTGAGGTATATCACACCAATGGCCGCCAATCCAACTGGAACCCATTGCCACAGTCGCAAACGTTCTTTAAGGAAGATCACACCCAGGAGCACACTGACCATGGGATTTATGAAATACCCCAGGCTTGATTCCAGCACATGATCGGAATTCACAGCATAGACATAGGTACCCCAATTTACGGCCAGTATCGCTCCGGCGAAGAAGTAGCTGATCAATATACGCCGGGTTATGGATGATTTGAGCCGTGGGAGTTGTTTTAAACCAACGATCAATATGGCGAGAAAAATAAAAGACCACAGGAACCGGTGAGCCAGGATCTGCAGCGGCGGTACAATACCAATTAATTTGAAATAGATTGGGAAAAATCCCCATAATAGATATGCGCTAAACGCAAAAATCACACCTTTATTCATAAATAAGAACCTGTTTCTTCCTTTAATGAGATCATTGATGCCAGCCGTGGTTACGGGCCTGAGTAATCAGCCAATTGTATCATTCCATCTCTTTTCGTTGACCTCTCAATCGTTTCCATTTGATACTGGCATTGGCATCAGCTGATAACTCGTCCTATAATGGATTTGAGTTTCAACGTATAAATCTATCTGGCCTTCTCTATTTGCTTTCTTTGATCAACCGTACCAGGAGGAAAATGGTGATGAAGAACAAGAAGGGTGACGCCAGTCGCGAAGGAAAATCCCGCGATGCTGCCCGTAAAGGCAAGAAGCAAACCGTGGATGTAGGAAACGCGGAACAGGTCCGTCTGGATAAAGTGGACAAGAAAAAACCACCCCCAAAAGAATTGCCATCCAAGTTATACGAGAAAGAACTGTCCAAATTGCAGGTTGAACTGGTAAAACTGCATGAGTGGGTCCGTTTTAAAGGTCTGAAGGTGGTAGTGTTATTCGAAGGACGCGATGCCGCTGGCAAGGGTGGGACGATCAAACGGATTACGGAATGCCTTAATCCCCGCATCTGCCGGGTGGTTGCGCTGGGCACACCGACTGAGAAGGAAAAGTCACAGTGGTATTTCCAGCGCTATGTGGCCCAACTGCCCGCCGCCGGTGAGATGGTGCTGTTCGACCGCTCATGGTACAACCGCGCCGGAGTCGAACATGTGATGGGCTTTTGCACCGAAAGCGAATACCAGGAATTCCTGCATTCCTGTCCCGAATTCGAACGGCTACTGCTGCGAGCCGGAATCATCCTCATTAAGTACTGGTTCTCGGTAAGTGACGAAGAACAGGAAAAACGTTTTAAGGACCGTATCAAAGACCCGACAAAACGCTGGAAGCTCAGCCCGATGGATATGGAAAGCCGCAAGCGTTGGGTGGAGTACTCACGCGCGAAAGACCAGATGTTCCTCTACACCCATCTGCCAGAAAGCCCGTGGTGGGTGGTCAATTCGGACAACAAGGAACGCGCACGCCTGAATTGCATCCACCATCTGATTAGCATGGTCCCGTATGAGGACCTTACCCCACCGCCCATCGAACTCCCGCCCCGCCAGGAGGACACCGGTTACGTGCGGCCGCCCATCTCCAGCCAGACCTTCGTGCCGGAAGTGTATTAGGCTTCGACAGGCTCAGCCACCGTGCTTCGCCCCTCCCGCTACCCGAGCTTGTCGAGGGCATTGTCGGCTGGCACAACCGACAAAGTATCAGACAATTAGTTAGATCAGGGTTCTTCCCTCTTAAAACCTCTCTCTCCGGAGAGAGGTTTGTTTTGTGATGGTCACATCCCGGCGTTTACCATGTGTTGAACCCGTTTGAAATGATGATAAAGCCAGACCGCGAACAACACACCGGTCATGTCGATCATCACATCCACAACCGCCGCGTTCCGACCGGAAACAAAGCTCTGGTGGACCTCATCGCTGATGGCGTAAAGAAGACACCATCCAACCACCAACCAGCGGCCCTGAGGTGTATCACCCATGCCACGAAGACAGGCCAATGCCAGCAGCCAATACACTGTGAAGTGCCCGCCTTTTTTAACCAACAGGTCGATCACACCAAAATCCAGCATTTCAGTGGATGGTGTCGCACTGGCCAGAAAAATGATCTCCATGATTAAGATGACAGGACCCCAGCGAAGCACTAACGATCTACATGCGGCTGTCATATCAACCCGGTAAGTTTTCCGATGTGGTCTCAACCGAATTGTCCGGTTCAAATGCTATCTGAATGTCTTCTTCCAGATTGATCAGATCTCTGGATAAGAATGCCGCCAAACAGATCAGGGTCGAGAGAACGCCGCACAAAACAAACGCCCTTTGTACCCCTATCCACTCCGCCAGTGGACCGGTGAATGCCAGCCCGATCGGACCGGCCAGACCGGTGAGCACGTTGAGAAGCGAGAACACCCGCCCCTGCAGGTCGTTGGGGATGACACTCTGCAGCAGGGCCATCATGGGCGCGTTGCCCATGGAATATGTCGCTCCGCTGATGAACCACCAGGCCACGGCCAGCCAGAACATATTTTGCGGCGCTAGACCCGTCAGGGCGATGGCTCCACAGGAGAGACTGTACCCCATCAGTGTCGCGATCGTCCGCCTCTTTGAGAACGACCGCACGGAAACGAGCAGTCCGCCCAGGATCATCCCCACACCGGACAGGCCTTCCATCACGGCAACATCGTTCACGCCGCCGCCAAAATACTGGGTGACCAGCAGCGGCGATAGCGAAAAACATGGCAGCAGCGCCATTACGACCAGGGCGGTCACCGCAGACAACGCGACCAACCCGCGCCGCTGTAGGATATACACCGCGCCCTGGCGAATATCCGTGACGATCGAACCAACGGTCACTGCGTCTTCACGGCGCGGCTGCGGAATGTGAATGAAGAACAACGGGGTGATCCCCAGCAGGGCTGTAACCACATCGATCATCAGGGCGTTCTGGATGGGGAACACAGCCAGGGCCAGCGCACCCAGCGGGGCAGCGGCGATGGTCATGATCCCTTCCAGCGCCTGGTTCATCCCGGCGACCCGGTCCAACCAGTGGTTGGGAACCAGGTTGGGGGTACTGGAAACCGCGGCCGGACGCTGAAAAGCCTGCATGGTGGAACGGATGAAGGTCAGCAGGTACACATGCCACAACTGTATCGTCCCCGCTGTGTACAGGCTCACGATGACCAGTATGCAAGCAGCTGTCACCGCGTCGGTCACGATCATGATCAACCGGCGGTTGAAGCGGTCAGCAATGGCGCCGCCCAGTGGGCTGAACAGGGCGGCCGGCAGCAGCGCGGCCATGGTGAGAAGCGCTAGTGATGTTGCCGAGCCCGTCGTTTGCGTGATCCACCAGATCAACACAAACTGGGTGAGCGCGCTGCCGACCAGCGACAGCGCCTGCCCACCCCAGAACGCGAAAAATCGCACCTTCCAGCGCGGGTCATAGGTGAAATGTGATGATGATGATTTTATAGTCATTTATCGATTTCTTCCTGTACCGCCAAGAGGAACAGCCCTATTTTCCTCAGAAGCGTGGAAAGCCAGAGCAGAATTCTATCATTTCTACTGGTCATGGATCCAATTTCACTCTTAGGACGAATTGATTGCCTGTAATCAACCCGCATAAATACATAAGTCTATAATTATTATGGATTGTGATTTTACCTTCAAAATATAGTTGACCTGGTTGAGAATTTATATCAATAGGAGTAATTTGACGTGTCTATGGACTGGCATCAGCTTGAAACAAAGGAAGCCCTGGAAGTACAGCAATCAGATCCAAGGATCGGGTTGACCAGTGTTGAAGCGGCCTCCCGGTTGGCGAAAGTGGGCCCCAACGAATTGGTTGAGCGCGGGGGACGAACCCCGTTGCAAATCCTTTGGGAGCAGCTTACCGCGGTAATGGTATTGATCCTCATAGCCGCGGCGGTCGTAGCGGCCATACTGGGTGATTCTAAAAATGCGATAGCCATTATGGCCATCATCGTTTTATACGCGGCACTGGGTTTCATACAGGAGTACCGTGCCGAGCAGGCCATCGCTTCCCTCAAACGGATGTCTGTTCCCAATGTTCGTGTTGTCCGTGACGGTAAATTGACCGAAATATCGGCACGTGAACTCATTCCGGGAGATATTTTACAGGTCGAGACTGGTAATGTGATACCGGCCGACGCGCGTCTCCTGGATGCGGTCAATTTACGTGTACAGGAATCCGCGTTGACCGGTGAATCTGAGGCTGTGGAGAAGCAGGTAAATGCGCTTTCCGGA
>JAAYYW010000184.1 GCA_012515195.1 Leptolinea sp.
CTCTCTAAAAATAAACTGATAAACGGAATATCAACAGTTTATGTAGAAATAATTCGAGGTATTCCACTATTAGTTCAGCTTCTGTTCTGGTATTTTGCTTTTCCTTCCGTAATTAAGGGTATTGGTGCAACTCTTAATATCGAAGCTCTTAAGAACTACCTTGCTAATCCGGTTGGAATGGCAATACTTGGTTTGACTTTTTGCTATGCCGCATATATGGCAGAAATCTATCGTGCGGGTATTCAAAGCATCCAAAAAGGCCAGATGGAAGCAGCACGCAGTCTTGGTATGTCACATATACAAGCCATGCGTTATATCATTCTTCCCCAGGCAATTCGTGTAATCCTTCCTCCCGTCGGAAATGAATTTATCTCACTTCTAAAAGATTCATCTCTTGTTAGTGTCGTTGCCGTTGCAGACATGACCCGTCGTGGACGAGAGTTTATGTCTGCCAATTTTATTCCAGTTGAAACCTGGTCCATGATTGCTCTGCTCTATCTTACTATGACCCTATTCTCAGCCAGGGTCGTTACGTTTATTGAACATAAAACCCGGTTAGAGAGGTAGACATGGAACCCATAATTCATATTGAAAATATCACAAAGAAATTTGGGACCCTGGAAGCTCTCAGTAACGTAAGCCTGGATGTAATGAAGGGCGAAGTAGTCATGATCATCGGACCGTCTGGTTCGGGAAAATCAACCCTATTACGTTGTATTAATCGCCTTGAAAAGTACGATGAGGGCTTGATTATCGTTGATGGAATCCCGTTGAATTCAGCCGAAAACATCAACGCTGTTCGAACAGAGGTTGGGATGGTTTTTCAGCAGTTTAACCTCTTTCCCCATATTTCAGTTCTGGACAACATCATGCTCGCCCAGAGAGTAGTACGCAAACGCGATAAAGCTGAATCACAAAAAGTTGCGTATGATTTATTGGATAAAGTTGGAATTCCGGATAAGGCGCATGCTCGTCCTGGACAGCTATCAGGCGGACAACAGCAGCGTGTTGCGATTGCCCGCGCGCTAGCCATGAATCCGAAGATCATGTTATTTGATGAGCCAACCAGCGCTCTCGATCCTGAAATGATCCAGGAGGTTCTGGACGTTATGCTCAATCTTGCCAAAGAAGGTATGACAATGGTCGTAGTCTCTCACGAGATGGGTTTTGCCCGGGCAGCGGCTCATCGGGCCATTCTGATGGACGGCGGACAAATCATCGAGGAAGCATCTCCTGAAGTCCTTTTTACAAATCCCAAAGAAGAACGAACCAGGTTATTCCTAAGTAAAGTTCTCTAAAGGAAAGTGGTGGTTTTTTTCAAAACCACCACTTTTTTGACTTTTAATTTGTTTTATGCTATTCTTCCATTTTGAATATCCCGGACATCGAGATATTTACATCTCATCATCTCATTTTGGCAGGAATTGAATAGATGCAACACGAACGCGTTTCAGAAAATGTTTACTGGTTTCAAAGTGAGGTTTATGCCCAGGTAACAGCCGGAGCAATAACGGGAACTCAATGGGCTGTCGTAATAGACACTTTGGCATTGCCGGAAGAAACCCTTCAGATGCGCCAGTATATTGAAGAGAATCTGGGTATGCCTGTTCGGTATGTAATAAATACTCACTATCACGCCGATCATACTTGGGGGAATTGTTTTTTCCCCGGTGCAACTGTACTTTCCCACTCACTATGCCGAAAAGCGATGTTTGAAAAAGCTATTCCTGCCCTCGAAACCACAAAACAAAATAATCCTGCATTTAACAAATCAAAAATAGTGCTTCCACAATTAACCTTTAGCCAGGGTACCATGACGCTGCGCGTTGGCAAGAAAAACCTCATTCTGATGTCAACACCCGGGCATAGTGCTGATGGGATCTCTGTTTTGATAGAAGAAGATCGTGTTCTTTTCGCCGGGGATGCCTTTATGCCACTTCCCTATGTTGTTGATGGCGACATCGACGTAATGTCAGAAGTAATCAAACAAATTGGCAAAATGGGTCTTGAGAATATTGTGCAGGGGCATGGTGACATTGTCCTTCGAGGAGAAATCGAAACCTCTGTTAAAGAAAACCTGGCGTATCTTGCCTGCATTCGTAAAGCCGTGAAATCAGCGAGTAAAAAGAAGAACCCCGAAGATGCATTAAGCCTTGTTGATATTGAGAGCTGTGGCAAATCCAGGGTCTACCTTGGTGGTTTGGGCGAAGATTTACATCGAAGGAACTTGAAATCCTTATATATCAAGTCTCTGCGCGAGGGAATTTCTGAATCGACTGTGGAAGAAACCGAAGAAAAAATATCTTCTGACGATATTATCTGATCAGTCTAAATCTTCCCCATTGTAAAATTCCGGCTTTTTTCCGGCTCGTTTTCGTTGAATATAAGAACGAATCCCTACGGCGCGTTCTTTGCCTTCAATGAGACGTTTGATATTTGGGCGTAAAGCCCAAAGTAACAATAATTCAGCAAAAACTCCATAAAAAACGTACGTCCATGGTGCATACCCCATAACCGCTCGATAAATAAAAACACCAGTAGCAATAAGCGCGATGCTCATAGTCGTGACAGA
>JAAYYW010000185.1 GCA_012515195.1 Leptolinea sp.
CATCGATTTGCGCATGAAAGAATTGCTTAGTTTTTTCTATTGTACCGGATTGCCGTTTATAATGTCCGGCAACGCGTGGAGTGTAGAATGCCTGATTACGAATTCCGATGTTTGGATTGCAAAAAAAGGTTCGATGTTTTTATTACATACAAAGACTACGGGAATGTCAAAATTACCTGCCGGTATTGTGGGAGTCCCAACGTCCAGCGGCACATTGGCAGGGTTCGACTTTCACGTTCCACACCCGATAGACTTCAAAGCTTGGCAGACCCGGCTAGTTTGAATGCTCTTGATGATGATCCCAAGGCTCTTGGCTCCATGATGCGTCAAATGCGATCGGAACTTGGCGAAGATATGCCCGCCGAATTTGACGAAGTAGTTGACAGGCTGGACCATGGCCAGTCACCGGAACAAATCGATCAGGAAATACCCGGCCTTTCGGATGGGTTTTCCGGCAGTGAAGATATGTCAACCGGGTTGGATTTTTAAAAGGCTAATCATCCACCGGTATTGTCACTTTGCGTTGTAATTCCTCAAGGCTAGTGACCCACGATATTTGCTCCAGAAACACAGATAGACTGCCAGACTGCTTGCGGAATGCCCGAACCACAGGCCCGACAGGATCTTTGCCCGCCGCCCCGCCAGGAGCATCAGCATACGCGCCGTAGAAGGCAAAATATGCCTGGTTCAACCGGCGGATGGGATATCCATTCTCCCAGAAATATTTCCGTCGTTGCTCCATGTATTCTTCCGCCTCTTCGATTAGTCCAGAAGAAAGCATCTCATCCACAGTCACCCGGGTCTTGTGCATTTCCTCCCGATACGAAAAAACTTCAGGTTCAAGTATTTGTTCTATCGGAACCTTTTCGGTCTCCCCAGTCTGAGTTTCTGGCGTTTCAGCCGGAAGCAATTCCGGGTAATAGATACGTAACACTAGCTCACCTATCTCCTTCCCGGCTATAGAAGCAGTCGTTTCATTTATGGTCCGCAATTCCGGGCTTGTGTCATAGTTCAATCCCAGTGGACGCAGGGTTAGAAAATTGTGCACCCATTCATGCGCGATCGTTTCCGTCAGGTATTCCAGGTTAGAGGTTGCCATAACCATTGTCGGATAAACGCCCACACCACCTACAGGAACAACCAACGCAGAAACATCCAATGTACTCATAACCCTGTCTTCAAGTGATGCCATATCTTCAGCAGTCATATCTGAGAACAGAGAGATATTGGCGTCCTGTTGGATACTTTCTCGTGGCGAGACGATCAATGCGACAGGTAACGGTGTAGAGTGGAACAAAACAGCAGGAACGGGCTGTCCCAGTGTGGTTAACCCGGTATCTCCCAAAACCCGGCTGATCTGGCTTTGCAGAATGGATTCAGCCATCGGCGCGAGCCGGTCTCTGTATTGTCTGAACTGGGATAGATTGGACTGAACAGGTTGGATTGCAGTTGTTTTTTTCACTACATTCGGATCTGAGAAAAGTAAGGAGATTTCGGCCTCCAAACGCTGGATTTCACGTTGAGCCCGAATATATTCCCGAACGATATCCGTTGATTGAGATTCGGCAATATAGTGTTCAAGTCGAATTGATGATTGTTCGATCTTTTCCCCGATCGCTTTTATTGTCCAATCAACATAATCGAATTCAATTGTGTGTGTGAATTGCCGGACCTTTTCGGGGTAGTCATAAACCATGATCGAAGAAGATGTTAATAGCGGAATTCCCCACAAGAACCAGAAACCAATGGAGAGGATTTTGCGTATATTATGAATAGGTATGGATAACCTGGTACTGTTGTAAAAGTTTTGTAAGTACTTCTTAAACACACGAACCTCAATTTGGATATGATTATAATAGTTCCGATTGCCAACCATCTACAGCAATTTTGCTAAATACCGGAAATGAACATTTCCGTAGGGAATAATCAACGTGATTTCAATCAAACAAAGACCTGTTGTCCTTTTGGGAATACTTTTATTGCTAGTAGCTGGCAGCGTGTACGCTTACAATGTGTTCCGGTCTTCAACGACAAATGCGCTCCCCGAAGGCTTAACAACCACAACCATTAAACGCGAAACCATCTCAACCCGGGTTGGCTCTACCGGTATGGCACGTCCCAACCAGCTTATTTCCTTAACATGGGAAACTAACGGTAAAGTGGGGTTGGTAAATGCTAAGAGTCTTGACAAAGTCAGAACTGGTGACATTTTAGTCGAGCTAGATCCCGAATCGTTGGATATTTCCATTTTACAGGCTATGGAAAATCTCCCCTCGGCTCTTCGCTCACTTGAAACACTGAAAATCTCGGATGTTAAACGAACGCAAGCTCGAGAGGAACTGGCAAAAGCCCAAATTGAATTGGACAAAGCCCTGGAAAACAGAGAACAGAAAAACCAACTCAATGCCAGTGAAACAAACATAGAGGCAGCCCAGGCTTCTTACCTGGTAGCAAAAGCCAATCTGGCCGCGGCCGAAGAATTCTTTGCTTTTTTGCAGGACAAGCCCGAAGACGACCTGACCCGAGCCCAGGTAACAGCGCAGCTCTCCATGGCCCGGAAGAATTATGATTGGGCACTCTGGAACTACCAATGGGCACAAAATAAACCTTTGCCGGAAGACATTCGGATTGCTGACGCCAATCTAAAAGTTGCCGAGGCCAAAGTAGCAGACGCGGAACGGGAATGGGAGAAAGTAAAGGATAATCCAGACCCTGATGATATTGTTTCTGCCCGATCCACAGTAAATGCACTTCAATCACAGATCAATAGGGCCAAAATCACCGCGCCCATCGACAGCGTCGTGGTTGAATCCAGATTACTGCCCGGCGATCTGGTTACCGCAGGACAAACCGCGGTAGTTCTAATGGATAATTCCCGTATGTTCTTAGATATTTCTGTCTCTGAGATTGATATCAACAACGTGAAACCGGGGAAACAGGTCGATTTCTCGTTTGATGCCATCCCCGGCAAATCTTATGTAGGAACAGTGACTGACATTAGCACGGTTGGTAGAATTGATCAGGAGATCATCTATTTCACTGTCACCTGTGAGATTTCCAATCCCGATATGGATATTAAACCAGGGATGACAGCCGCGGCAACGATAGCAGTAGATGAAGTTCGCGATGTGATCAGTATTCCGAATACCGCACTCCGCGCTTCCAATAAGAACTATTATGTGTATATGATTCGAGAAAACGCCTTGCACAAAATACCGGTTGAGCTAGGCCTGGTTTCAGATCTATATAGCGAGATGAAATCCGGCGACTTGCATGAAGGGGATATCGTGGTAACCAATCCTCAAATTGTAAAGAATGCGGGGGCGGGTAAATAATGGCCATGAACTTAATTCGATTTAAGCACGTCAAAAAAAGAAATTCAATGTATTGCATTCTGGCCGTAATTCTCCTTTCCCTTATACCTGTTCCTGTACAAGCAGCCGCTCAGATGGTGAAAGAAAGTGATAATCCGCCTGTTAATGTACTGGATCTGCGAATTGGAAAGACTGGCTCATATCCCGAAGAATTGACATTCGTTGGGACAACCCTCTTTTTTAGCGCAACCGATGGAACATACGGTCGGGAATTATGGAAGCTGCCTTCTCCCTACACCAAAGCTGAATTGGTTAAGGATATCAATCCCGGGTATGTGAGCTCGGAAGTTTCGAATATCACCACGCTGGGCAATCATATTTTTTTTAGCGCCAGAGATGCCGCAGGGTTTGAACTTTGGGTCTCTGAGCCGCCGTATGACCAATATTCAACCCATAGAGTCACTGATCTTAATGAAGATGGCGATTCCAACCCGGCAGAGCTTGTTCCGATCGGAAATGCCATGTTCTTTACAGCAGATGATGGAGTTCACGGAAAAGAAATTTTTAAGACCAGCCCGCCTTACCAGTCAATTGATCTTGTTACGGATATTTGGCGTGGTTCTCATGGTTCATATCCGCGGGAACTAAGACGGATTGGATGGATGTTGTTCTATATTGCTAATGATTCATCCAGCAGTGAAATCTGGCGCAGCGATCCCCAATACTACCCCGGCTCGGCAGTAAAATGCACCGACATATCCAAAAACAACCTGGCAGAAATTCATGATTTGACAGTTGTCGATAACACCATCTTCTTCTCAGGAAATGACGGTGAATCTGGCAATGAGCTGTATAAACTTGAACCGCCCTACAGTTCTGCCGCCAGAGTTACGGATATCACTGGAGACGCACCATCGACTATTTTGATTTATCCGATAAATGACACCCGGCCAGATTGGATCACATCCATCGGTTCTTATGTATTCTTTGCCGGAAATATTGGATTTAGTGGAACAGAGTTATATATTTCTAAACCGCCGTATGAACCGACTTCGACCTTTATTGTGAAAGATATTTTTAAGGGATTCGGCAGCTCATATCCAGAAAACCTGACCGTTGTAGGCACAACGCTGTTCTTTACGGCCAACGAGGGGATTGCCGGGACAGAGCTATGGAAAAGCGTTCCACCGTATGATGAAGATCATACCAATATCGTTGCCGACATAAACAAGGGGCATAACGCATCTGATCCGGCCAATCTTGAAGCGATCGGGAACACGCTCTTCTTCACAGCAAATGACGGCACATACGGACATGAACTCTATATGAGCGAACCGCCCTATGAAGAGTATTCCACTCTGCGTGTGGATGATCTATATAGTGGATTTCAATCATCGCAAATCCATGCCTATGCAGCCATTGACCGAACACTGTTCTTTAGTGGAAACGATGGAAAGATCGGGCATGAAATATGGAGAGTTGAAGGTAATTTCTACATGCCTGCCACAGGTTTCGCGCCAGACCGTGTGACAAATATAAAACCACAGCCCAAAGAAGCACAATACAAAGATATTGGTGGAATTCGCCTTTCTATACCAGATCTGCAATTACAAACCGATATTGTTGGCGTGTCCCCCACAACCAATGGATGGGACCTTACCTGGTTGTGGAACCAGGCTGGCTACCTTCAGGGGACTGCCTTTCCTACATACCAGGGGAATTCCGTCATAACAGCTCATGTTTCATTGCCAAATGGAAAACCAGGCCCATTTGCCAATTTATCAAGGTTGAAATTTGATGACGCGATAAAAGTGCATGCCTGGGGAAACACATACACATATCGTGTTCGATCCATCGAACGCGTATTACCGGATGACCGCAGTGCCTTCCGCCACGAAGAGGAAAGCTGGCTGACGATGATTACCTGTCAGGGTTTTGATGAAGTCAGCGGAGAGTATATCTGGCGGTTGGTGGTTCGGGCGGCGCTGGTAGAAGTCATTCCGGGAAGTTGAGGAGAAAGCACATGATCAAGAAGTTCTTCACAAAAAAAATCGTTTGGATACCACTCCTGGTAATTCTTCTATTGGGAATTGCCTTTGGTGTGTTTCAGTTGATCAATCAAGGTCAATCAGCTGTCAATTCCCTGTACCAGACATCACCATTGGCAAAGGGATCTCTTACCGCGACTGTTGGTGCCACTGGTACAGTAAGAGCGAAACAAACCGCGGTTCTTAATTGGCAGACAACCGGCACAATCGAATCTGTTTTCGTTGAAGTAGGCGATGAAGTAACCAAGGATACACGGTTGGCCGAACTCTCTCAAACCTCTCTTTCCCAGCAGATCATTCTTGCTCAAGCAGAACTGGTTTCAGCGAAACGGAATCTGGAAAATTTGGAGAAATCCAATTTAGCTTCCTCACAGGCCGAACAGGCTCTAGCCCTGGCATTGAAGCAATTGGATGATGCGAAGGAGAAGCGTGAAAGCAAGAAATTCACCAAAGCTGATCAGAGCATAATCGATTCCGCCTATGCGAATTTTATTCTGGCCAGAGAAGAACTGGAAAAATACGAGGATGACTACTTTGGTACCCAGTACAAAACGGACGATGATCCTGTTCGCGCAGCTGCAGTGGCAAAATATTCTGCTGCCAAACAAAAGATGGAAACCGCCCTGGCAAATTATAACTATGCAAAAAGCTATCCCGATGAACTTGAACAGGCCGAGATAGATGCGAACCTTTCGCTTGCAGAAGCCAAAGTTAAGGATGCCCAGCGTGAATACGACCGCATGAAAGAA
>JAAYYW010000186.1 GCA_012515195.1 Leptolinea sp.
AAGAGAAGCAGGACCGAACCGGCCAATACACTGATGATCTGTATTCCCAATAGAGGGACGTTAAAATCGTTCCAGTAAACAATATCGGGGATCAACCCAATTCGGGATATGGCAATAAAACACACAAGAGATGCCAACACCCCAGTAGTGATAACCCAACTTTGTATTGTTTTTCTGTCCTCCGAAAAAACAATCCGTAGAGAGGTTGATTGTGCTCTTTTCATTTGAACAGTAACTGCGAACACTAATGCCTGAATACTTATAAATAATAGCCATACCACGGCTGGAAGCATTCGTTCTCGATATCCACCTAAACGCCCCCAACCACTGACAGGCGTGAATACTAATATGCATGCTATTGAGACGGTCAGAACCAATATCAGATTTACCCAGGGTAGGGAAAATATCCGTTCCAATTGCTGTGATGCTTTGTTGGAACTCCAAACCCAAATTGCCAAACAAAAAAAGGACAAAACAAACAACAAAAGTCCTATCATCAGTGCAAGTCGTTCTAAGGAATAACCCATAACCACGGAACTCAAAGATTCAGAAGGAACCATCCCGGATTGGACTATGGCAAACAAACCTTCAAAACCCATTAACAACAGAAGGAAAACCGCGAATTTATTCTTCATGGCTTTGGAAGTGGACAGGATAAGTTAATAATTCCCGGTCTCACATATATGAAAGATTCTGCCTCTTGAAAAGCGATTGCAACCGCGTCATTATAGCCCTCGCCTTTGCACCCAACGAGATAAACCATCGAAGCATCTGGCATATATGATATTTTTTCATTCACCGGGAGAACGACATCAAATTGTTTGCTGGCTTTGTCTATGGCAACAAAAGACAAATGATCAAATGGTAGTGGACTGAAAGCAGAACCTGCGCCTCCCGTGTCTCCCTCTCCGGTTTTCATCCAGCGTGGAAACATGGCTTTCACCTGCATTATGATCGATTCATCATCTTGCGCGAATTCCTCAAGAGTGTCCCAATTCATGCCTGCTGGAAGTTCCAAACCGTTAGTTTTCATCGTACTAATTACTTCCGATTTGGTCAAAGAATTCTGTGCTAACGGATTCATCAACCCAAGAACGGCTGGAAGACAGGCCAACCCAATAATCAGGATTATTCCAACATGGTGAAGGTTTATCCATTTGGAGACATGAACTTCTTTCCGGGGATCAACTCTTATATTTGAAATTTCCCCTTGATCTAATTCCAAAACAAATGTTGTGACTGCCCACAAACCCAAAGAATAATAAAGCGGAAGGACCCAATCAACAGGCACAATGTACCGCCCGCCGGAAACCATTGAAACCGTATTGGCTCCCAGGTATGATACGAGAATCAAACCAGGTACCAGGCTCACAATTTGGCGTTCGTTCCATACTCGAGAGAGTCCCACTACCGGCATAAGAAGGCTGAATGAAAGGATAATCCATCCACCTTCCACCAGTTTCCCATCCCATTCCTGATCCCAGTAGGGAAGCCGGATTGTTTGATCCAAACTGGTATGGTATGGCGAGACTGGCAATGCCATTCCAACCGTAACCAGATTATGAAATCCGGAATGTACCATCTGATCGATCAGGGCAGCATATCGACTGGGAAATAAGGATTCCTTTTCTGTCGAAGTTCCCGCTCCTTCCACTGGAGGTATAGCTACATCAGTTATTGGAGGGGGAGTAATTTCGACACTTGGCGATTCAGATATAACTGGCTTTATCCGGTGCTTAAAGATCACACCGCGCGCTTTGCTCATATATGATTTGAAGGCATCGTCAAAGACTACCTGGTTACGAATTCCCCATGGTACCAGGGTTCCGGCAAAACACAGAGAAAAAATAACTAAGCTGATCCATGTCCTTTTTTTCTTCATACCAGAAAAGAATAACCAGATAAATATAACCAACGGAATCAACACCATAATATTCAGCCGGATGAGAACCGCAAGACCGACGGCTCCTCCAGCAAGAGCGGGAAGCCACAGTGATCCAGCGGGATTTTCCCACCAATTGATAATGGCAAGGCAACAAAAAAGAAGACTTAGCGCTGTCCACGGTTCAGACATGGTCATGGATACATTGGTGGATTGGATATTTGGCGCAGTGGCAAGATTGTTCATTTGGATAAACAAAACCAATAGGCCAGCCATCGCCCCTGCCGGACGGTTATACAATCGTAAACCTATCAGAAAAACCAAACCAGGGATGACTGCCAGAACTGCCTTCTGAAGCATGATCATCTTTGAAAAATCTGAACCGGCCAACCAGTTGAGGCAGGCAAGAAATGTGAGGTGAAGGGGTTTATCTACAAAACCTTACGTAAATCCATTGCCGGATAAGATCAATTCAGCTTGAATAGCATAATCGGCCGCATCAGAGTAAGGGTAGTTCGTGAAATTTGGCGGGTATGCGGCGGTGGTAAATCGGCTGGCCGGTACTGAAACTGATTGCCAGGCAACAAAAGCAGATACCCACAGCAAGCCGAAAATTATCAAATCTCTATTCCGAAAAAACCATTGCGATCGGGATTTGTAAAAGTATGCCAGTACGAACACGATTAACCAGGATAAACCTAATTGCCAATTTAGAATTGGCACTCCGGTTTTTCCCCAATACTGAGTCCCGCTGCCAATACCCTTTCCACTTATTGAAATAATTACCCAGATAAGCCCAATCAGAAAACCAAGTGACAAACCTGCTTTAACAGAAAAATGATGTTTCGAAGTTGGATCAGCAATCTGGGTTCTTCGGGTTACAAATAATCCGTATATCCACAGACATGAAACCAACACAA
>JAAYYW010000187.1 GCA_012515195.1 Leptolinea sp.
CGAGATCTACCAACATCGTGTTTTTGATGATATTGGTCAGTTTAATGATTGTATTAGTATTGATGGTTATATTTGAATGAAAAAAATCCCGGTTTAACTCCCGTTGGTCAATTGCAGCTTTCAGGCGATAATTTGCCTCCGTACCCATCAGAGACTTCTGGCTATAGTCCCCGCGCGTGAAGTGGAGATGACAACCTTTGTGATTATCAACACAGAGGGTACTTTCCAAAGTTTGTATTTGGGCCTCGGTTAGTAGGGAATTGCCGTAAAGGTTTTGGATATTTTCCCTAGATTTCTTGTTTGTATACTCCATGAATCCGCGCCATAAGGTTTTGTTTCCCTCTTTCTTTTTGTTTTCCCTTACTTCAGAAGACTCATTATTCCGGGATCGGGAAGGCAATTTGGCGCGCCGTAATTTCAGAAATGGGTTTCCAATTTGCAATTTGTTCTTGCTTGAGAAAATGGCACTCAGCAAATTTCTTCCATAACGAGGATTGGACACGGCAAAATAGGTATCAATGATATTTTGTACTTTTTCGATTATCTGTTCTGTGTTGAGAGATTCGTCAAATTCCAATTCGTTAAGAATGCTGGCAACTTTTTCCCGCGCTTCCGATTCCTCACCGAGAACGCGATGAAAATGCGCCATTTTGATCTCGTCGATCAGGTAATAATAGCAAGGCGGGATTTGACGGTTAATGACCTTATTTGAGTATTCCCGTCGGAGGTTTTCCAGCACCGGTCGTTCCCGCAATCCCTTGCGGAAAGCGCAATTTTCCAGCCCTATCCAGGTCAGGTCTTCATAAAACGCATGCTCCGGGTCGGTCTTTAAACGGGCAAAGAACTCCTGAATGATCGAGTAGTCATAAAATTTATGGACCGCTCCGGTAATATAGTTCCCGTAAAGGGTAGCCCGCCCCTGGCTGTCATATCCTTCGAAATCCGGCTGGTAAGAATAATCATCTGAGGCATTCCAGATAATGTTATGAGCCCGCAGTTTTTCTCTGTTTGAATTTTCCATCTTTGCTTAACAACTAAAGATATCATCCCTTGTCACATGTTCCGGGATTCTCAGCCGGATCACATCGTCAACCAGTTCGCGTTCATAATCATCGAAGGATTTATTGGTTATGCCCATTTGAAGTGCCTTCATGGCAGAAAGACCTTTATCCATGAGCTGAATTGAAGACATAAGACCGCGCAGATCCACGGATTTCGTCGAGATCTCCGAGTTTTCACTCTTCTTTTGTAGGTCCTGGAACAACCCAATAAACTGATCAGTGTATTCTTCCCGTAAATGGGGGAACTCCCGGACAAGTAATTTCTTGAGGTTTTCCGAAGAGATATTGGGCATTTTTATGACAAGAAACCGTGACGCAAGGGCTTCATTCAATTCCCTTGTGCCTGCGTATCCATAGTTCATTGTGGCGATAAAGCGGGTCATGCTGTCAAGTGTTATCTTGTCATAACCGGGAACGTCGATAATACGCCGGAAATCCAAAGTGGCATGTAATATGGCAATGGATTCATTCTTTGCCATATTTATCTCGTCCAGGATCCCGAAACCACCGCTGATCGCGCATTTATAAATTGGCCCGTGGCGGTGAACTACCTGCCCGTTCTCGAATGTGTCGGTACCGATTAACGAGGACGAATCTGTGTTGATATGAAATGAAATATCCCAACTGGGGCGGCCAAACGCGGCTGCCAGGTTTTCAGCCAGGACATTTTTACCGGTTGCTTTTGGACTGACCAGTAAGAGGTTTTCTCCACAAAGAAGTGCGGTAATAGCCTGTTCCCAGATATCTTTACCGTAATAATGAAATCTCGGACGGGGAATACGGTAACCCAATTCCGGTTTTACCGGATTGGTTTCGCGGATACGGGTAATCTCATCAAGTAAATTTTCATTTATTCCCTCATCGCGTAAAAAATCAAGCAATGCATCACCTCCGGATTTTGCCGCACAACAATATTTGTTTCTGTGTGTACCTATATAGATAATATATCCTTTTTTTCATTATTGTTTCCCGGTAAACCATGAAACCGGAAGGATTTCTTACCAATTTATTTACAACTCCATTAGATACTGTATCACTTCCAACCGGGTTGGTCACTGTATCAATGTCACAGTTAATCCATTCTTTCGTAAGTTTTTTTTGAAAAATTACACATACCTTCTCATTCCCTTTGGAATCCGGAGTGAACGAGAAAGAATTTGATGTTTCTTGCTTGCTTGAAAATGAATAATAAGAAATAATACCTTAGCAATAATCAACGACTGACCTCATAAATTTACTATCAACAAAGAAGAGGGATTTATGAAAAAATTTTACTCGGCCATGGTTGAAATGCTGACAAAGGGAGAAAGTTTCGCGGTAGCGACTTTATTTGATAAGACTGGTTCTGCTCCACGCAGTGATGGTGCGAAGATGCTGGTTCGCGAAAAGGGGCCCATTATTGGCACAATAGGTGGTGGACGGTTGGAGGCTGAAGCCATCGAATTGTCCAAAAAAATGATCACGCAAAGGAAGACGGTTATTCAGAAATTTGATCTGACCGGTAAGGACGCGGCTGAATCTGATATGATTTGCGGCGGAAAAGGTGAAATCCTTATCGATTTTATTGATGCCAATGATGTAAAGAATATAGAAATCTATTCCGAAGCTGTGCGAATAATGGAAACCCGTGGGAAAGCATGGTTGGTCACCATCCTTGGACAGACCCCGGGTGAATATGACCGGCAGCAATGCCTTGTCAAACCGGATAAGACTATGATCGGCCGGGTGGTTTGTGACCAGAAATTGCTCGGCGAACTGATCAACGGCCCGGCAAAGATTACGCTGCATTCAGAAGTGTTTGACAATAGACGGTTTCTCGTCGAACCGTTGCGTGAGGGAGGAACGGTGTATATATTTGGTGCCGGACATGTCTCCCAAAAGATCGCGCCTTTGAGTGAAGGTGTTGGTTTCCGCACAGTGGTTTTGGATGATCGCGTGGAATACGCCAACCGCGAGCGATTTCCCATACCGATTGAAGTCAGGGTGATCGAAGACTTCACAAAACTACCTGATCTTGGTATTGATGATGAAAGCTACCTGATCATTGTCACCCGCGGTCATATGTTTGATAAGGATGTGTTGGCACAGGTTCTCCGCAGTGGCGCCGGCTATATTGGCATGATTGGCAGCCGTATTAAACGCGAACTGACCTATAAGGATCTGATGGAACATGGTTTTACAGAAGAAGAGCTGTCACGGGTATATTCTCCCATTGGTACGGCTATTCTGGCTGAAACTCCGGAAGAACTGGGAATCAGCATTGTTGGTGAGTTGATCAAAGTGCGGGCGGAACGATATAAAATAGCAAACTAATCATCCCTGCTTTTTCTAAAAATAAACGATTTCCATGTATGTTAATGGATAACCTTCACAAAAACTCCACAAGTTCTTCGTGAGAATTTCACAATTCCTCTCTAGAATTCAAGATAACCTGATCAAGCAATACTTGTGATGGAAATTTTCTAAAGAAAAAGAGAGGTAAAAATGTTCAAAAAGTTTATCCAAATTACCATATTGGGCACTCTTGCCCTGAGCCTGATGGCTTTTTCACCAGCCCCCGTAGGTCAAATTTCGACTGGCATTCTGCTGCCTGCCGATACACTTCAAACGACCGATCTCCCT
The DNA here is from genome assembly GCA_012515195.1 of Leptolinea sp. Taxonomy (GTDB): domain Bacteria; phylum Chloroflexota; class Anaerolineae; order Anaerolineales; family Anaerolineaceae; genus Leptolinea. Next base: position 3,684 of record JAAYYW010000187.1, read on the forward strand.
GATGAAGTCGTTGACGGGCTGTTATTGATGCGGGAAGAGGAAAAATTGGCGCACGATGTTTATGTGTATCTTTTCGAGAAATGGGGAATGAATGTATTTGAGAATATCGCAGCTAGTGAGCAGGCACATACCGATGCCGTAAAATTGCTGCTCGATACTTACAGTATTCCAGACCCGGCGGAAGGTAAAGATGCCGGCGAATTTTCAGACACCAAATTACAGGCACTTTACGATCAGTTGATCGATCAGGGCAGCCAATCGCTGGGTGACGCATTGAAGGTTGGTGCGGCAATCGAGGAGATCGATATTGTGGATCTGCGGGAGGCATTAAGTCAGACATCCACGCCGGAAATTCAGCGGGTATACGAAAACTTGGAAAAAGGTTCCATGAACCACCTAAACTCTTTTACCAGCACATTGTTCAGGCAGACTGGAGAGGAATATCAACCAAAGTATCTTTCACAGGATGCGTACCAGACGATAATCGGATCAGGACGGGTGAATGGGAGCAACGGTCAGGGTAATGGACAGGGTGATGCTTCCGGAATGGGAATGGGGGCCGGCAAGGGGAATGGTCGGGGCACTGGTAATAATAGTGGTGTAGATAGCGAAACCAAGATGGGAACCGGTATTGCCCGGGGAAGCCGTGGAGGTCGGCGGTAAAAACACATAACAAAAACAGGCCATTCCAGGTTTTGGAATGGCCTGTTTTATTGTTAACGTTACAAAGTTTTCTTGATCACATTGGCCAGGCGTTCCATTCCGATACGAATTTTGTCGGGTAGGATACCGCCGAAGCTGATTCGCATGCAATTATCGTGATTATCCCTGTCTTCCACAAAAAACTCCCTTCCGGGGACATACGCCACTTTTTGTGCCAGTGCGTCAGCCAGCAGGGAAGTTGTGTTCACTTTACGGGGTAGTTCCACCCAGGTGAACAGTCCCCCGTCAGGGTAAACGGACTTAATCTCATCTGGCAGCATGGTTTTGATGCATTCCATCATTACATCGCGGCGTTCGCGATGGATGTCACGGATCTTTTTCAAGTGAGGCTCATAAAGACCACGATTAAAGAACTCAGCGCAAATAACTTGAGCCAGCACACTGGCATGCGAATTGGTGGCAGTTTTTATGTCATATACCTTGCGGATGATATCGTTATTCGCGTAGATATAACCAAGACGGCTGCCAGGGGAGAATATCTTTGAGAAGCTGTTAACGAATATCGTGTGACCGGTTTTGTCGAAGGATTTGACAGGCGGCAGGGTTTCGCCACTGTAACGCATCTCGCTGTATGGATCATCTTCCAGGATGATAACGTCGTACCGGCTTCCAAGTTCAGCCAGAGCTTTTCGCCGTTCAAGGCTTGTTGTGCGGCCGCTTGGGTTCTGGAAGGTGGGAATTACATAGACCATTTTGGGGGAAAACTTCTTGATTTTCGCTTCCACATCTTCAATTACCAGCCCGCTGTTATCCGTTTCACAGGGGATGACCGTCGCTTCAAATAATTGAAATATTTGTACTGCCTGCACAAAGGTGGGGGCTTCGACCAGAACAACGTCACCCGGTTCCAGGTAAAGCTGGCTGACCAAATTCATGCTCTCAATACCGCCCGACACAATAAGCACATCATCCATGCCGGCATTCAACCCTTTTGGCTTGAGAAGACGTTCGATCACCGCCTGACGCAGATCCGGCAGTCCCATCGGGTTGCCGTATTGCAGCGCCTGGATGCCGCGTTTGTCGCGGGTCAACACCTCGTCCGCGATATCATGGATCTTTTCCACTGGCAGGGCTTCACGCGCGGGGGCTCCGCCTCCGAAGGATATGGTTTCCGGGTCGGACATCGATTCAAATAATTGTCGGATGACATCGGCGGATGCCTGCATGTTCGAAATGCGTCTGGCAAATTTGGGCATGATGGTCACTCTCATAGATCAAATATATATCCGGGTTTGGTACAAATATATAATTACTTCAAAATTGTACTAGTTTTCGAGTGAAATTGTCATCGATCCCTGGATGTATATTGGATCTGAGCATCCAGTGACCTGCCAAGGATTTCGCGTGCCGGTATACTAATAAGAAATATGGATTACCTTCGTTCGTTTTTTCATAAAGATAAACATGAATGTGACATGGATTTCACGACTATCGATTGATCCAATTCTCGTTTTAATGAGCTCCAATGATGAAGCGCTGATTTATCATTCTCAGCGCGATTTATTAGATAAGCATGTTTTATCGATTGATTCCCTTTGGCATTTGCCGGACGCAGTTCGATTGGTTAAAAAGCAACAGCCGGATGGGCACTGGAAGCATTCCGGCAGCTGTAATCCATCTGTACCAGACCAAAACTATTCATTATGGGAGACTTTCCGCAACCTACGTGTACTGGTCGAAATGTTTGGATTTAATCGTTCTCATCCGGCAATAGAGAAAACGGCTGAATACATTCTGAGCTGCCAGACGGACGAAGGGGATATTCGTGGCATCATAGGTAATCAGTACATGCCCTATTACCACGGTGTTATTCTTGAACTACTTATTAAAGCAGGGTATGAGGACGATCCGCGGGTGATTAAAGGTCTTGAGTGGCTTCTGACAGTCCGACAGAATGATGGCGGCTGGATTATTCCGACTCAGTCTATACCCACAAAAGATCGTACCAATGAATTCTGGTCTGGTAAACCCGTCCCATCTGATCGGTCGCGCCCGCACTCCCATGTGGCAACCGGTATGGTTTTACGGAGTTTTGCGGTTCATCCTTCATACCGAAGGCTTCCCGAGGTATTGATCGCCGCAAGGTGTCTGAAGGAACGTTTGTTTAAAGCAGATGAATACAATGACCGTCGCGAACCGTCCTACTGGTTGAAATTCCAATTCCCTTTTTTGTGGACCAGTCTGGTCAGTGCGCTGGATACCCTATCTTTGGTCGGCTTAACACCAGATGATCCTTATATTTACCGCGGATTGAGTTGGTTTATCGATAACCAGCAAAATGACGGCCTATGGCCGACAGGATATGAAAAAGGATCTAAATCAGAATCGAGCCGCCGATGGGTTGGATTGGCTATTTGTCGCATCCTCAACCGATATATCTTGTGAAAAAAACAGTCTCAATAATCACATAAGGAAAAATGAATTAATAAGCAATCCCTATGAAGATAATCCTGCCGTTGAATGCCGGTGATTAGGCAGTTTCTGGGGGGTGTCAAGCAATGGTTGTCAGAAAAAAAGTACGGATTCTGGAATACCGTACTAATTTAACGGTCAGAAAACCGAGAAGGATGAATAAAACAAAGCTTAGGTAAGAACCATTGTTATTTCTGGGAATGCATTGAAAACCAATGTAGGTATTGCAATACACACATATACCGACTTTGCGGCTCTTGCCTACAACTTAGAAACCCGATGGGTCGATTTTTGACCGAATGCTCTGAATCCGTACTGAGAATATTGGCAGACTTATGGTTTATGTCGGATGGTCCACAATCACTGGTCGCCTATAAAACGGGAACGGGTCCAGGTGGATCGTCTCTGAAAAAAGCATGATCTCATTCTGTAGGTTAAGATAGCAGACAATATATTATTTCGATTATGATTGTTCCGTTCACTTTTTTTGGATATTAAATAGGAAGAAAGGGAAATTCACATGGAAGAAAAGCCGGACCTCCTTTTCTCTTGCGATACTGTTCTTTTTGATTTTGATGGCGTGTTAATCGATTCCACTGAAAATATTTTGCGGCATTGGAAAGACTGGGCTGACCAGCACGGTATTGACATGGACGAGGTCAACCGAGCTGTCCATGGGATGCGCGCTATCGAGACCATGCGAATTGTCGCTCCGCATTTGGACCATGAAGAAGAGGCCAGACTCTTTATGGAGAATGAGCTAAATGATTATGAGGGTATCAAGGCTCATGAAGGAGCCTTCAAACTACTTTCATCATTACCGGCTGATTCCTGGGCGGTGGTCACCTCAGCACGCAAGGAGTTGGTGCAAAGACGGATGAGCAAGACTGGTCTGCCAGTTCCCTGTGTTTTGATCACGGGTGATGATGTAAAGGAGGGCAAACCCTTCCCGGAACCGTACCTGACCGGAGCCAGGAAGATTGGTGTCACGCCGGAAAGGTGCGTTGATATTGAAGACGCGCCCGCCGGAATTGAAGCGGGAAAGCGGGCTGGAATGCGGGTGGTGGCTATCAGCTCCACTCACCCCAGGGAAGAATTGATAGCCAGAGGCGCTGATATAGTTCTGGATAAGTTGTCCGATCTGCAAGTGCGAAAACCAGTCAACGGCTACCGAATTCAGCTCTCCACCCGATAGTCTCTGGAAATGAGAAAAAGTTTATAACCCTGTAGAATTATCACCATGATCTCTGAATTTTTTGACCTTGATTATTCCAGTGGTCCTTTTGTTTTGTTCGGATGGGACCATCTGGTTGCGTTGGGTATCGTGGCAACACTCTGTCTGATCATTTTCATTCTGCGGGACCGGTGGACCGATCAAGGGAAAACCATCACCCGGTGGGCGCTGTTTATATTGATTTATCTGTGTGAGGGCTCCTGGCAATTGTGGATGTGGATGATTGGAAGCTGGAGTATTCAGGGTATGCTGCCACTCTGGTTGTGTTCTGTGACATCGTGGACCATACCGCTACTGCTAATATTTCGAAGCCGGGTGTATTACGAATGGGTCTACTTTATGGGAATCATTGGCGCATCCATGGCTTTGCTGACTCCCGATCTGATGCAGTATGGTTTTCCTCACTTCCGGTTTATCGAATTCTTTGTATTGCATGGCGCGATCATTGTAGCAATTATGTACATGACCTTTGTTGAACGGTTCCGGCCAACCTGGTGTTCTTTACCAAAAGTTATACTGATCACAAACCTTTTCTGGGTATTTTGCGCCTGGGTTAACAACCAGATCGGAAGTAATTACCTCTATACCCGGGGAAAACTTCCGACACCCAGTTTATTGGATGTTCTTGGGCCATATCCTGTTTATCTGGTTTGGATGGAAGTCATTGGAATTCTTCTATGTGTATTACTCTATCTTCCATTCGCCATAGATGATTGCCGGAAAAATCGGTAGTACAAATCCTAATTCTTAAAAAAGAAAATTCTCTTTACGCAAAATATACTAATCTCTTAAAACCCACTATAATTAACTCGACGCACAACATCCAAGGGGATTTGACGGGAGACATGCCATGAGGGAGCTAAAAGCACCTGAAGACATCCTTATCGAAGACCGTACACTCCGTGAAATATTGGATACATCCAGTCCTGCAAAGCCGGTGGTCTTGAAAGGCGTTGATCTGGCTGGTGTCAACTTGCGGAATGAAAACCTTGAGGATGCGAATATGTGGGGTGTAAAAATGGTTCACGCCGCCCTCAATAACGCAAAGATGAAAGGCGTGTATTTGATGCGGGCCAACCTTATCGGTTCTGATTTTTCCGACGCGGTGATGGTTGATGCTAACTTGATGGATGCCAACTTGATCGGCGCGAATATGGAACGGACCAATCTAATGAATGCCAATCTGATGGGTGCCGATATGACCGTTGTCAATTCGATCGGAGCGAACCTGCGAGGCGCCATTCTCAAGGATGCGAATCTTAAAGGTGCCAATCTGACCA
>JAAYYW010000188.1 GCA_012515195.1 Leptolinea sp.
CGGAAGATTATCTAAAACTGTTGGATACATTTTACGATGACTGGCTGAAATCATTTGATCTCTGCCCGGTGCTCACATTGCGCACAGATGATCTGGATTTTGTCCACAACGAAGACCACATGAACCTGGTCACCACCACCATTCAAAACAAGTTGGCAGGGAAAGATGAGCTTTCCTTTGATTAACCTCCATTTTTCAAAAGTGCCTTCCCGGGCGCTTTTTTTTTGCAACCGATCAATACAACATCCGTATACAGAGGTAGAGAATACACACAGGAGTAATCGTTGATCACAGCAGAAAATACCTGGTTAGAGGAAGCCCGCCAGGGAAACATGGATGCGTTTACACAGCTGGTCGAAACCTACCAACGGCCGGTATTTAATCTTTGTTACCGAATGTTAGGAGATGCCCTGGAAGCAGAAGATGCTGCACAAGAGACTTTTTGGAGAGCCCATCAGGGAATGAAAAAATATGACCCGTCCCGTTCGTTTGCCACCTGGCTGCTTTCGATTGCGGCACATTATTGTATAGACCAGCAACGCAAACGGAAACTTCCCATGGTGGACATTGACATCCTCCCCGAAGAGGACGCTCCAGATCCATCGCCCAATCCGGAACGGGTGATCAGCAAACAAATGGAAAACAAAGCCCTGCATCGTTTATTGGATAACCTTCAACCAATGGACAGGGCTGCTATTGTCTTAAGGTACTGGTACGAAATGTCAGAAGAAGAAATTTCTCAAACTCTGCAATTATCAACAAGCGCGGTTAAATCTAGATTATTCCGCGCCCGCAGACAGCTAGCCGTGGATTATCAGGCAGCAGCACCTGCGTCACTTGAAAGGAGTCCGAATGGAACATCAGCCCTTTGAAAACTGGATACTTTCAGGAGATCCATTAACACAATCCCAAAAACATGAACTGGAAGAGCATCTTTCAATTTGTCCCCACTGCTCTGAAATTCAGGGAGGGTTAACTGGTGTCGAGATGCTTTTCAGATCTGCCACATTCGAATCACCTTCTCCAGGTTTTACGCATCGTTTCGCAGTATTGACCGCTCAACGCGAGGAGGAAGCGCGGCGGCTCCAATCCTACTTTTTTCTTGGATGGATCATGATCGCTACAGTTGTCGTATCCATCATTTACCTGACAGTAATGTTGTTGACACAATCGCCCACAGAGGTGATTACGGATCTAATGGCGATTACGATCAATACGGCCTTCCAGGTTGATAATCTCGTCCAGACAGTTATGACCTGGTTCCAGATCATCCCCCTGCCAATTACACTGGCAATTTTAGCTGGTTCAGCAAGTCTGGTTGTGCTCTTGACTAGCGGTTGGATCGTTTCTGTGTGGAAAGCTTCCACACTGGGAGTAAAAACTCATGAATAAAAGATTTTCAAAAATTTTTCCACTGTTTCTACTATTGGTATTTGCTTTAATGTTGCTATCCGGTTGCAGTAGTTCATCCAACGATGGCGACAAATTCATCATGGGCGGAACCTTCCGTCTTGATGAAGACGAAGTGATCGACGGGAACCTGTCCGTATTTGGCGGTGCTGTCAGTCTGGAAGAAGGTTCAACGGTTAACGGAAATGTGGTCGTCATCGGTGGCAGTGTCTACGCCGATGGGATTATTAATGGTGGAATTAATGGAATGGGTGGCTCAATAAACCTGGGCGATTCCGCTATTGTACAGGGTGATGTCTCCACCTTTGGCGCAAATGTTGACAAATCTGACTCAACCGTAATCCGGGGAAAGGTTATTTCTCAATCCGAATCCGGTGTTCAGATCCCGGATTATCCCAGAATGGTCATACCAGCCATTGTAAAACCGCTGGGTGATGCCCTGGGCAGTCTTCTTCAGGCATTGGTTGTCTCTCTCCTGGCTGTTCTGGTTTTACTTTTCATCCCACGGCAGACCGGGAATGTAAAAGCCATCATTCTTGAGAATCCCCTGACAGCCTGTGGCGTGGGTCTCTTAACCTTGATCCTTCTGCCTTTTGTGTTCATCATTCTAGCGATCACTCTGATCTTTATTCCAATCAGCTTAGCCGCCATGGTCATATTTGTTCTCGGCCTGCTTTTTGGATGGATCGCCATTGGATATGAACTTGGCATCCGAATGTCAAATCTCTTCAAGTCAGAATGGGCTCCTGCGGTTAGTGCAGGTGTAGGGACATTCACGCTTTCAATTGTCTCAGCGTTTATCAGCATTATTCCCTGTGTCGGATGGATCGTCCCATTCCTGATAACACTGGTTGCTACTGGCGGTGTTGTGATCTCCGTTTTCGGTACCAGGGGTCCTGATAGGCCATTTGGAATTCCAAAAGTGACAGTGTCCTATCCTGATAAACCGGTAGAACCGTCAATCAATCAAACGAAATTCCAAAACGACGAACCTTCGGTAACCATCGATTCGATCTTTGAACCTGAGACACCGAATTCTAGAAAACCAGAGGAGGATGCCAAAGTAGCAGAAGAACCCGAAAGTAAGCCAGACGAGGTCGTTTCGCCCAAAGCAGAGTCAGAGGCTTCTGATACTGCAAAAAAACCGAAACCCAGAGCCAGAAAACCCAAAAATGATACGGAATCCAAAGGTCAGTCAAACTGATTGGATCCGCGAAAGAGGATAAATAAGCAATGAAAAAGAAAATCCTGCTCGCAATACTGATCCTGGCGCTCAGTTCGTTGGCCTGTAATATCACTATTCAGACTCCACAGATCAAAACTGGTCCTGAGACTAGTACTTCAGTTGATGAACCATATCCGGAAACTGATGACCCGGCAGAATTGCTTCTTCAAATGGGAGCAGGCACTCTGAATATATCAGATGGTGGATCAAGTCTGGTTGAAGGTGAAATCATAACAAATATTGCCAACTGGCAGCCATCCATCGACCGCTCAGATGAACGGATAACCATCTCACAGGGGAACAATGACCAATCCTTCACCATTCCATCAGGTAATCTGATTAACGAATGGAACCTAAAACTAGGGACTACTCAACCGATGGAATTATCCATCGATGCTGGAGCATACGAAAGCAATATCCATATCGGTGATATTCAACTTAAGAAATTCACAATTGATGACGGTGCCTCAAACTCAAAAGTGACCTTTGAATCCGTAAACAGGATTACTATGGAATCATTGAAATACAACACCGGTGCATCACAGGTAGAACTATTCAATCTGGCAAATGCGAATTTCAAGGAAATGGATTTCGACAGTGGAGCCGGTTCTTATACTCTGGATTTCAATGGGGATTTGCAGCAAGACGCGGAAGTATCCATCAAGAGCGGTCTGAGTAACATGAAGATCATTATCCCATCAGATATGAACGCGCAGATCATTCTCTCCGGTGGTGTGAATAATGTTTCATTGAAAGGTACGTGGACTGTAAGTTCCGATAAATATCGAACCCAATCATCTACTGGTCCCAGACTTGATATCGACATAGACATGGGAGTAGGTAACCTGGAGTTAATTTCACAGGAAAGCAACTCACTATAATATAAAGTAAGCAATGTAAAACAACCGGACAAATCCTTGTCCGGTTGTTTATTCTTAATAGCTATTAACCAGGTTATAGCCAGTTTTACAAACGAACGGGATAAGCAGCTTGCATTAGTTGTTATCACCCGTTATCATTGAGCCCATGAACCAAGTAAACTCCACTCAAAAACATACATCACCCCCTGTTTTGATCCGTGTATCCGGCAGCCACCGCGAAATCGGGCAACAGATCGGTTCTCAAACCGCGGCTCAGGTGAAACACAGCCTGGAAAACGCAAAAAGCCTCCTGGCAAAGGCTTACGACACCCTGCAGTTAACCTGGGAAGGGGCTGAGATTCAGGCGCGTAAATATCTTCCTTTCGCGCAGGAACGATATCCCAGTCTGGTGGATGAGATCACTGGAATTGCCGAAGGAGCCGATGTTCCTTTCGATGACCTGGTTGTACTGAATGCCATGGAAGCCGTAACCACTGATGCCTTGCATTTGACAAAATGCACAAGCATCGGTGTCAACGAACGCCGCACAGCAAATGGACATGTTCTACTCGGGCACAATGAAGATTGGGTGCCAGAAGATGAACCGGATGTATTCATCGTGCACGCGACTCCTGATGATGAACCGACCTTTTTAGCGATGACATATGGCGGCCTGCTGCCGAATATAGGGTTTAACTCCGCGGGTATTGCCCAATGTTGTGACTCTGTATACCCGTCTGACAGTCGAATAGGCATCCCCCGGGTAATTGTTTCACGCGCAGTATTATCAGCTACAAATCCGTCTGAAGCTATCCGCCACACCCTGGCTCCGCTGCGTGCCGCCGGTTATAACCACCTTATTGCGCATGAAAGTGGTGAAATGTACAACGTGGAAGTATCTGCCCGAAATTTCGCGCTTTTATATGCAGATGATGACATTATCACGCATACCAATCATTATCTTGATCGTGGGATGCAATCAGTTGAAGATGAGCCAGATGAATTAGTCAGCACCAGAGTCCGTTTTCATCGTGCCCGTCGTCTTCTGCAACAAACAAAATTACATACCGCTCAGACATTGCAGTCTATTTTGCGGGATCATGTAAATTATCCAGATTCGATATGCAACCACGCAATGGATGATATGAATCCCATGACAAGAGAAAAGACCATTACCAGTCTTGTAATGGATCTAACCGCCAGGCAAATGCATGTCGCCTGGGGTAATCCCTGCTCAAATTCATATCACACGTTTCAGATGGATGAGTAGGAACGCCTGTTATGTCAGGCAGTGATCTTTTCTCTACTTAGCTGTAAACCGAGCAATCCACCAGCCATCGCAAGGACGGTTGTAAGAATAAACACAGCCTGATATCCCCAATGGTCTGCCATCAAACCGGTAAACATGGTGCCGATTGCTCCAGAAGAAAATATGAAACACAGGGCCAGTCCGGAGGCTAATCCCTTCCCACCGGGAATGACTTTCTGCGCTTGCACAACAATGACACTGTAGGCGCCTCCAGTCAACCCTCCGGCAAGGAACATCAAGATATACAGCCAGCTTGTGTAACCAGTAAGCGCGATTAAGCCCAGTGGTATGGCGGCCAGGAGCAAACTACCAGAAATCACTTTGTTCTTGCCTATCTTATCAGCCAGGTCACCACCTACCATGCACCCAATGGCAGAACCGGCTGTAAACAGACCAATTATGACTCCATAAATGGAGGGGGATATCTGCAGATCAGCCAGATATCTTGGCATATAAGCTGTAATGCTGGATTGCGTCCAAGATTGGAAAGCGGCGACTCCGGTCATCAGTAAAAGAGATCGGGTGAAAATAAATTTTTCTGCCGGTTCATCAACTTTATGTTTTTCGATCCGAGGCCGGTTCAAATATTTTAATTCCCGGGCATTGAAATACCCAATTGGGAATGTAAATACTGTAAATAGCAGCAATCCTGGAAGTCCAAACACACTAAGCAATGGTCCGCCGAGCATAGGACCAATACCAAACCCCATCTGCCCGAAGAGGAAAAACAATGAAGTAGAAGTAGCTTCCCGTCCATTCATGCGCTCATGGCCAGATAATGATGCCTCCATGGCTCCTGCGGGATGGAACGCTCCTGAAGCTATACTTGCCAGCATAAGCAGCCCGACGGCCGGCCAACCTGGGAAGAAAAGGGCTAGTGAATAAAACACACCCATCCATATCACACCACCCGCGGCCACCCATCGGGCGCCATACCGATCAGATACATAACCGAACAATGGTTGTGCCGCCGCACTGGAGACCACATAAACAGTGGTCATGATTCCCAACCCGTAGTTGGTCAATCCCAGCATGATGCTGAGCATCGCGAGGACGAGTGATCTCTGCCCGTTTAGGAAGTCGACAATAAAATGCCCCATAACCAGGGAATTTAGGATACGATCCCCGAAAATGCCCCGGGGGTGTTGAGCAGCGGTGTTTTGCATAATGTTAGCGATAGTATTTTCTGGATTGGATTAATTCATACACGCCCGGCGTTAAAAAGTACCGGTACGTTCGACCTTCAAGAATTCGTTGGCGGATATCTGCCGAAGAAATATCTATCTGAGGGGCGGAGAAATATGTCACTTTTTCTTTGATTCCGGGAAGCTCTCTGTCAAGAAGATCTATGTCATGTTCAGCACCTGGTCGCTGGTAAACCCCGAACCCGTCCAACTTGCGGACCAATTCCTCTGACTTGTACCAGGAAGGTAAATTCTTAAGGGAATCCCCGCCCATTACATAAAAAAATTTTGCATCAGGGGTCGCTTCTTTCAAGAGGTTTACTGTATCCAGCGCGTAGAATGGAGGCTTGCGATTTACATCCACCAGAGATAACTCAAAACCCAGTGAATTGTGCAAAGCGGCTCTCAAAAGCTCAATCCGTTGTTGCGAAGGAGAAATACCCGATCGATCTTTCAATGGAGATTGCGGTGTGAGAATCCACAGGACTTTGTCCAACTGCAAACTAGTCTGCGCCTCTCCCGCCAGTATCAGATGACCAACATGCGGTGGGTCAAATGTGCCGCCAAATAAACCAATGCGGGGCATTGTTAATCCTGCCATTCCAGTTCGAAATCAGAGATGTACACGGTATCCCCCTCTTCAATTCCGGCTTCCCGCAACGCAGCGTCAAGACCAATTTTTTCCATCAAGCGTTGGAAGCGACGAACCGATCCCTCATGCTCCCAGAGGGTCATGGCAGCCGCTCTCTCAATTCCTTTTCCGGAGACTTTCCATCCTTCTGGTATTTGCTCGATGTTGAACTCGTACCGGTCCTCGTCAGGCTTATAAACCGGCAATTCCATTACCACCGGTTCCGGTTCGGGGGCTTCCTGGAGTAATTCCTGAACCTTTTTCAAAACATCCATCACATTGGTTCGAGCTAAAGCCGACATGGTCATTACCTTAATACCCGCCTTCTTAAAGATGGCCTCGATTTGCGGCAGCCGGTCTTTAACTTCCGCCAGGTCTATCTTGTTGATAACCACTACCTGTGGTTTTACACCAAGTTTCGTGTCGAACAAAGCAAGCTCATTGTTAATCTGGGTATAGTCTGCCAATGGATCTTCAGCCAACCCATCGATCAAATGAATTAAAACCCTATTGCGTTGGATGTGTTTCAGGAACGTAAATCCGAGTCCTACTCCCTTGTGGGCACCTTCAACCAGGCCAGGGATATCCGCAATAACCAGAGAATTATCAAAATCTATTTGCGCAACACCCAACGCCGGTTCAAGAGTGGTGAAAGGATAATCAGCAATCTTGGGGTCGGCGTTTGTAACCGCAGCCAGAAAACTTGACTTACCTGCGTTTGGAAGTCCGACAAGTCCCACATCCGCCATCAGCTTGAGTTCCAATCGGATATTAAACTCTTCAGCCGGTTCTCCTCGTTCACCTGTGCGCGGAGCCTGATTCCGAGACGTGGCAAAATGCTGGTTTCCCCGGCCTCCCCGGCCGCCTTTGGCTATCACCAACTTTTGCCCTGGATCAACCATGTCCCCCAGAATTTTGCCAGTATTTATGTCATAAACAATGGTACCGGGGGGAATATGGACAACAAGGTTTTCTGCCGACTTCCCGGACATGTTATTGGGTCCGCCGCCTTTTCCATCCAGGGCGATGTACTTCATTTTGTGATGAAAGACCGAGAGTGTGTTCATGGTTGGTCTCACTTCAAAGATCACATCGCCGCCACGGCCACCATCACCACCATCCGGGCCTCCCCGGTTGACATATTTTTCACGGTGGAAATGGACCATGCCATCTCCACCGCGACCGCTTCTTACATAGATTTCAGCTTCATCAATCACTTCTTACCAAATTTTTCTTTCAGCAGGTCTTCCAGTGTCGGTTTCCCAATTTCCTGCAATTCATATCGCACCCGTTGATTGGGTTTCTTGATCTTCATCACCCGGTTCAAGTCGATGGGAGTGCCGATAATAACCAGGTCCACCTTTGCCCGGTCAATCGTCTTTTCCAAATCGCGGATCATATCATCACCATAACCCATGGCCGGAAGAATGGGACCGGTTTTCGGGTACTTTTTGTATGTTTCGATAATGCTGCCCACAGCAAATGGGCGGGGGTCAACGATCTCAGCCGCGCCGAAACGTTTGGCTGCAACATACCCGGCTCCATATGCCATTTCTCCATGGGTTAATGTAGGTCCATCTTCGATAACAAGCACCCGTTTTCCACGGATAGCTTCCGGGTTATCCAAAAACAACGGTGAAGCTGCTTCAATAACCACAGCCCTGGGATTAAGCTGATTCAACCGCTCTCTGACTTCAATAACTGCCTGTGGGTCTGCCGTGTCAACTTTGTTAATGACAAATACATCTGCCGCACGAACATTGGTTTCACCAGGGTGATACATGTATTCATGTCCCGGTCGATGTGGGTCTGCCACCACGATATTCAGGTCAGGAACATAAAACGAGAAATCATTATTCCCGCCATCCCATAGGATGATATCCACTTCCTCTTCAGCCTGGCGAAGGATGGCTTCATAGTCCACACCGGCATAAACGATTACACCATTATCCAGATGTGGTTCATATTCCTCGCGCTCTTCAATGGTGCATTCGTGTTTATCCAGGTCGGCGTATGACGCATAACGCTGAACCTTTTGTTTGACCAGATCACCATAGGGCATGGGATGCCGGATCGCCGCCACTTTATAGCCCATATCCCTAAGAATGAGGGACACACGACGGGTTGTCTGGCTCTTGCCAGAACCTGTGCGTACAGCGCAAACCGATACAACCGGCTTGGTGGATTTCACCTGGGTTGTGTTCATTCCCATGAGACGGAAATCTGCTCCAGCAGCTAAAACTGTGGAGGCTTTGTGCATAACGACATCATGGGGTACATCACTATACGCAAAAACAACCAGTTCAACATTCAGTTTTTTGATCAGTTCTACCAGATCACTTTCAGGATGAATTGGTATCCCGGCCGGGTAGAGCTTCCCGGCTAATTCCATCGGATACTTGCGGCCATCAATATTTGGAATCTGCGTCGCCGTGAAAGCAACCACTTCGTATTCAGGATTGTCACGGAAAAACACATTTAAGTTGTGAAAATCCCGCCCCGCTGCTCCCATAATCAACGTTCTTGTTCCAGCCATTCGATCGTTTCTCCTTGGAGTTGGGTTAAATTACATCACTTCCGGGCAATCAATACCCAGAAGAGATAGACTATTATGTATGGCTTGTCGTGCGGCGGCTGTTAGTCGAAGCCGAAAATCCCGTGATGTACCACTTGCTGTGAGTACAGGACAGGTGTTGTAAAAATCGTTAAATGCTTGCGCCAGGCAAAAGGCATAATTGGCAATCAGCATGGGTTTGAACTCTGCTGCCGATCGTTTCACCTCATTGCCGAATCGTGAGATTAAGTCGATCAGTTGC
>JAAYYW010000189.1 GCA_012515195.1 Leptolinea sp.
TGTGGGAACTATATTCCTCTCGTTGGGTAGTCTGATGTCATTGTTTGGAATAATATGGGGGGTAGTGTGGTGGTACAGATCCATCACTACCGGCATACCAGCGACCGCCGGAACTGTGATGGTTGCCTCATTGCCTCTGATCCTTGGTTTCCAAATGCTCCTCCAGGCTTTGACTCTGGATGTACAATCGATTCCTTTTGAGCCCCTTTCCAAACTTGCTGGTTTGCGGAGGGTTCATATTCAACAGAAATCCGGTCATTAATGAAAACTGCTTACTTCCTTCCCCGTTTAGTGCGCCATTTTTTGCCTGAAAAAGTAACCCGGGCTTTGCTCTTGCGAGGATTGTTCATCCGTCCAGGGTTGGAAACCCGCGCCCCGGAGGAGGCAGCTGCCCGCTATCAGCGTGATCTCAAAGAAGCCGGTGTGGATATTTCCGGAAAGCATATCCTTGTCTTTGGTTACGGGGGGCGATTTGGCCTGGCCTGCCATCTTCTAAAACTGGGCGCACGCCACATAACACTTTGTGAGTATGCTGTTAAACCGGATGAACAGGCCAATGCAAATCTTTTACCCGAATTTGAGAATTATCTATTTCGCGATTTTGGTAAGACTGTTCCAAGGAATGAATGGATCACAATATTGCAGGGAGATATACGAAAGATAGCTCTGGAACCCGGGATAAAAAAAGCCGATATTGTTTGCAGTACTTCAGTTTTTGAGCATCTGGATGACCCGGACGGGATACTTGATGCGTTGATCAAATTAACAGGGGATGGGGGAACGCACATTCACTATATAGATCTACGGGACCATTTTTTCAAATACCCATTTGAAATGCTGACTTTCTCAGCCTCTACCTGGAAGAATTGGCTAAACCCGACAAGTAATTTAAATCGTTGGCGATTCCCGAAATACGAGACACTTTTCAGAGAAAGATTTGATAAAGTCAACTTGCTTGTATTCGAACATAACGAGGCTGCCTGGGTTGAAATACAAAACCGGGTATTACCGGAATTCAAGACAGGTAACACGCAAGTGGATGCAGTTACACAGATCCGGGTGATTTCGAGTAAAGAAACAAACAAAACAGAATGAGCGCGATCTTACGGAATATTCAAGAATTGTCCATGCTGGGTGCGTGGTGTAGTCTTTGGCTGATTGGCGGGTATGGTGTGGCACGTTACGCATTCCGTCTGAAAAAAAGTGAACAACTACTGGTTGGTATTGCCATCGGTTTGATTGTGGAAACCTGGCTGGCAAATCTTTTGACGTTATTCATTCCCGCCGTACCGGGATTCTGGATCGCTGCAGTTTTGACATTTCTGATTGGTATCCTATTTTCCTGGGGACATTCCTTCCGGGAAGGGTTTAAGATCTCAATCCCCTGGGGTTTGCTCATCACCTTTGCCATAACAACCTATCTGTTTACCGCCGTATCTCGGGGTCTGGCGATCTATGACGATTACGCACATCTCCCGACTCTATCGATGATGGCGGCCGGAGATCTTCCTCCTCACTTTCCGTTGGATCCATCCATATCGTATGGCTACCATTATTTTCTAATGTTGTTTGCTGCCCAGTGGATGCGGTTGGGTGGGTTGTATCCTTGGAACGCGCTCGACCTGGCTCGTGGAATCTCCTTTGGGCTCATGATCTGCCTTACCTATGTATGGGTGTCCCGGATGACTTCCAGCAAACTGGGTGGTCTGGCTGGTGCTCTAATGGCAGCATTTGGAATGGGCACAAGATGGATTCTGCTGCTTCTCCCTGAAAAAGTAATAGCATGGCTGGGAGAAGGGATGGAATTGTTAGGCAGCGGACGGTTGACAGGCGCAACGCTTGTGGAAGCAATAAACCGGAACTGGGGAATTGAAGGAGCCGGCCCAATAGGTTACCCATTCACCTTTGCCAATGGCATTAATGCCCCCGGTGTTATGCTTCATGGCCCGAATGGGGCTATTGGTATGGCTATAACTCTGGTATTGCTTTTGACATTCAATCGATGGAATGGATGGAAAGGCGCGGTAATAACCTCCATTCTGCTTGCTTCCACTTTATTGATTAGTGAAGCAGGGATAATTCTGCTGCTCGGTGGATGGGCATTGGTTGTACTTGTTGAAATTATCCGGCGCCGGAGCATGCAAATTCCCAAAGGGTTGCTTTTGTGGCTTATTGTTATGGCCATAGGCAGTATCGTCGGTTTCTTACAGGGCGGAGCGCTGAAAGACATAACCGCCGGGGCACTCGACCCTGAAGCGGTTTCGTATCAGACGGTTGGTTTCCGGCTGGTCTGGCCCCCTGCCATTGTTTCATCCCATCTTGGTATTCTTTCATTGATCAATCCAAGGCAGTTAATCGTAGCACTGCTGGAAATGGGACCTTCGCTGTTGGCCCTTCCATTGCTGGCAGTATTTGGCTGGAAAGCATTCCGGGCTTCCCGCTGGTATGAGGCTGCCCTGATGGCTTCAGGGTTAATTAGTCTTGCCATGATCGTGGTTGAATTTGCCGGATCAACCGGTGTGCGTAATACGTCACGCCTTTATCAATTCAGCGGTCTTTGCTCTCTCTTTTTCGTTCCGCTGGTTTGGATGTATATATCCCGCCGCAGCGATACGATGAAAACCCTGGCTGGCATCGCAGCGGGAATCATGATGTTCGGCGGTGTAGTATTGGCTGGTATTCAGCTTCCGGCGATACAGCAACCGGTTTATTCCTATTTCATCACTGATCTCGATGTACAGATGGAGCGTGATTACTGGAATAAACTGGAACCAGGCACGCTTGTCTTTGATCCCATTGTCTTCCGGTCTGCCACACTTTTCGCTCGTGGTTCAAA
>JAAYYW010000190.1 GCA_012515195.1 Leptolinea sp.
ACGATCGTCCGATACAGCGTGATCATTGCCTGTACGGTATCCGGCGAATCACCGCCGCAAACACGGCTCATTTGCCGTAGATTTGTCAGCAGTTTGCCGGGCATAACACGTTCCGGGCAATTCCCCAAGTAAAAGTCTTTTCCAACCTTGCGTCCGTACTGTTCAAGAATAGGCAACACTGTGCCTTTCATGGTTCCCGGGGCAATAGTGGATTCAATAATGACCATGGCACCAGGCTTTAGCACACTGGAAAGCTGGGTACAGGCAGATTTGAGAGCTGCGTAACGGGGAACATGCGTTTCATCCACCGGGGTTTCAACATCGATCAGGATGATGTCGCGGTCACGCAAGTCTTCATAATCGGTGGAAGCGTGCATTATCTTGCCGCCAACCACTTTCCTCAACAGATCTTCAAGTCCGGGCTCGTCGCCTTCGATGGGAGATTTTCCGCTGTTGATCATCTTCACTCTGTCCTCTCGGATTTCCATCCCGAGGACATTGAAGCCTTTTTCGGCGAACATGGCTGCCACCGGCAGACCAACATAACCGAGACCGATAACAGCCAGGCGGGCATTTTTTGATTCAATCAGTTCAATCAGTTGTTTTTGTGACATGCGTTTTCCTTAATGGATAACGGAATTTGGATATTTTTGATCAGCAGGCCAATTGTATCAAAAGACCCGCAGTTAAAAGACCCCGCCATAAATCTGGGCAGGGTCTACAATTTTACAAAAACCATTTATCAGATCAAAAAGTGACAACCTGATTGGTCTTACCAGCTTCCACCAGTGCAAGAGCAATACGCAGCGCTGCGAGGCCGTCTTCACCTGATACTGGAACGGGGGTATCTTCGATGATGGATTTCAGGAAACCCTGCAACTCAGCTTTAAGTGGCTCGTAACGTTGGAAAGCGAAGCGCATCATGCCGCCTTCGCTTACACCGCGTAAATTCTTAAGAGAATCCCACACCAGACCGGATGCCTGTGCGTTCTCATAGAAGTAAAGGTCTTGAGTTAGATCGTCCACGCGGAAGAGTCCGCGTTCACCCAGAACAAGCACCTCGCGGATTTTTGTGGGTGTAAGCCAATTGATTTCGACGGCAGCTGTGATGCCATCTGGAAGGCGTAGCATTCCAAACAGCAGGTCTTCGTGATCGGTATGAATGCGCTGTTCCGTCTCGGCGTACAACCTTACGGGATCCAAACCGGTCAGGAACCGGATGATGTCCGCGTCATGCGGGGCCAGGTCGATCACAACACCAACATCACGAATGCGGGCAGGGAAGGGTCCGGCCCGACGACAGAATACCTGGTAGATGCGGCCCAGTTCACCGGCATCAAGGCGCTTCTTCAGCTCTTGAATAGCTGGATTGAACCGGACAATATGGCCGACCATCAACTTGCGGTTAAGCTTCTTCGCCAGAGCGATCAGGCGATTGCCTTCTTCGAGTGTAGCCGCAATCGGTTTTTCCACCAGAACATGGGCGCCAGAATTGAGAACATCGGTTACGACTTGCTCATGCATGGCTGTAGGTACCGCTACATCGACAGCCTGAGGTTTTTCTTTCTCCAACAGTTCATGGTAATTGGAATAGGCATTTACAACGTATGTCTTACCGATGGCTTCCGCTGTGGAAGGGTTCGCATCCGAAACGGCGACCAGATTGGCTTCAGCCAGTTCAGAATATACCCGGGCATGGTTTCTTCCCATTGAACCTACACCTATAACTGCAGTTCTTATAGTGGCGGTCATGGGTTAACCTTTTGACATGAATTCATTAATTGTTGAAGCTACTTTTTCACGGTCCTCTGTTGTGATACCGGGATGAACCGGCAGGGAAAGAACTTCCATTGCCGCTTTTTCTGTTTCGGGTAACGAGACATCGTAGCCATATTCGGTCATGTAAAAACCCTGTTTGTGAATCGGTACAGGATAGTAGACTTCCGATCCAATCTCGTGTTCAGCAAGGTAGGCGCGCAGAGCATCCCGTTTTCCATCAGGAACACGGATGGTGAACTGGTGGTACACATGAACGCAACCATCCGGGACAAAGGGGGTCACGACCCCCTTTAAATTCTTGCTATAAAATGCAGCATTATCCTGGCGCCTCTGGTTGAATTTATCCAGCTTTACGATCTGCGCGAGGCCGATGGCGGCGTGCATGTCGGTCATGCGG
>JAAYYW010000191.1 GCA_012515195.1 Leptolinea sp.
AGTTTCTTGAGTTCTTCACCGGCTTTGACGAAAGCGGGATCAGCGAAGGAACCGGAGCGATCGAGGGCTGCGGCAAAAGCTGCTTCGCCGCCGATGCGGGTGGCCAGGTATGACCACATGTGCATGCCGGTCCAGGAGTGGCCTTCACCCAACGAGATCGGGGTGATTCCGGCGTCTTTCAATTTCTTGACATCAGCGAGCAATTCAGACCAGGTGGCGGGTTCTTTATCGATTCCAGCCTGTTTGAACAGGTCTTTGTTGTACCACCAGCTGACAATACCCATATCCCACGGCACGCCGAAGTTCTTGCCATCTTTCGCGAAGACAGCCAGGGCGCCGGGGGCGAAGCTCTTGCGCCATTTGCCGCCATCGGCATCCAGATCGGGGGTGATGTCTTTCAACAAACCAGCATCGATCTGCTCAACCAGTCCGGCACCGCCCCAGCTCTGGAAGATATCAGGAACTTCACCAGACTGCATAACAGTGGTCAGTTTGGTTTTGAAGGCTTCGTTTTCCAGAACAGTGATTTCGATCTTCACATTCGGATGGGCTTTCATGTAATCATCAGCCATCTTCTGCCAGTTCGATAGCCCCGGATCTTTGGTGGTAATGTGCCACCAGGTGACGGTTACAGGGTCGGCTTTCGCAGAAGCTGCGGGAGCCGGGACGGCTGCCAGAACAAAAACGGCAACCATGAGGATACTTACGATCTTGAACATTTTGTTACGCATAACATCCTTCTCCTTTTAGTATGGTTTGAACTGTGAACTATGAGACATAAATCTCAATGACACCAATGTAGGAATAAAACGATCACCTCCTTTTACGGGTTACTTTGAGGAGGCTGACAGGAATCGCGCACTACCAGCCCTGTAGGTAACTCAATTCGTTTGAATGGTGCAGTTGGATTCTTCAATACGTCGAATAACAATTGCACGGCAATACTTCCCATATTCCTTAACGGTTGACGGACTGTCGTCAACGCGGGATGGATAATACTGGATTGCGGGATATCATCAAAACCGATCAATGAAACTTCTTCCGGGATCCGCTTGCCCTGCTCTCGAATGGCATCCATGGCACCAAAAGCCATAACATCATTGGCCGCAAAGATAGCGGAAGGAGGTTCGGAGAGGTTCAATAATTCCATGGCCCGGTTGTAACCATCCAATTGCTGGAAATTACTTTCACGCACCAGTTCTTCTGAGAATGGAATGTGATGTGCCCACAGGGCAGATTTATAGCCTTCCAGGCGGTCGACAGAAGATCCAAGATCCATCCAGCCGGTGATGAAGCCGATCCGCTTGTGCCCAAGTTGGATGAGGTACTCAGTGGCATTGTATGCACCCTGCCAGTTGGCCGCATTAACGGCCGGGCATTGATCACCCGAACCCTGGTGGTCGACCAATACAAAGGGGAAACGGCGTCCTTTCAGGGTGTCAATATAGTCCTCCGGGTTGCGGGGCAGGACAAGGATCAGACCATCCACCACGCCTTGAGCCAGGTTGGCAACATAGTTGGCCTCAAGAATCGGGGTGCGGTGTGTAGTGTATAGCATCAGATCGTACCCGGCTAGTTGCAGTTCTGTATCGATTCCCTGAATAACCTCGGCAATATAACCTGTTCCCAGATCAGGAACCAGAATACCGATGATGTGGGTTTTACCACCTGCCAGGCTGCGGGCTTGCCGGTTGACAACATAACCAAGCTCTTGAATGACCTTGTTGACCCTTTCACGGGTTTCCAAACGGACATGCGGGTCGTTGTTCAGGACTCTGGAAACAGTTCCATAGGAGACGCCGGCTTGTGCGGCGACTTCAAAGATGGTGACATTACTGGAGACTGTTCCGAGTTGTTTCATGTGGTCAGGTTATGTATCCCTTGAATTCACGTAAGCGTTTACGCGATACCGCACTTGAAAAGTTGATCGTGGCTTTGGAAGCGTTTACAATGGTGGGTAAACAGTAATATATCCGTTTGGGTTTCGCACTTTATTCAAATTACACGACTTATGGGGAATTTGGTGTTTGGAAGCGTTTACACCATTATTATAGCAACTTGAATTAGCTTGTCAACTATGAATGTTGGGCGAACAAACAAATTACCCCCTGTTTTAACCGAATCGGGAAGAATATCAGTGACAATTATCCATATGTTATACCCACTGATCGTTAAATCTGCAGCACCACCATGCCCTAAATGGTGGTGCTGCAATATAAATGGAGCAGGTGTTACCCCCTCTCAGTCCTTTTATCCTACAGAAAATTCTGCCTCCAGCAGATCTTGAACCCCGAGTTCCACAGCACGTTTGGATGGAGAGCATCCACCAACCCGGAGGATGAAATCGCCTCCTTCAAGAACAGTCTCACCCTCTTCATTTACCAGCATCATCATATCTGATGTAATTTGCATGGATACTGAGATGGTTTCTTTTGGTTTCAGGGAAATCCGTTTGAAAGCAACCAGTTTGTGAAGAGGGGCTTTGACAGAGGTTTTAACATCTGTCAGGTAAATCTGGACTACTTCTTCCGCTTCAACATCTCCTGCGTTGGTGATATTGAATTTCATATCAAGTGGATCGCCCAACCTTAGTTTATTTGTTTTCAAAGATATTGAGCTGTAATCAAACCTCGAATAACTTAAACCAAATCCGAACGGGAATAATGGTGTATCTGTTGAATAACGGTATGTCCGATTGTCCATACTGTAATCATCAAACGGCATTAATTGGGCAGTAGATTTCGGGAAGGTCATTGGCAGCTTGCCCGAAGGAGATACCTTGCCAAACAACACATCCGCCAGGGCAATTCCTCCTTCACATCCCGGATACCAGATGTGAATAATCGCTTCAACCATATCTTCAATCTCACCCAATGCTACCGGGCTGCCTCCAAATAGCACCAGTACAACCCGGGCGCCGCGGATAACCAGTTTTTTGATGTACTCTGCCTGCTGAGACGGGATCTCAATGGTTTCGCGATCGCCGCCTTTTGTTGAAAGCAGTGCGTCGCCTTCTTCCCCTTCCAGCAGCGGTTGCAAACCCATACAGGCGATGGTCACATCGGCTTCCGGTGCTGCTTCCAATGACCAGTCAAATGGATTGGCATTGTCCTGTGCCAGCAGGCAGCCGTGTTTGTATTCCACTTTCGTGCCTTCTGGCGCCTGACGGGCAATACCTTCAAGTGCGGTCACCATGGATTCGCCGATTCCGAAATAACTGCCCAGCAGACAATCCAGATTGGTGGCGTTGGGCCCAACGATGTAAAGATCGCGAACGGATTCTTTCAGGGGAAGAATATTGTTACGGTTTTTCAAAAGAACCATGGAGCGGAGAGCCGCTTCATACGCTAATTTGCGGTGCTTCTCACACCCTACTACGCTCATGGGAATATTGGAATACGGTACCATTTCCGGAGGATCGAACATTCCCAGTTTAAACCGGGTGGCCAGCGTGCGGGCCAATGACCGGTCGATATCTTCTTCGGTGATCAAACCGCGTTCAATCGCCTCCCCCAGATGGTCATAAGTGCATTTGCAGCTCATATCACAACCGGCTTTCAATGCGGTACTGGCAGATTCAACCACATCTTTCGTATACTGGTGGCCTTTGTGAAGATCCGTTAAGGCGAAACAATCGGAAACGACATGTCCTTTAAATCCCCACTTTTCACGCAGAATTTTTTGTAACAGCAGGTCTGATGCACAACAAGGAACACCGTATAACCGGTTATATGCGCCCATAACCATTTCCACATTGGCATCAACTACGAGTTTGCGAAAAGCTGGTAAATAGGTATCAAAGAGCTCTCGTTTGGTGACACTTACATCAAACGAATGGCGTTCATCTTCAGGGCCGCTGTGGACAGCATAGTGTTTTGCACAGGCAGCTGTTCGAAGGTAGTGTGGGTCATCCCCCTGCATACCCCGGACGAAAGCCGAACCCATTTCTCCGGTGAGGAAAGGATCTTCTCCCCAACTTTCCTGTCCACGTCCCCAACGGGGATCGCGGAATATGTTGACATTGGGAGACCAAAAGGTCAAACCCTGATAGATGATCGTGTTGCCGCGTTTGCGCATGGTTTCATGGTATTTCGCGCGGGCCTCCGTGCTGATGGCTGTGGCCACTTTTTTTATCAAGTCAGGATCCCAGGTGGCTGCCATACCAATGGCCTGGGGAAAAACCGTAGCCCGTCCGTTTCGCCCGACTCCATGCAAACCCTCATTCCAGAAATCGTAAGAGGGGATATTGAGGTGTTCGACAGCTTCGGCGGAGCTTCGCATCTGGCCGATCTTTTCTTCCAGAGTCATTCGAGAGATCAGATCTTGTACCCGATCCTCGATTGAATGCGACGGATCAAGATAAACGGGTTTTTCAGTTAAGGTGGTCGTCATATATGGAAGGTTCCTTGTTTTCAAAAGTGGTTATATTGCAGCAATCCCGGTAAAAGTTGGTTTAAGGGCTGGATAAAGCGCGGTGTATTGACGGTAATACTGTTCGTATGTGTTAACAGTAGATGGATTTGCCGAGGTTTTATCCAGAGTCTTGATGGTAGCGTTGCAGGCATCTTGCACAGTTTTCCATGTTCCAATACCAACACCGGCAAGTAAAGCAGCTCCAAAGGCCGCTCCTTCTGTTGTGTTTACGGTAACCAACTCGGTATTCATTACATCAGAGAGCATTTGCCGCCAAAGGGCGCTACGCGCACCGCCGCCGGAAACGCGAACCTGTTTGATCTCACCAAGACCAGCGTTTTTGAGCAGTTCCATTGAATCCCGCAAACCAAACGAAACACCTTCAATAACGGAACGGGTCATGTGGGCTTTCGTATGGCGAACAGTCAGCCCGACGAATGCGCCGCGGGCCAGTGGATCGGGGTGCGGTGTACGTTCACCGGTAAGGTATGGCAGGAAAAGCAAACCTTCACTGCCGGCGGGTACATCAGCAGCGGGTGCCAGGAGCTCATCGTAGCCCAAACCCGGCGCAAGGGTATCACGATACCAACGCAACGAGCCAGCCGCTGAAAGCATGACACCCATAAAATGCCAGGTGCCCGGAACGGAATGACAGAACGCGTGCAGACGGCCTTCCGGTTCGATCAGTGGGGAGGGGGTGGATGCAAACACAACACCGGATGTACCCAGGGTGAGCGCCACGATACCCGGTGTGACAGCACCCACACCAACTGCTTGCGCGGCCTGGTCACCGCCGCCGCCAACTACCGGGGTTCCTGCTTTCAAGCCGGTCAATTCAGCTGCTGTTGCGGAGATAACTCCGGTGACCTCTGAGCCTTCGTATGTTTT
Organism: Leptolinea sp.; assembly: GCA_012515195.1. Lineage (GTDB taxonomy): Bacteria > Chloroflexota > Anaerolineae > Anaerolineales > Anaerolineaceae > Leptolinea. Next base: position 5,302 of record JAAYYW010000191.1, read on the forward strand.
GGGAAGCCAGCTCTCGGGGATCTCCAGCGCATTTAACAGTTCCTTCGACCAGTCGCGTTTCTTCAGGTCGTACAAGATCATACCCGAACCATCCGCGTGGTCCACAGCGTAGTCGCCTGTTAAATGGTAGCGCACGTAATCTTTGGGTAAAAGGATATGAGCGGTTTTGGCATATACCTCAGGCTCATTCTTGCGAACCCATAGAATCTTTGGGGCTGTGAATCCTGTTAGGGCTTTGTTGCCGCAGATTGACAGGAGTTTATCAAAACCCACGATGCGGGTAATATCATCGCACTCTTCTGCTGTTCGTTGATCATTCCACAAAATGGCGGGGCGCAGCACCTTGCCAGCCTCGTCCATCATCACAAGACCATGCATCTGTCCGGTAAGACCAACGGCTTTTACATCATTTCCGGTGGCACCCGCCTGGCTTAGCGCCTGTCGGATGCTGTTGGCGGAAGCGGTCCACCACTCTTGCGGGTCTTGCTCAGACCACAACGGTTTGGGCGTGGAAATTGAATGTTCTGTCAGCGCGGCCCCCACAACGTTGCCAGATTCATCAACCAGCAGAGCTTTTGAACCGGTTGTCGATACATCAATGCCCAGAAATAATGATTTCATCTCAACAAATCCTTCTTTTTGGAATGTGTTACTCGTTGGTTACCTTATCGTAATAATTCGGGGCTTTTTACCCTTCGATCTTATGGCACGAATCGCGGATGACCAGATGAGTCGGCAATTCAATTTTGCCTGACTGTATCTCTCCTTCTGACATCATTTCAACCAGCATTTTTGTCGCCTTGCGTCCCATTTGTTCAAGTGGTTGGTGTACTGTGGTCAGCCCTGGCATGGTCTGGCTGGATTGGAAAATATCATCAAAACCGATGATTGAAATATCTATTGGGATTTTTACCCCCATATCTCTTACGGCATTCATTACACCAAAAGCCATCATGTCATTTGAGGCGAAGATGGCAGTAGGTTTATTGCTCTGTGAGATCAATACTTTTGCCCCTACATATCCGGTGGCTTGTTCAAAGTCGCCTTCAATGATCCAATCCTGATTAATAGAGACGTTATGTTTTTCCAGCGCTGCTTTGTAACCAGACAGACGTTCCTGCGCGCAGCCGAGATCCATACTGCCGGTAATAAAAGCAATTTTTTTGTGACCCAGGCTGATCAGATATTCGGTTGCGTCAAACGCGCCCTTAAAATTGGTTGCCCCAACGGCTGGTCCTTGTTCATCAATACCCTGATGGTCCACCAGAACATATGGGTATTTCAGGGAGCGTAATTTATCAAGGTAATTGGCCGGATTTCGTGGCAGGATAAGGATCACTCCGTCAACACCGCTTTGAATGAGGGATGAGATATAACCTGTCTCTTTTGTCTCACGTCGATGCGTGGTGTATAACATAAGGTTATACTTGGCAGTTTCAAGTTCATAGTCTATACCGCGGATGATCTCGCCGATGTAAGCTGTTCCCAGGTCGGGGATGAGCAATCCTATGACATTGGAGCGTCCACTAACCAGGCTTCGGGCATTTCGGTTACCCACAAAACCCATTCGGGTGATAACCTCTTTGACCCTTTCGCGGGTTTCCGACTTTACGTTAGGGGAATCATTCATTACCCGGGAGACGGTTCCATATGAAACCCCGGCTTCTCTCGCAACATCAATGATTGTAATCGTGGAAGAGTGATTGTTTTCCTGAGACTTGGCCATGGATAGCTTCACTTTCTTTGTAAACGTTCACATGTAATTGTATCGCTTTTATTTTGTCTGTCAATATTGGTTTCGGGTACTATCTGGTAGCAAATCATTGTGATATATATCGCTGGACTCATTCGAATTCACCAATTGAAACCGAGATCCCTGAGCACGATCATAGTCCGTCGAGTACCTGGGTTTTTCTTTGTGTCAATTTCAATTTAGAATAGTAATGATTTCTTCTAGTCTGAAAGCAAGTGATAAATTTTGGCGATTGATCATTTATACGTCGTGGAATGAGGATGCTTATGAAAAAATACTTTGGTGGTATTGAGGCGGGAGGAACCAAGTTCGTCTGTAATGTCGCCTCGAGTCCTGACGATGTGTTGGCAGATAAGCGATTTCCAACCACCGATCCGGTTGAGACTATTGCAAAGGCCATCGCTTTTTTTCAACCATACATTGAAAAGAAGCAGGTTGAGGCCATTGGGATTGCGGCGTTTGGTCCCGTAGATCTGGATGCCCGGTCCAAGACCTTTGGTTACATTACAACGACACCCAAACCCGGTTGGGCTCAGGTCGACCTGCTAGGCACGATCCAAAGAGCGCTGAGAGTTCCATGCGCTTTTGACACCGATGTCAACGGAGCAGCCCAGGGTGAGTATTACTGGAATTTGGAAAACCGTGAATTGGATCCACTGTTGTATATAACAGTGGGTACCGGGATCGGTGTTGGCGGAATCGTCAATGGAAAAACATTGCATGGCTTAATCCATCCGGAAGCCGGGCATATGTTTATTCCACATAATCGGGAAACGGACCCGTTCCCTGGAGCCTGCCCATATCACGAAGATTGCCTGGAGGGTCTGGCTTCCGGTCCTTCCATGGCCAAACGCTGGGGACAACCAGCAGAAACATTGCCGGATGATCACCCGGGGTGGAATCTGGAAGCAATGTATATTGGGTATCTGATCTCAAACCTTGTTCTGACCCTCTCTCCGAAACGGATCATTCTGGGAGGGGGAGTGCCGCAGCACCCGGGACTTGTTGAAAAAGTCCGCTCTGATGTAAAAGAGCAATTGAATGGATATATCCAATCACAGAAGATCATGGCAACTATTGACGAATTTATTGTCCCGCCATCTCTGGGCTCGCAGGCCGGGGTGATGGGGGCTATTGCCATGGCAAAACAGCTGGTGGAAAGATAGACATGCCACTTCAACCCTTCATTTTAGAGAAACAATACCGTGATTACATATGGGGGGGCGACAGACTACGCCCTGGGCATTCACCTACAGCAGAAGTTTGGGCGATACATGAAAACAACACGGTCATCGGGGGAGATTATGCGGGACGATTACTGACCAGTATCGCGACCGAATTGGGGACTGATTTATTGGGAACCAGGGTAACCACACGGATTGGCAGCCATTTCCCGGTTCTGATAAAACTTCTGGATTGCAACCAGTGGCTTTCGTTGCAAGTTCATCCCAATGACGAACAGGTTCGCGAATTGAAAGGAGCTGGTTTTTTTGGAAAGACCGAAGCCTGGTATTTTCTGGATACTGTCAACAACGCAGAGATTCTTTGTGGAACAAAAGACGGGGTGACGAAGGCCGATATCGTTCGCTCTGTACGGGATGGTACCATATTGGACTGTGCAAACCGTGTTCCGGTGACTACAGGAGACCATGTTTTGATACCCGCGGGATCCATTCATGCGTTGGGACCCGGTATGCTTGTTTTTGAAGTGCAGGAAAGTTCTGATATTACGTACCGGGTTTTTGATTGGAACAGGCCGGCCAGCGAAGGACGGGAGCTGCATATCGAGCAATCCATTCGGGTCATTGACCCCGGGATTCGGGTAAATGTAAGCGCTGCCCCGATCAATTCCCCGATTGCCCGGTTGGAATCATGCGAGTATTTCTCGCTTGATAAACTGGTGCCAGAAGATAGTGACATAATCGCACACCCTGCGGGTGAATCGTTTCATGCGTTGACTGTAATTTCTGGCGAAGCTTCTGTAAAAGGGGATGGCTGGTCGTTTGGGCTATCCCAATACGACAGCCTGCTCGTCCCGGCCAGTTGCGAGGAATATAGAATTGAAAAACAATCAGGCTGTGAATTGTTGCGAGTCACAGCCTGATAAATCGGTACCTGAGTGTGAGTAATTCTCTTAGAGCATCAGCGGAACAAGCTTTTCCGCCCAGGCGTTGATCTCATCCCAATTGCGGTAATCACCGTTTGGGTTTTCTCCCTTTGCCATCATCTCCGTGATTTTCCGGTCAAAGAAATTCAATTTGCTTGTATCCATCTTTCCGCCGAAAAGGGCGCTTTCAACGGGAGTAAGTATCTGGTGAACTGGCTCCACATAACCTGCTACTTCAGCCCGCGTTTTTTCGTTATCTTCTTTTAAAGTCGCGCAGGTTGTGAAATAGGCTGTTGGAATTTTTTCAAGAACTGCTTTGTTAGTCTCAACAAATTTCTTTGCTTCACCGACCCATGATCCCATTCGGATTAGACTGCCAACCACGACAGCCTGGTAATTGGATATGTCATCAACTTTCTTGATCGGTGCAACAGTAACAGAAGCCCCATTCTTATTCAGAACTTCAGCAATGGCAGCTGCCACTTCAGATGTGGAACCGGCTTTACTGGAATATGTAACCAGTACTTTTTTCATATTTGGATCTCCTTTAATTTGCTTTTCAATTAAATCTATGGGCGGTGTGATGGTTGCCGCAGTTCCCAATCCTCCGCAAGCCAGAACGATCCCTCCGGTAGCGATACCGGCTGTTTTTAAAAATTTTCTTCGGTTCATTTGTTATCTCCTTTTTCAATAAACAACGTGTATATCATGAACGCTGTTCATTTTGTATTAAAAAAATAGGTTTACCCATCAGATTTTTCGTGGGCTGACATTAGTATAAATTTTTCCACAATGGATCGAGCCAGCGGGTCAAATTGATTAAGGCAGTTACGGTACATGCTCACTTTCAGCATACAGATTCCATGCATAATAAACCAGGCCAGGTAGCGGTATTCAAGGAGTGTTATATCGTCTGGTAACACGAATTCTCCACTTTTGACACCCTCTTTGATCATATCGGTCAGAACCTTGAAGCGGGGGTCGTCTTCAATGGTTTTGATGTTATCTGGCGCGCCAACTGAGGAATTGAACATTAGCTGGTACAACTCGGGATATTGGTCCCCAAGTTCCAGGTAGGCAAGGGACGCTTTCACCAGCTTTCGGGGAGAGTCCAGAGAGGGATCCAATCGGGATTCGAAGATGGTTTGCATCCGATTCCAGCCTTCCACCCGCAATGCTTCAATAATCTCCTCTTTGTTATTGAAGTATTTATAAAGCGCGGAAGGTGAGTAATCGACTTTTTCAGCCAGAGTACGAATGGACAGGGCATCAATCCCTTCGGTCCGAACGATCTCGTGGGCAGCGTTAATAATGCCCTGGCGGGTTTTCTCATAACGTCTTGATTTCGGATCAGGTTTTTCCATAGTGTACAGTGTGCGTAAATTATACAATGTATGATACATGTGTCAAGGGATTCACCGGGAATCGATGAACATAAATTTGACATATGCCTGTAATCGTGATAATATTTTGCCTGCAAGTCATGCGGGCGTGGTTCAGTTGGTAGAATGTCTCCTTGCCAAGGAGAAGGTCGTGGGTTCGAGTCCCATCGCCCGCTCAAGACCTCCGGAAACGGGGTCTTTTTTTATCGGTTTACCGCTGACGCGGCATTTCCCTATGCTCAACGAGTCCCATCGCCCGCTCAAGACCTCCGGAAACAGAAAAGGAATCCTTCTCCCGGAAAGAGAGGATAGTTAAGGGTTTATTGTCTGGATACGTAGTAAGAATTATTTGACTACGAACTATGCCAGCTGCGGAATGACCTGTGTGCCTAGCATCTCCAGGAAATCCATGTCGTCCGGGTCGTTCATCTGTGCTACCACCCGATACATGCCAGCTTCCGCGTACGTCATCAATTGATCTGCCACGGCGTTCGGTGTGCCGACAGCGCCGATAGCCCTGTATTCTTCCGCAGTCTTGCCGCCCATATTCTGTTTTACATCGGCATCCGTGCGGCCGGTTATCACATTCAGCATAATCGACCGGCGGATGGACTCCGGCTTGCGATTGGCTTTACCAAGTGCTTCATCCAGGCGGTTGGAAAGCTCTTTCGCTCTGGCAACAGGCATCAGGATGGCATTCCACTCATCTGCGAATTGTGCGGCCAATGCAAGTGTCTTTTTGCCACCGCTGCCGCCTACCAGCAGGTCTGGTCCTCCTATCCTTACTGGTTTGGGCAGGATAACCGCGTCCTTCACCTGAAAATATGTCCCGTGCCAGGTAACCGGATTGTCATCGTTAAATAAGCGGTAGACTAATTCTAAACCCTCTTCATATCGCGCAAAGCGGGTTGGCAGATCTCCCAATGGATAACCCCACATATCATGTTCGCGTTGAGCCCAACCTGTACCCATACCCAGTATCAACCGGCCACAGCTCAGATCGTCCAGGTTGGCTGCCATGCGGGCGATCATGCCTGGATGACGGAAGGTGACCGGCGTTACCAGTGGACCGAATTGGATGCGCTTTGTGTTCCCTGCAAGCCATGTTAAGGAGACCCAGCATTCCAAAGCGTCAAGATCAGGTGGTCCTTCAAAACTGGCCAGGTGATCAGAGCGAAAAACGGCTGCAAACCCCATTTCTTCCGCGGCCACCACAATTCGTTTCCAATTATCCCAATTCAGCCCGTTCTGGGCTTCTATGTTTAAGGCCAATTCCATGGTTGTATTTCCTTTCTTATGTAATTCTATACCGGGATGATAAGAAGAAAGCTATTTGTAAAGCAAAAATCTCCTTGACAAAAGAGAGAAAAGCCAATAGTATATGAATATAAGGTTCATATAAAATGAATATTGAATTCACATTTGATTTTCTCCCGGTAATCCTGGAATTGGAAAAGAAAGGTCTGGTAACCCGTACTTTTCGGAGACTTGACCCAGAAAGGCAGCAGGCTGTGATTACAGCCATTCTCGAAGAAGCCGGTGAAACCGGCCCTCAGGATATGAATATCAAACGCGTGGCTGAACGTGCCGGTGTATCCACGGGTTCGTTGTACCAGTATTTCAATAATCGCGAAAATTTGCTGTCGTTTACTGCGGAACTGGCCACTCGGTCCACGGTGCAGTTGTTCGAGTATTACCGGCATTATATGTCGGAGGCGCCTCTGAGTGAGACCTTGCCGATGTATATCTCAGAGGGAGTGAACTGGACGGAGGAACAGAACGGTTTCGCCCGCTTCTTCGCGGCGGCGGCTTATCATGGTGATCCGCAATACGGGGACACGGTTGTTCGTCCCATCGCAGAAGTGATGCGGGCGATGGTGAATGATATGTTGCGGTCAGCTTTAGAGCGCGGAGAGGTACGGGGTGATATCGATCTTGATGCGGTAACCCGCATCATTCACACTCTTTCAATTTCCATTGGTGATGGTTTGATCTTCCCTGGTTTAAAGAATTATTACCAGCTTGTTGATGGCGAAATGACGGTAGAGAGAATTTATTCCGCGCTTATTGATCTGGTCATGCATGGAATATCGAAAGAGAGAGTAGATTGAAACCGTTCATTATTGCCCGCAAAACTCTTCTGGAAGCTATTCGTGATCCACAATTATTGATCATATTCCTGGTCTTCCCGGCGCTGATGGTTGTCGTTTATTTTTTTGCCTATGGTGGTGGATCAAAGAACCTGGGAAGTACCCTGATCCTGCTGGTGAATAACCAGGACAGGGGAAACCTGGGCAGTGAACTCATCGACCGCTTGCGAACCGAAAAGTTTGACGATGCACCCCTTTTCACAGTGACCGAAATGAAAGATTCTGGGGAAGCCCGAACCATATTACAAGAATGGAAGGCCGGTGCTTTATTGACCATACCTGCGGATTTTTCCGAAAGGATAGAAGTGTCGGATCCGGATCATCTGCCTCGTCTTGAGATGTTGAAAGACCCATATTCCGACACAGCCAACTTCCTATCCTCTATGTTGGAAGAACCCATGCGGAACTTTCTTGAAGAAAAGACCGGGTGGAAGCAGCCGCAGCAACAGGTTTTATATTCCTTTGTGGAAGGTACCGGAAATTTGAATGATTTTCAATTTGGAGTGCCGGGATTGATCGTGTTCGGTGTCTCATTCGGTATCCTGTACTCGGCTATCTTGCTGGTGCGCGAGATGGTCAGTGGGGTTTTCTTACGGCTTCGTATGGCTTATGTATCAGGTTGGGATCTGATCGGAGGGATAACAATTGCCATTTTTGTCATTTGCGCCGGGCAGACTGTTATCACACTGGCGGTTGCATTCGCCTGTGGACTGCAAACCAGCGGATCGGCTTTTTTACTCGGGTTGTTTGCCCTGGTGACCAGCCTTGCCGCGACCGGATGCGGGATGATCACAGCCTGTTTCTCAAAGAGTGATGGGGAAGCTGCCAACTTTGCCATGATCTTCCTGGTTCCGCTTGTGTTTTTTTCCGGTGCAATTTATCCCATGCCGCCAATGCCGTTGTTTACCGTTTTTGGAAAAACGTTGGATTTCGCCCATTTGATGCCAACCAGCTTTGCAACAGACGCCATCCGACGCATCATGATCTATGGAGATGGATTCGCTACTGTCTGGCCGAATATGTTCTGGTTGGTTGTTGAATCAATTCTTCTTTTTCTGCTGGGGATAGGCTTATTCCAGCACATCCGATTGAACCGTGCATCATAAAAGCCCTGGAAATGGAAAAATCGCATGACTGAGATTATTTTGGAAACCCGAAATCTGACCCGGAAGTTTGGTCATGTATCAGCCGTCAATGACCTGACTTTCCAGGTGAATAAAGGAGAGGTTTTTGGTTTCCTTGGCCCCAATGGGGCCGGGAAGACCACCTCCATTAACATGATCTGCGGCCTGCTGGAACCAACTTCCGGCAGTGTCATCTTGAAAGGCAAGACACTTGATACCCGTAATCCGAATATCCGGCGAATGATCGGTATGTGTCCTCAGAATATTGTCCTTTGGGAACGGTTGACCTGCATGGAACAGCTTGAATTCATGGCTCAGATGTATGGAATTTCCGGGCAGTTGGCACGGGAGTCCAGCATGCGATTGCTGGAGGACCTTGGTTTGGAGGAAAAACGAGATAGTCTTGCCTCTACCCTTTCAGGCGGGATGCAACGCCGTTTGAACCTGGCTATGGCGCTGGTTCATGATCCAGAAATAGTCATTCTAGATGAACCTGAAGCCGGACTCGATCCCCAGAGTCGGGTTAAGGTTCGCGAATATATTCAATCACTGGCACGCCGTAAGACGGTTATCGTCACCACACACAACATGGATGAAGCTGATCGTGTGGCTGACCGTGTGGCCATTATTGACCACGGCGAGCTGCTGGTGCTGGACACGCCTGAAAAATTAAAACAAAGCCTGGGTGAAGGGGATCTGATAGAGATACACTTGACCAATGGCTTGAGGGATGTCACCCTGGCGGCTGGTGCGCTTGATGGCATAAGCCATGATGTTTCCCTGGAACCGGATGCGGGGATACTGAAATTACGGGCATTAAATGCTGTTGGGAATCTAACGGAAATACTGGAAATATTAAAGAATACGGGGTTCAAACCTGGTGAAGTGACCATTCATGCCAACACTCTGGAAGATGTGTTTATCCAGTTGACCGGGCGGAGACTGCGCGAATGAAGATTTTATGGGTTGCCCGTAAATATATAAGGGAGATTCTGCGGGAACCGCAGTTCCTTCTGTTAACCATTTTGGTGCC
>JAAYYW010000192.1 GCA_012515195.1 Leptolinea sp.
CGATGGGATTTGAGTGTGTTCAATTTAAAATGTCCACACTTGGGTTGCCCGTCTTGCCTGAAACCCTTCCCCATGGAAAGGCAGGTGAGATTGGGGCTACTTTCTGGGCTTTTGGATTGAACCTCGCAGCAGTTTCTGGAACTTTTAATACGGCGCATCCGGATAAAGATGAGCGCGAATCAGGTATCGCCGGTATGCGCACTTTATGTGAAGCCGCGAATGATATGGGAACCAATATCATCACGATTTGTACGGGAACCCGTGATCCAGAAAATATGTGGCGTTCCCACCAGGAAAATGAAACCCCCGAAGCCTGGCAGGTGATGAAGAAAACGATGCGTGAAATCATTCGGATTGCCGAAGCCAACTCCGTACACCTCGCTTTTGAAATAGAAGTTACAAACATAGTCAACTCAGTCGATAAAGCTGTTCGACTTCTGGATGAGATCGATTCTGATAATTTAAATATCGTCATGGATCCGGCAAACCTTCTATTTAAGGATGATGTACCCCGTCAGCTCGAGATTTTTGAGAATGCCTTGTCCCGTCTGGGTAGCAAAATTGTTTTAACTCATGCGAAAGATATTGGTGAGTTTGACGAAAACACCGGAGAACTTGAGAGAGTGCCTGCCGGAAAAGGCCGGTTGGATTATCCGGGATTCTTCCAGTTACTGGAAAAGACCGGTTATCAGGGACCGGTAATTATTCACAGCCTGCCGGAAGAACACATGCCAGCAAGCCGTGATTTTATAGAAAGTACGCTCGCACAAATTCGTTGATCAACATTTTTTTGTATTTCACCGGATGACTTACCTCATTCTGTGTACTGCAAACTGGTTGATAAAGAACATTTATAAGTCTTTTTGCAGTGGTGTTTTATTGGCCTTCAATGAGATATGGATACGGGAGAAATAAGATGATATTATGGGCTCCGCGAATTTTTTCTGGTTCACATGAGATAACTGAACGAAGACTGCAGCTTGGATCTGGATTATTCGTTTTTGACGACCAGGTTCCTGATAGACTGCTGATTATTTCGTTGATCTATTAATTGGAGTGCAAATGGAAAAAGATACTTCTGTCTGGTGGAAAACCGGTGTTATTTATCAGGTATACCCGCGTAGTTTTCAAGACAGCGATGGCGACGGTATAGGCGATCTGCAGGGAGTTATCAATCGATTGGACTACCTGTCGAAAACTCTCGGGGTAGATGCTATCTGGTTATCACCGTTCTACCCATCACCGCAAGCCGACTTTGGCTATGATGTTATGGATTACTGCAATGTTGACCCCGTTTTTGGTGATTTGACGGTGTTTGATCGTCTTTTGTGTGAAGCACACCAACGAGGATTAAAAGTTATTATCGATATCGTTCCGAACCATACATCAGACCGGCATCCATGGTTTGTTGAATCACGTTCGAGTCGAGAAAATCCAAAGCGTGATTGGTACATATGGCAAGATGCCAAAGAAGATGGTACACCGCCGAACAACTGGTTAGCGGTTTTTGGCGGGTCATCCTGGGAATGGGATGAAACCACACAGCAGTATTATCTGCACTCCTTCCTAAAGGAACAACCTGATCTGAACTGGCGAAATGCGGATGTACGAGAGGCAATGTTTAATGTTTACCGTTTCTGGTTGGATCGTGGTGTTGACGGCTTCCGTATAGACGTGGCTCACTATATTATGAAGGATCCGGAGATGCGTGATAATCCCATCAATCGCGATCCATCAAAAGGGGAACTAAAACCAACAGGTGACTACGACAAACTTCTGCATATTTATGATAAAGGTCATCCGGACGTGCATGGGGTTTACCACGACCTGCGGGATATCCTCGATTCGTATTCGCCTCCACGCTACTCTGTGGGCGAGATCCACATAGCGGAATGGAAAGAATGGGCAACGTATTATGGTCAGAACAACGATGAATTGCATATGCCCTTTAATTTTGCGCTGCTTGTGGCACCCTGGAAAGCGGCAGCCATTCGCAAAGTAATTGAAAATGTAGAAAAAGTAACCCCCTCATGGGGATGGCCAAATTACGTACTGGGAAATCACGATGAACCCCGAATCGCGGGAAGGTTGGGAGTAGAGAAGGCACGTCAAGCGGCCATGCTTCTCCTTACACTACGCGGAACACCAACGCTGTATAACGGAGATGAATTCGGGCAAAAAAATGTTGAGATCCCTCTGGAGGAACAGAAGGATCCCTGGGGAAAGCGGGTGTCTGGTACAGGTCGCGATCGCAATCGTACGCCCAACCAATGGTCACCTGAGGCAAATGCCGGATTTACTCCGGCGGGGGTGACCCCGTGGCTGCCTGTGGCGGATGATTACCGAACTGTCAATATGGAATGTGAGTTGAAAGAATCCCGCTCCATTTTGAATCTTTACCGTAAACTTCTGGCATTCCGCAAGTTGTCTGCTGCCATAAAATCAGGAACATACGAACTCATTGATCCGACTCCGGCTGATTGTTTTGCCTTTCTACGACAGTCAGGTCATGAAAGGATCATAACAGCGTTCAATATGGGTGAGACGACAGCCCGGTTTGATTTCCATCGTTTTGGGAGATTGGAGATCATTGTTTCCACAGGAATGGACCGGGCAGGACTTGCCGATTCTCGTTATGTTGACCTTTCACCCTGGGAAGGGCTGGTTCTGCGGGTTCTCTAGGATTATTCCAACCAGGCTGATTGGTGGGGTGCCAACCGGATCGTTTTTAACCCGGGGTTAACCGGAGTTCCTGTGAGTAGTTCGATCTTTGGCGAGAAACCCAGATCTGCCCGGAAGGTCACATAGGCATTGCTGTCACCCAGGTTGTGAAGGGCGATCATTCGTTGACCTTCAGCTTCCCTAACCACACACAGAGTGGCCGGGCTGGTGGTATCCAAAAATTGGATGGAGCTTTCGGCGAGATAAGGACGCTCTTTCCGCAGCTTAACCAGATGCTTCATAAAGTTTAGGAATGATGATGGGTCGTTTTGCTGACCCGCTACGTTAACATGCCGGGGAGAATATGGAGCAATATTGATGACTGGCGCGTAGGTCTGGCTGGCTTCAGAAAAACCGGCATTCGGAAGATCAGCTGCCCATTGCATGGGTGTTCGAACACCGTTACGATCAAACAGGTCAATGTTATCTCCCATGCCGATTTCGTCGCCGTAATAGATAATGGGCGTTCCCGGTAAGGAAAAGAGGATGGCATTCGCCTGTTTCATTTTTTCAATGTTATTGTCCATCAAGGGAGCGAGACGGCGGCGGATACCGAGATTCAATTTCATTTTTGGGTCAGGCGCATATTGCTGCCACATATAATCGCGTTCTTCCGGAGTGACCATTTCCAATGTCAATTCATCATGGTTGCGGAGGAAGGTACACCACTGACAGCCATCCGGAATAGCCGGGGTCTTATCCAACGCCCAACGAATGGGAGTCGGATCACCCTTTTTCATGGCCATAAAGATACGCGGCATCAGGGGGAAATGGAACGCCATGTTGAACTCATCCCCATCCCCAAAATATTCGCGTACATCATCAGGCCACTGGTTGGCTTCAGCAAGAAGGATGCGCCCAGGGAATTCAGCGTCTAAAACACGACGGACCTTTTTTAAATATTGATGTGTCTCTGGAAGATTTTCACATATGGTTCCTTCACGTTCAAATAAATATGGAACCGCGTCCGCACGAAAACCGTCGAGACCCAGGCTGGCCCAGTAGCGCATGGTGTTCAACATCTCTTCCTGCACTGCAGGATTATCGTAGTTAAGGTCAGGTTGAGAGGCGTAGAACCGGTGCCAGTAGAATTCGCCAACTTCCGGGCAAAAGGACCAGTTGGATGGCTCTGTGTCCAGGAAAATAATACGGGTATCGCCGTATTCTTTGCCTGTCTTGCTCCATACATAATAATCTTTATAAGGCGATGTCGGGTCCTTCAACGCAGCCTGAAACCAGTAATGCTGATCGGACGTGTGGTTCAGGACGAGATCGGCGACAACATACATGTCCCTTTTGTGGGCCTCATCCATGAGATGCTTGAAATCTTCGACTGTTCCAAAATCCGGGTGAATATGCATGAAATCGGCGATGTCATAGCCGTCATCTTTAAGCGGTGATGGATACATGGGCAGCAGCCAGAGGCAGTCCACTCCCAAGTCTTTCAGGTAATCCAGTTTCTCGATCACGCCAGGAATATCCCCTTTGCCATCGCCATTGCTGTCACGGAAGGCTCGCACGTTTAATTCATAAAAAATGGCATTTCTGTACCAGTCTTTTTTCATCGTTTGATCCTCGATAATTTGTCTAGAATCCCTGGTAGATAAATGAGGCAGATGGGATGCTCGACCAGAGAATACTTAATAATACACAGAAAACGAGCAGGGCTGCAAAGGCGGACTGTGCCAAGTGGGGCAAAGATTTTACAGGCGTTCCCTCGCCGTTCATCTCCTGCAGCCAATCCAGTATAACGGATGCGCAAAGGCCCATGAGCGGAATGACCAATTCCAGGGGCTGGCCTCGAAGCATGCCACCCCCATGGAAAAGTGACAAACCAAAATATCCAGACAGTTTCAGCCCACCGGTTGCGAACAGTATCCAGGTTGGAAGCAGCAGCAGATAAACCCGTAAGGCCATGATGATCTGCCGCCAGAATGGCTGCCGGGAAGGGATGATGTGCTCCGGTTTTCGTGAAGTGAGGTGATCCCATATCTGATATATCCCGTGAAGCATACCCCACGCGGCCAGCGAGAAGGTGGCGTTATGCCAGAAACCACTGACCAACATGGTGATAATCGGCGGAGCCAGCACACGAGCCGGGCTTGATGAAGAATAACCGCGTCGTCCAAGAGCGCGCTGGATTGGGAAGAAAATGTAGTCACGAAGCCAGAATGACAAGCTCATGTGCCAGCGGTTCCAGAACTCAAGAAAGGTGCGCGCGAACATCGGCTGCCGGAAGTTAGGCGACAGGCGAATACCAAACAACAGGCTGATACCGCGCACCAGCGACGTGTATCCGGCGAAATCGTTGTACAACCAGAAACTGTAAACCAACAGAGAAACCCACCGGTCTGATGTGGCGAACTCCATCGGACGTGTAAAGATCCCTTCAGGGATGAGGGTGAAGAACAGGCCTGAGAGTACCAGTTTCCGGAATAATCCGATCAGGATCAGCCAGGCACCTTCAGCCAGGAAATTATTATCAACCATCCGGTCTTGCTTTAGTTGCGGGAGGAATGATTTCGCCCGTTCAATCGGGCCGGAAAGAAGGCGGGGAAAGTATCCCAGATACACAGCGAAATCGATCAGGTCATCTTCGGCATTAATTTGTTTTTGGTAGACATCTACCAGGTAGGCAATGGCTTGCAGTGTGTAAAAAGAAAAGCCAATAGGCAGCAATATCTCGGTTGTAAGAGAAGCCCCTTTTTGAAGTACCCTTGCCAGAAGATCAAGATGACCTATTACAGCAAGCCGATAGAAAATCAGCCAGGCAGTGTTGACCGCCACACCGGTGACCAACCACTTTTTTTTATGATTTGTGGATCCGGCAATGATTTTCCCGAGGA
This sequence comes from Leptolinea sp., assembly GCA_012515195.1. Lineage (GTDB taxonomy): Bacteria > Chloroflexota > Anaerolineae > Anaerolineales > Anaerolineaceae > Leptolinea. The sequence continues at coordinate 5,568 of JAAYYW010000192.1, forward strand.
AAAAATTCGCCGAAACCGAGATAGCGAGAATAACTGCAAAATCCCACCGCCAAGACCAGGCAAAGAAAAATGAAAAAACGGCCAACCAGATATTCTGGCCGCGTCGGGGAAGCAGGTGATAGACGACCAGAGCCGAAACACAGAACAAGGCGAATGGCTGGCTAATGATTTCCATGGTAGCCCATCGATAAAGATTTCCCGGTCGTGGTTGGGGAGAATAACTCGGCTGCGCGACGGGCAAACCACCGGCTAAAGGTCTCAGCGCCCTCCGTGTTTAAATGCTTTACATCATTCCAACCTGAGCCTGGAATGTGAATACCGATCGCTTCCTGGGAGTACACAAATGGAACGCCGTACACATCAATCCGTTCCTGTATTGGAACGCGGAACATGGTGAAATACTTCTCTGAATCACCCTCTACATAATGGGGAAGAAAATCAGGATATATGGGCACTTCGAGAATGATCACCCGCACACCCTGATCTTCCGTCGCCATGACTTCATCCAGCCCGGAAAGGTCTTCGGCGTGCAGTTTGTATTTCGGTATAAAAGCATCCGTATCAATGGTCAGGTCATTACCGGAGTATTGAAGAAACCCATCAGGGGCAAGTTGGTGCAGCATGCGGTTTCTTAATGCCTGGTAATCCGGATTGAATGCCACCCGATTCTGGCTTAGAAACCGGAAGAACATCGATATTTCAGTCAACCGACCGGTTAGATTGGGTTGGCCGATACGATCCCTGACCCAGGGATCATCCATTAGTGGCCGTGCGAGTTCCCCGAAGTCGCGGGAAAAATCTCGTGCGGAAATTCCAACAACCAGCAATTCAGGCTGATAGCGATAAACAAGTAAAGCGGCGATCTTCCCCGCAGGTCCCGCAGTCAATGTTCCCAGGCTGAAGTTGAAGCAATTTAATGAAGTGCCCGTTTCATACTCGTGCGTTTCTGAGAAGACAGCCGGGTTGAGGGCGGTATCCAGTTGCGAGCTGCCCAGGAAGATGCAGTCCACCTTTTCTTTCTGAGATATTTCATCCAGTGTTTGGAGTTTTATATCAAGTTCTGCGTTGGCAGAGCCAAGCAACGGTGCAGGCCATAATCCGAAACTCATCCCCAGCCTTATCAAACATTCTCCGGTCAATGACACCACGATCAGTATAAGCACGGTACCCAACAGCACACCGCCAAACGGCGGTGTGATCTTCATACTGGAAAAAGGATTGATGTTTTTCACCGAAGAGGCTGGCTGCATTCAGAGATCAGAGCTTGGGCAAGACAATGGATTGCTGTCCCTGATACTTCCCCTTTTTATCGGCGTAAGAAATTTCACAGCCTTCATCTGCTTCAAAGAAAAGTACCTGGGCAATGCCTTCGTTGGAATAGATCCTCGCGGGCAACGGGGTGGTATTGCTTATTTCCAGGGTTACATAGCCTTCCCATTCCGGTTCAAAGGGGGTGACATTGACGATGATGCCGCAGCGCGCGTATGTGCTCTTTCCGAGACAGATGGTAAGGACACTCCGCGGGATGCGCATGTATTCAACGGTGCGGGCCAGGGCAAATGAATTGGGTGGGATAACACAAACATCACCTTTGAAGTCGACCATTGAACGGGGGTCAAACTGTTTTGGGTCAACGACAGCCGAGTACACATTGGTAAATATTTTAAACTCGTCGGCCACACGAATGTCATACCCGTATGATGAAACCCCATAGGAGATCACCCCTTCCCGGATCTGCCGGTCTGCGAAAGGTTCGATCATATTGTGTTCCTGCGCCATTTTGCGGATCCAGCTGTCCGATTTCAGTCCCATGTTGAACTCCTCTTGAGTATTTAAAATTTATTCCAACGGGAAATTCCCGCGAGTAGATAATGTGGTTCTTAACCTGGCAATGGTTTGATGGGCGTCCGTCTCGATTTCCCGCGCGCGTTTAATATATTGATGGGCGGAGCTTTCGTCCAACCCCGGACAATTGATACGCACATTGTACCCGGCTGCCGTAATTGCGGTGAGGGCAAGTTCACCGCCGGAACCGGCATCAGATATCGCGTTAAGATTCCCGGTCTCTGCCACTTCCAGTGCCAGTTTCAAAGCTCTCATAGCCTGTTCCATAGTTCGCAGAGGCACTTCTATGGCGGTCCGGGTAGCCAGTTCAACAGCGGACAGGCGGGCAGCTTGTTGATCCGGTGTATCTTTTGGCAGGCGGTTGGCGACCATCCAGGCTTCAAAAGCTGCCGCATCAGCCTGCATGGTTTCCAGTAATTGCAGCCGCAGGGCTTCAGACTGTTCAATGATCTCGTACATGCGGGTTTCCATGGCGGCATATTTCTTTTTGCCCACTGTCAATCGTGCGACCATACTGACAAGGCTGGCGGCGGCGGATCCGGCAAATGCTGCCGCGCTGCCACCACCCGGAGTGGGTGTACCGGCAGCCAGGTTGTCCAGGAATTCTTTGCCCGGAATAACTGATGATCTGGATGATTCGATTCGGCTTGCGAAAAGTTTTTCTTCCAGAACCTGTTCGGATTGGAAATCATCCAGTTGCAGATACCACACGGCCGAGTCACGCAGGGCATTCTGTGGAATAAGACCAATCAGTTCGCTGTGATGAATACTCACACCATATCGGGCTGCTTCAATCCGGACTGCTTCCATCACGCGGAACACAGGGGTCTGCTGGAAATTGGTGAGGTTCATTGAGACCTGAGCGCGGCCTTCTACCAGCATTCCAAGGGCTTTTACGTAGCGGAAGCCGCCGGAGGAGTGCCGGATAGCTCTGGCGATTTTTTGCGCGATGTTGACATCACCCGTTGTGAGATAGATGTTATAGGCAATGAGCGGGGCTCGTGCCCCGATTACTGTGGCGCCGGCAGGTCCGACACTTTTCGGGCCGAAATCAGGGTCGCGGTCTGGCTTGACGCCGATCTCTGATTTTAATAGTTCATATTCGCCGCGCCGGATGTTTTCAAGATTTTGTCGGTCCGGGCGGGTGGCTGCGGCTTCGTATAGATATACGGGAATGGAGAGTTCCACGCCGACACGTTTTCCCACACGACGCGCCATTTCAACACATTCCTGCATGGTTATGCTGGAGATGGGCACAAACGGGACAACATCTGTGGCACCCAGGCGGGGGTGTTCGCCGGTGTGTTGATCGAGATCAATCAATCGCGCGGCTGTTTTGATGGCTTGAAAAGCGGCATCTTCCACGGCAGCCGGCGGGCCGACAAAGGTTACAACGGTCCGGTTATGGTCTGAATCTGAACTGTGATCTAAGATATTGATCCCGTTGACCGAACGGATGGCGGTAAGTATCTGTTCGACCACATCAGGCCGGCGGGCTTCCGAAAAATTGGGAATGCATTCCACCAGAGGTTCAGGCATTTTTCCCTCTATCATTTCAGGATTACAGTAATTATACCGAATGAACCTGTGTCATTTGTATCCTCTAATGAAAATTGTAGTAATGAGGGTATGTGAGCCTGTCAATCAGTGGGTTCGACAGGCTCATCCACCGGATAGTGCCTACCATCTGTAACCCACCGGATTGTGCTACCCCTCTGTTGATATACGGTGTTGGCAGCCTCCGGCCGCAGAAAAAATGGCTATACTTTACCTATGTGCGGACGATTTACCATTGCGTTTGATCTGGCTGATCTGAGCGACGAGCTCGGGTTGGGGGAGATGCCGCTGGATTGGGAACCCCGCTACAACGTGGCACCCAGTCAACCGGTGTTGGCCGCGACTGATGCCACCACCCGCAAAGCGGAATGGCTGCGCTGGGGGTTGATCCCTTCCTGGGCCAAAGACGCGGCCATTGGAAATAAGTTGATCAACGCGCGGGCGGAAACCTTGACGGAAAAGCCGTCATTTCGCATCGCATTCCAGAAACGCCGCTGTTTGGTTTTTGCCGACGGGTTTTACGAGTGGCAGAAACCGGCTTCCGGAAGGGGGAAAACACAACCGTTTTACTTCAGGCGAAAAGACGGCAGACCGTTTGCCTTCGCCGGACTATGGGAAGCGTGGCAGCCGGGCGGGGAAGCCGAGCCGTTGAAGACCTGCACGATCATCACCACCAGCGCGAACGAGGTGGTCGCGCCAGTGCACGATCGAATGCCGGTGATGTTGTTGAAGGATGATGCATGGGACTGGGTTTCTGGCGGCCCGGGAGTGGATTTGCAAAGGCTGCTGTTGCCTTTCAGTACTGAATTAATGGAAGGTTATCCAGTTGGGCCGTATGTAAGCAAGCCGGGGTATGAGTCAAACCATTGCACGGAACAATTAAAAAGATTATTCTAGGTTCAATAATCTAGTAAATTTACAATTTCATCACAATTCATCCGGCGTTCTGGAATACCAGCAGGCAATATACTGCCGGAGTGCTTCATCTGTTGTGACGACTGAAAATGCAATGCAATCGACTTTTTCATTCAATGGTTGTGTCCCATCTATGAATTGTCCCCCTGCATATTCGCATAAAGTATACAAACGGGTACTATTCTGGTTTTTGAGTTATCACCTATAATGTTCCAAGTTTTACTTAAAAAACACGAGGTTTTCATGGAACTACCGGTCATCATCAGGGGCATCATCATGGGATTCTCCATCGCCGCGCCGGTCGGGCCGATCGGGGTGCTGTGCATCCGGCGGACGGTCAGCAACGGACGGCTCTCCGGACTGGTTTCTGGTCTGGGAGCAGCCACCGCAGATGGGTTGTACGGTTGCGTGGCAGCGTTCGGGTTAACCTTCATCTCGTCCTTTCTGGTGAGTCAAAAGTTCTGGTTGAGTTTGATCGGCGGACTCTTTTTGTGTTACCTCGGAGTGAAAACATTGATCTCCCGTCCGGCAGAGCAGGCGGCTTCCACATCATCTAATTCGACTCTCGCCGGTGATTATCTGTCCACGTTTTTCCTCACGGTAACCAACCCGATGACCATTCTCTCGTTCGCCGCTGTCTTTGCCGGTTTGGGATTGGGAACAGCCAACGGAGATTACTCTTCAGCCGGAATGTTGGTGTTGGGTGTGGTGATCGGTTCAGGACTATGGTGGTTGTGTCTTTCCGGTATTGTTGGGATTTTCCGCCATAAGTTCAATTCGACCGGGCTCATCTGGGTCAATCGAATTTCCGGAGCGATCATCACGATTTTTGGTGTATTGGCTTTACTTGGCTTGCTTCAAAAAACTGGATAAACCGGGTAGAATTGCGAGATCGAAATCCTTGACCCACACGCAGGTTGTGGTAGAATTTCGTCCGTTGCCTCCATCGTCTAGGGGACCAGGACGCAGCCCTTTCAAGGCTAAAACCGGAGTTCGAATCTCCGTGGAGGCACTCGCGACGCAAAAAAGACGTTGTGACAAAGGGATTTTTCCCGACCGATTAAACCGCCGGGTAACCGGCGGTTTTCAACCCCCAACTTCCCCGCAAACGGGTCCATGCAACAAGACGCGGCTTACGGCGAAGTGAAGATTGGAGAGGCGTAATGAAATATGCCATTTTGGAATGTGGCGGCAAGCAATACAAAGCCGTCGAAGGTACCACGATTGATGTGGACCGCATGACCGCAGAAGCCGGCCAGGAAGTGAACCTGGATTCGGTTCTCATGATTGTTGATGGTGATGACGTGAAAGTCGGCACACCCAGCGTTAAAGGTGCCCGGATCAAAGCCACAGTTGAAGACGAAATCAAAGGTCCTAAACTGGTTGTCTTTAAGTACCGCCCCAAGAAACGCATTCGTGTCAAGACCGGTCATCGTGAGAAGTACACCCGCTTGAAGATCAACTCGATCGAGATGGAGTAGAGATTATGGCTCATAAAAAAGGCGGCGGTTCAAGCCGCAACGGACGCGATAGTAATGCACAACGGTTGGGCGTGAAGAAATATGCCGGAGAACATGTTTTGTCTGGCAATATCCTTGTACGCCAGCGCGGCACCCGCATCAAACCCGGACGCAATGTTGATATTGGAAAAGACGATACCCTTTTCGCAGTTGCCGAAGGTGTCGTGGTGTTTGCCACCCTGCCGAACGGACAGAAGATGGTCTCGGTAGATCCTGTTGCTCAAACAGCGGCGGCATAACAAAAGGCAAGGCTGCTGCACCGTCGTTCAATCTATGAATGCCGGATGCAGTCAATTCCTTTGAAAGGATGGTAATTCGTTATGAAAAAAGAAATTCACCCAACCTACTATACCGACGCTCAGGTGATTTGTGCCTGTGGTAACACCTGGATCACCGGTTCAACCAAGAAAGTAATCCGCACCGAGGTATGCTCAAAATGCCACCCGTTCTTCACCGGTCAGCAGCAGCGTATTCTGGATGTGGAAGGCCAGGTCGATCGCTTCTATAAGAAACTGCAAGCCCGTCAGGATATTGTTGAAACCCAGAAGGCTCGCGAGAGCGCCAAAGTTTCTCCTGACCGGCCCATCGCCGAGCTGGAACTGGGAACCCGTCCGACAGAGGCTCTATCAAAAGCCGGTATTACCAACGTCGGCGAATTCCTGGCCAAACTTGGTGAAGGAGAAGACATGGTTCTGGCCATTGAAGGTTTTGGCCGAAAATCATTGATCGACATCAAGAAAAAACTTCGTCAGCTGGGATACGAGCTTCTTGAGGAAGCCAAGGAACGCGCGGCCTAGTCAACGGAATGGAATAAAATTTATCAGGCAGGTAGTTTTCTTACCTGCCTGAAATTTTTAATATGCGGGCTTTTTGTTTAGTATAGAATAAATCAAAAATCATTCATGAGGATGGCATGACAGATTCAATTGGTTCATTGGAAGTGGTTTGCGGATCTATGTTTTGCGGCAAAACAGATGAATTGATCAGGCGTCTCAGGCGCGCGGTCATTGCAAGGAAAAAAGTACAGGTTTTCAAACCAGCCATAGATATGCGCTATTCGGCGGAGAAGATCAACTCTCATGCCGGTTCGGCTTTCGATGCGGTTCCCATTTCGACCGCGCGGGAGATACTCTCTATGTTAGACCCGGAAGTAACGGTGGTTGGCATTGATGAGGCCCAATTTCTGGATGATGCCATATTGGATGTCGTGGAAGAACTTATCACAAAAGGAATCCGCGTTATCGTTGCCGGGCTGGACACGGATTTCCGGGCAGAACCCTTCGGTTGCATACCTGTATTAATGGCAAAAGCTGAACGTGTTGATAAATTGCAGGCGATATGCATGGTGTGCGGTGGAGCTGCCAGCCGGACCCAGCGATTGGTCAATGGCAAACCGGCTCGATACAGTGATCCGGTCGTCATTGTCGGCGCAGCAGAAATGTATGAAGCCCGCTGTCGGACTCATCACGAAGTCCCCCGGTCCTAAATCAATAACACCACCAACTCGATAGGAGACGTCAATGAAGGATTATCACGACTTTCTGGCCGAAGTTCTGATCAATGAAGAAACATTACAAAAAAGGATCGGTGAACTGGGAGAACAGATTACCCGTGATTACGCCGGAAAAGAAATTCTGCTCATTTGCATTTTACGGGGCGGAGTGATGTTCCTCACAGATCTGATTCGGCATATTGATGTTCCGGTGGCGATAGAGTTTATGGCAGTCTCATCGTATGGCGTGGGGGGGCGAGAATCGAATGGAAATGTCCGTATTACCCTTGACTTGAATTGCAGTATTCAAAACAAAAATGTCATCATAGTCGAAGATATTATTGACAGCGGGTATACGCTTAAATCGGTCATCGAATTGTTGGCAACACGGGATCCGGAAAGTTTATGTGTCTGTACCTTGCTCGACAAAGTGGAACGCCGCGAAGTGGATGTTCCCGTAAAATATACTGGCTTTGAAATACCCAATAAATTTGTTTTTGGATATGGCCTGGATATCGATGATTTCTACCGTAATCTGCCATTTATTGGCGTTGTTGACCTGGAGCATTATCAACCGGAATAACCTATGACCGGGTATTCTAAACACGAAGAGAAATCCGGATCATCACTGCCCCTGATTTCCACATTGCGTGAGGTGTTGGATCCGGCGTTGAATCCCTGGCTGGTCGGCGGAGCCGTAAGAGACCAACTGGCCGTGAAGGTATGCCACGATCTGGATATCATCCTTCCGGATAACGCCAAGAAGGCAGCACGCCAGATAGCAGACGCGCTGAACGGGGATTTCTATGCCCTCGATGATGAACGGGGGATGTATCGTATTCTAATTCCCGGTAGTGACCAGGCGGATATGATCGATATCAGCCGCTTTCAGGCCGAATCGCTTGAGGCTGATCTCGCCATGCGGGACTTTACGATCAACGCAATTGCCGTAAGGCTGCACAACCCCACCGAATGTATCGATCCCCTGAATGGGCGGCAAGACCTTAAGGACAAAATTCTTCGCCCTTGCCGGAGTGATTCACTACGAATGGATCCGGTCAGGGCTATCCGGGCTGCCCGGTTATCGCTGGGATTTAACCTGAAGATGGTTGAAGGTCTTCCCTCCCGGATTCGAGAAACCGCACCATTTTTATCAGACGTTTCAGCGGAACGAAAACGGGATGAAATTTTCAAATTATTGGAGGAACCGCGACCGGCGACCGCGATCCGTTTGCTGGATAAGGTGGGTATCCTGTGCGAGCTCTTGCCAGACGTACCGCGGTTAAAGGGTGTAACCCAATCTTCTCCCCACACACTGGATGTCTGGGAGCATACTCTGGCTGTGGTGTCACGCTTGAGCGATCTGTTAGACCTATTCTTAAATCCTGACATGGTGCTTGGAGATGGCGGCAACCTAACACTTGGTCTGGCTGCTGGAAAACTTGGCCGGTTCCGTCCCGGCTTACAGAATCATTTTGTTGAGAGATACAACCCATTCCGAAGCCGTCGGGGATTATGCCTGCTTGGCGCTTTGCTTCACGATATAGCAAAACCGATGACACGCGCAGTCGGATCGGATGAACGTGTTCATTTCTACAACCATGAAGTAAAAGGGGCAAAACGAGCCATGGAAATTGCCCGGCAGATGGCCTTGAGTGAATCGGAAGCAGCCGCCCTTTCTTCCATGGTGACCAACCATCTCCGTCCGCGTTATCTATCGGCCGAACACCCGCTTCCGACCCGGCGCAATGTATATCGGTACTTTCGGTCGGCCGGGTTATCTGGAGTAGAAACCTGCCTGTTGGCATTGGCCGATTTTCTAGCCCTGACCAATCTTCCGCCTGACCAGGAGGAATGGACGAGAGAACTGGAGCGGGCATCCGTTTATCTGGAGGGATGGTTTGAAAAACATGATGCCTGGGTTAAACCGGTCAGACTGTTGAGTGGGGCGGACATCATGCGTATCTTTAAACTGCCCCCAAGCCGGATGATTGGAAAAATTCTCTCCCGGCTACAAGAAGCACAGGCTTCCGGTGAGGTAAATTCCCGCGAGGAAGCGTTGGAACTGGCTAAGGTTGTGATAGCTGATCAGAGGTGCGAGGATAAAAATGACAGACTTGATCAGCCTTGAGGTTCCAAAACGGTCCCATAGACACTGCAAGCGGCCAGATTGTTTCTGATCAGGCAACTGGAGAGTCCATTGATCGTGATTTCGGTGATGAAATCCTTCATGGCAGCCCCGGATGCTGTAGCTATGATCAGGGTTGTCTGTTCGCCATCCTGAACCAATCCAACAACACCAAGCTCTTTGGTTTCGATCACACCCAAACCGGGCAACCCGATCCTTTCCGGCCCTTTTACTTCCAACTCCCGCGAATCTGTTTCTGCCGAAAAGTCCACGTTTTCTTCCTGAGTAATCTCATCATCCGGAAGAATTGGGGTTTCCATTCCATCGGGGATATCTAACTGCTCATCATCAGGTTCTGGAGTAGCAGAAGGTTTCTCTACCTGTTTGGGTGATAGGTCAATCCCCAATCCAGACAAGATTTTTTCCGTTTTAGCATCGGGATCAAATGTAGTTAATATGATACGGTTTGATGTCTGGCTGGCATTGGTGGGAACCGATAGTTCACCGGAATGAGTGAAAACAACCTTCTCCAATTTTGATATTATGGATAAGAGATCACCGCCCAGTTCAATATCTGATGAAGGTACCAGTACTGTTTCATTATTGAAAAGCACGGGAAAATCTTCCAGGGTTCTGACTCTTTTTGAATCAGTAATATATTCCGCCAGGTTATTGACAAAAACCTGATTATCTGCCGAGAAAACATACTGGGTGGTTAACAAACTCAAATCACCCATAACCAGCACTGATCCCTCGCCATATTTAACCAGAGCGAATGGAGAAAAATCACCTGGCATATCCGTGGCGGAAGAATATGTGGAGGTGGAGCTTGAGACCAGGGGATAATCATGGGTTCTGACCGAGTGGCCGCCGTATATCACGAGTCGCTCAACGTTTTGTGTCAGATCATGGCGGTCAAATTCTGTAATGATCACATTCCTGAAATTACCTTCGTTTATGACCATGTCATACAGATAATCATCCGAAATTGACGTATCAAACGGTTCCAGGAGTAAATTCGCCACATCAACCCCGCTGAGGATCGTTCCCATTGGCATCGCGTCTGTAACCATCATGTTGCGGGTAGGATCTGTTGCTATGACAAGAATTCCACCCCTTTTTACGTAGGCGGTTAATGAAGAGATTTCATTTGACGAAAAACCCTGAAGAGGGGAAAGGGTGATAAAAGCATTCGCATTTTTTAATGAGGCAGTCAGATCAAATTCGAGTGATGTCGTTGCGATGGCGCCGCCCAACGATTCAACCGAACGGATCAGCGGGTCGATCTCTGATAGGGAGATCATGTTTCCGTGCGATAGGTCAATGAGAATGGTTGTATTTGGTTTGGCGGGAGGCGCTTTGAGTGGAACTGTAGTTGATATAGGTGGATATGGAATGTCTATGGATTCAAATTCAGGCATATTCACTAAGTTTTGTCTGGGAAAACCGGAGTAATACCAGATGGCAGTGAGAAGTGCGGGAACAACCAGGCAGGTTATCGCGATCAGTATGTTCGTACGTTTCATTGGGCATCTCCCAGACCGGGGATGTATAACAAATAGGATCCGGGTTGAGCCGGGTATGTAGTTTTGTTCCCGTTGGAATCAGTCAGGAAGAAGCCCATTGGGTCCATAACCTTTGCGGTCAATCCGGCCTCATCGTAGAGGTCTATCACCCTGTAATGCCGGATTCCCGCCAATTCAGCCGCTTTTTCTTCTGCGTCTGTCTGAGATCCAAGCCTGTCAATCAGACCGTATTTCAACGCATCGCTTCCAGAGTAAACTTCTCCGCGCAGGATGATCTCATCCGCTAATTTTAGACGATCTGCCCGCCCCAGTTTCACAACTTCCAGAAAACCAATTTTCAACATCTCCAACTCGCGCGAAAAGGTATCGCGGGGCATCCCCCATATCTTGTAAGGTCCAGTCGAGTAGACGTCTTCGTATACGATTGGTTCTTGAGGTAGGGTGCCGATCACCCCTATGTTCCCAATTTCGGAGCTGGCTTTGGCAATTATGTAGTCTGAACCACTGGCTACATAATAACCGCCGCTTGCTGCCATCCCTTCGATCACAGTTACAACTGGTTTGGTTTTCCTTAGCGACATTATCTCCCGGTAAACAGATTCAGTATCCGTGACGGTCCCTCCTGGAGATGTCATCACGATGACTACTGCTCTGATATCCGGAGAATTTTTTGCCGCTGCAATTTGCCGAATCATATCATGAGCCGAGTAGTAATAGATAGCGTCGCTTAAGTAAATCACCCCGATAGCCGGCCTAGGAATTAAAAGTGAAAGTAAAATCCCAATTATCAAGGGAATGATCACCCAAATGGATATCCTGGACAGAGACCAGGTTGTTTGCGGTACAGATGATGTTTCCAGGGTCATGTATACTCCTTTGTGCTATATGTATTATACGGTAACCCACATTTGGAAAATTCTGTGGGAGCAATTGAAAGGTTTGTTGGATCATTGAACTTGCCTTCATTTCTTATCCATATTGGGGTAACCGCCAGCCTGGCAATCCAATCTTTACTTATTCCAATCATAAATAGGCCTGTTTCCGCTGATTGGTGCCAATGTGTTATTTTTGTCCTGACAATCCTGGGTATTGATCAGATACCTGGTGAATACTGGACAGCCGCGTCACTCGCTGTTCCAGATGCGAATGGACAGACCTGGATGGATTACCAGGGATATACCTTGCGTCCATCCAGTAAAATGCCGCAGACAGGTGATCTCCTTGTGTTGGCTGGTGGCGCGCAGGTGGTGACCGTGCAGGAACGGAACTCCATGGAACATCTTGTTCCAGTTCCTGTCGATGTTTGGGCCGGGCACATTGGAATTATTCTTGGAGCAGAAGAGGTGGAATATGAAAGTACGGCGTATTACAAGATACACTTGTTAAGTACCAACTGGGGGGTCAATTCGAAATACCTGGGGGTAGTGGGTTCTTGTTATAACGCGGATGAATCGGAATTCCTTATTGTTAAAGGTGATAAAAAGGCAAATTTCTTTTATGAAACAGATCCCCAGAAAATGCGAGAACGATTAGTCAATCGGGCTGAACGCTGGGCCAGGTTGGGGTTGATGGAAACAACTGGGGTAACAATGGATGGGTTCTCAGTCACACCAACCGGCTTTATCAGTCATGTTTTACGGCCGGTGGGAGATGAACCGCTCATCCCTCCGATCCGGAATATCCAAAACGAATTGATACCGATCGAGCCTCAAAGCCTTATTCCCGGTGATATTGTGCAGATTGGGGAAGAAACCGATCCGGGATTCGGAGTGATCATAGACCCGGGTTCGGTCACCGTCACCCGGACCTGGACAGGGAGTCTCGTTTATTTTGAACCCGATACAAGGGTTTCCGCTCCGGATCAAAAAACTGCACGTCTTATTGGGAATGAATGGGTGGAAGCTGACGAGGAGGGTGTTTCGCAAAAGATAAAGTTTCTGCGATACACAGGACTTCCGGGTTACCTATTAATTCCATCGCAAGAGCCGCCCCAAATCAATTTGATGGGGGGAAAAACCCGGTTCGAATTGACTCTGGGAAATGGGGGAGGCCAACCTCTCACAGTGAGTCTACTTTCGGTAGATTTTTTCCGTCTCTCTGAAGGATTAGAAGTTGCTTCTGAAAAACCGGCAAGATATGTGTTACAAACCGATGACGTTGTTTTTGGGGTGGGCGAATATCGGCGTTTCAACACGGAGATAAACCCGGTCAAGCCGGGAAGTTACAGGGTGTTGATCAATTACTCAGCCCAAGGTGATGAGCCAAACACGGCGGGAGAAATTCTTCTTACTGTTGAATGACGAGATCAGGGAAATATCTCAGTCAATAGTGGTTCGTAAAAACACCGGCATCCATTTTCGTGGGAACAACCAATAATGGGGAGTACAGGCACATTTTCTTTGGTATATGTGCCTTCCATTTTCCGGCAGGCTGGACAGCAATCAGCAGCCGATACTACCCGGATCAATTCAACCCGGGGATTATCCCTGAATTTTTTCAAAGCTACAGCCTGTTCACAAAAAATAAACAAGTCAGCTCTGCAGAATGGGCAAGTAGTCTCATTATCGGGCGATTGGTTGTGGCAAATTGAGCATGTTTGCACAGTAGCTTCTCCTGTATCTGGACTTATTCTACTATGCCGTGTCGTTTTATATGGCCGCGTGTCTAACCACCCACTGATGGCTTTGATCAGTTCTCGCAAATTTTTGGATGTACGCGTGAAGGATGTTTTGCGAAACAGGTTTAATGAGATAGTCATCGGCGCCAGCATTAAGTACGTCGGCAATCATTTCTGTCGAATCGAGTGCCGATAGTATTAGAATGGGAACCTGACTGTTCTGACGGATCGCTTTGCAAACCTGGCGTCCATCCATCTCCGGCATCCAAAGGTCAAGTAGGATCAGATCAGGATTGTGCTTCTTCGCCATTTCAATCCCTTCAGCAGGGAAATTTGTAGAAAGGATCTCCGCAGGATATGTGGCCAGCAGAAGGCGAATAAGATCAGTCGAGGCGGGATCATCATCAATTACAAGAATTCGCAAATTTCCTCCAAAAACTATCACGCTAATTATCCGGCAGAACAGGTAAAAACTACCTTTCATTTTCTTTACAGTAAAAACTAAGAAATTGAGTGTGTAAGGGGCTGTCCTTGTGGTAGAATCTAATATTTAAAGCGCATATTGCGGTTTTTCACGAAAGATCGCATTAATTGTCATATTCTCAGGAGGCACACATGGTTCAAAAGAAATGGGTTTATCTGTTCAATGAAGTTGAACAGGCTGAAAAATATTGCGGCGGGGACTGGGAAAAAGTCCGCGGTTTGCTGGGTGGTAAAGGTGCCAACCTTGCCGATATGACCCGCATTGATCTTCCCGTTCCACCCTTCTTCACTGTCACAACCGAAGCATGCAATGCGTATCAGCCCATCGGAAAGTTCCCGGAAGGCCAATGGGATCAGATGATGGAATCGTTGAAAGCGGTTGAAAAAGCTGCCGGTAAGAAATTCGGTGATGCCAAGAATCCCCTGCTGGTTTCATGCCGATCGGGCGCCAAATTTTCCATGCCCGGTATGATGGATACCGTCCTGAACATTGGTTTGAATGATGAAACTGCCAAGGGAATGGTCGAGTTGACCAAGAATGAGCGGTTTGTATATGATTCTTACCGCCGTCTTATCCAGATGTTCGGCTCGGTTGTTTTGGACATGCCGGATGAAGCCTTTGAAGACGTTCTGGAAGATATGAAGAAGGAAAAAGGCGCCAAAGTCGATACCGAATTGAACGCGGAAGACTTGAAAGATCTGGTCGAAAAATTCAAAGCCGTTACTAAAAAGTATAAGAAAGAATTTCCCCAGGATGTATTTGAACAGTTGAAATTAGCTACCGAAGCCGTGTTCAAGTCCTGGAATGGTAAACGTGCTGTTGATTACCGCCGCGCTACCAACATCCCCGATGACCTTGGCACCGCGGTAAACATTGTGACCATGGTATTTGGAAATATGGGAAATGACTCAGGTACCGGTGTCGCCTTTACCCGCAACCCGGCAACCGGTGAGCGCAAGATGTATGGCGATTACCTCCTGAATGCCCAGGGTGAAGATGTTGTAGCTGGTATTCGCAACACTGAAAAGATCGAAAATCTGGGTAAAGACCTAAAACCTGCCTACGATGCATTTCTGGATATTTGCAAGAAACTAGAACTGCATTACAAAGATATGCAGGATGTTGAATTCACGATTGAGCGCGGCCGTCTTTGGATGCTGCAAACCCGCAATGGTAAACGCACTGCCGCTGCCGCTATCAAAGTGGCCTTTGACATGGTGAAGGAAGGCCTGATCAGCAAAGAAGAAGCTGTTCTTCGCGTTTCCACGGATAACGTCGATTCCATGCTGCACCCGCAATTTGACCAGGAAGACAAGAAATTGGCCAAAAAAGAAGGCCGCTTCTATGCTTCCGGCGTCAATGCCTCTCCTGGTTCTGCTGTTGGACAGATCTACTTTGATGCTGATCTGACAGAAAAGATGGCCAAGGAAGAAAAACAGGATGTCATCATGGTTCGCCCGTTCACCAAACCGGACGATGTTCATGGCATGCTGGCAGCAAAAGGTATTCTAACCTCCGAAGGTGGCGCCACCTCTCATGCCGCGGTTGTTGCCCGGCAGTTTGGTGTCCCCTGTATTGTCGGTGCATCCTCCATTAAGATTGATCTGGATAAACGCCAGATGATCTGCGATGGTAAGGTTGTAAAAGAAGGCGAATGGATCTCTGTCGATGGTTCCACTGGTGAAGTGTTCCTGGGAAAAATCAAGTCCTTCAGCCCCTCATTGGAAGAACAGAAAGAACTGTTGACTCTTCTTACCTGGGCCGATGAGATTTGCGCCCGCCCCGATGTTCGTGCCAAAATGGGCGTTACCGGCCCGAAACGCGGTCTGCAGGTCTGGGCGAATGCTGATTACCCGAAAGATGCCCAACGCGCGCGGAGTTATGGCGCTGTTGGTATTGGCTTATGCCGTACGGAGCACATGTTCTTTGAGCCCGAACGTCTGCCGATCGTGCAGCGTATGATCCTGGCTACAAGCAGTGAAGCCCGCACAGCCGCGTTGAATGAATTGCTGCCGTCACAGCGTGCCGATTTTGAAGGTCTGTTCCGCGCGATGGTTGACAATGACAAAGACAAGAACGGTTATCCGGTGATTATCCGCCTCATTGACCCGCCGTTGCATGAGTTCCTGCCTGCCGCCGAAGAGCTGAATGACAAGATCGTCACCCAGCGCATTGCCAACCTGGCAGGTTACACACTGGGTAAAGGTGATACCAAAGAAATCCAGGAAGCCGAGAAGATGCTGCATGCGGTCGAAGTGCTGCATGAAAGCAACCCGATGATGGGTCTGCGTGGTGTCCGCCTGAGCATTGCCATGCCTGAGATCGTGGAAATGCAGGTCCGCGCCATCTTCGAAGCGGCTGCCAATGCAGCCCTCGATGGTTTCAAACCGAAACCGGAAGTGATGATCCCACTGACCGGACATGTGAATGAACTGAAATGGATCCAGCCGAGACTGGAACGTATTGCCAAAGCAGTCATGGACGAGAAGAAAGTAAAATTCGCCTACAAGTTCGGTACCATGATCGAAATCCCGCGCGCTGCTGTTACCGCCGAGGAGATCGCCGGATATGCTGAGTTCTTCTCCTTTGGTACCAACGACCTGACCCAGATGACCTTTGGTTATAGCCGCGACGATGCCGAACGCAACTTCCTGGTCACCTATGTTGAACAGGGCATTCTTCCGAAGAATCCCTTCCAGACATTGGATCGCGATGGTGTTGGCCGCCTGATGCGTGTTGCCGTGGAAGATGGCCGTAAAGCCCGTCCTGAGCTGGAAGTCGGTATCTGCGGTGAGCACGGTGGCGACCCGGAATCTATCGAGTTCTGCCATATGATCGGGAACAACTATGTTTCCTGTTCCCCGTTCCGTGTCCCGGTTGCCCGTCTGGCTGCCGCTCATGCCGCGTTGAAATTCTCGACCGGCCAGGAAAACACTGACAAGTAAAAGTGTTGGATTGAAATAGAATAAAAAAAAGCACGCTCTGATGAGCGTGCTTTTTTTTATTAGAACCAATCTCTCTTTAGAAACGCGTAAACCACAAATCCCATTATTACCAGGAATAATAAAATAATACCCAGATACGCAGACGGATGATCGGCGTAAGGAAGAGCGACATTCATGCCAAAATAGCCGACCACAATGGATGGGATACTTAACACAATGGTCATGGAAGCCAGAAATTTCATTACATCATTTACATTGTTGGAAATGATGGTCGCGAAGGATTCCACCATGGAATTCATAATGTTGGTGCTGATCTCAGTCATACTGATAGCCTGCTGGTTTTCCGTTATCACGTCTTCCAGTAGATCCTCATCTTCCGGGTATTGGGTAAAGAGCTTCATACGCTGCAGGCGTTCCATCAGCACTTCATTGGATTTGATACCCTGGGTGAAGTACACCAGTGATTTTTGATATTTCAACAATTCCATAACTTCTTTATTTTTGATCGATGATTGAAGCCGATCTTCCACCTGATCGGTGAGTTTATTGATCTCGCGCAGGAAGACAAGATAGTTATTTGCCACATTTAGAAGCATGCGCAAAATGAACCGATATCGTTTTCCAGTTGAAAAACCGCGCATTTTCCCGGCAGCGAAATCTTCCAGCAATCCAAAAGGTTGCCGCGTTACCGTAACAATAAACTTCCCGGTGACAATTATGCCAAGCGGAATTGTGGAATAAGGGATATCAAATGTGGTTCCCTGAAAGAATGGTACTCTGACGATAATCAAAAGAGTTCCATCATCTTCCCGCTCTGTACGGGAAAGCTCATCAATATCCAGCGGGTATGTGATGAACTCGCGCGGGATTTGGCTGTCTGCGAGTTGATTGATCTCATCCGGGGTCGGGTCAACAACTTTGACCCAGCAATTGGTGACAATTTCAGAAATTTGTTCAACACCATTCTCGGTGGTCTTGTAAATGTGGATCATGGGACACCTTCCCGAAGATGGAATGGCCGGCTAAAACGCGGCATGTGATTTTACCCTCAAGCCGATAATCTGGTAAGGTGGAAAAAAGAAGGGCTGCAACATCTGTTTGCAGCCCTATCCAATTCTACTTTCGCGCCGGTTCTTTCCGATTTAGAATGCGTTCTCCGGTTTCCAGACCTTCCAAACTTTACCTGCCAGATCGGGGCTGGGTTTTAAAGTTGGTTTTCCAGGCTGCCATCCGGCCGGAGTCACTTCTCCCGTAGCTTTTACATGCTGGAAAGCTTTGACTTGACGCAGTAATTCGGACACATTCCTGCCAACTTCTGGTGTCATTACTTCCATGGCACGGATATTGAAATCAGGGTCAATAAGGAACCGACCGCGGATGTCCACGCCGGCTTCTTCATCATACACCCCATAGACGGATCCCACTCGTCCGCCTGCGTCTGATAGAAGCGGGAAAGGAACTCCGCCGTCCACCATTTTCGACAACTCTTCTTCCTGCCAGATTTTATGCGAGAAGCGGCTGTCAGTGCTGATTGCGAAGACTTCGACACCTAATTTCTGAAATTCAGGATATTTGACGGCAACTGCCGTTAATTCAGTCGGTC
>JAAYYW010000193.1 GCA_012515195.1 Leptolinea sp.
CTTTGCAAGCCTCCGGCACGTTTCTTCGTTCCCGCAGAGAAACACATAAAGGATGATTCCAGATTGAGGGCCAGTCGTCGGATAAAATCTTTCCCACAGGTTCATAATATGACTGGCAGGGGATGACTGATCCATCTGGCTCAATGCACATGTTATAAAGAGCTGCTGTGCAGCCCTTTATTCCCAGTTGTAGGGCGATTGGATCAAAATGACAGTACTGTGTTGGTGTGTACCAGATCAACCGCTGGTCATTTTCTGTGGTAAATTTCCGGGCAATGTTAAGCAGCGAAGGTAACTCTGATTCAGGGAGGCCGGTTCCAACAGTTTTTCCTCGTCCTGAATAGATCAGCGCATTCAACCCCACGGTTTTTACACCGATCTCTTTAAGAAAGCCAATTGTGCTTCGAAGATTTTGATAATTATCCTGCAGCAATGTGGTGTTTGTCATCATGTAAAGATTCGAATGTACCACATTCTGTATCCCGGAAACTGTTTCTTCCCATGCTCCATCATGACATACCAACCTGTCATGGATACTGGGATCATCCGATTCAAGTGTTACCTGTACATGATCAAGACCAGCTTCGATCAACATCTGCACGTAGGAAGCATCTGATAGCCGACGGCCGTTGGTATTAATACCTGTAATCTGTCCTAGCGATTGAGCATGAGCAATCAATTCTGCCAAATCATCGCGAAGGGTAGGTTCACCACCTGTAAAAATGATGTGAGGTATTCCGATATTCCAGCAACGATCCAGTACTTTTTTCCATTCATCCGTTGTCATTTCAGGATAATTGCGGGAGCGGGCATTGTAACAATGTGCGCAGTTGTTATTGCATCGATAAGTGATAGCCAGATCCATTCGATAAGGCGCAAAGGAACGATTGCTAAAAGGAGCTTTTGTTTCCAGTTCAAAATCACACACAGGGCAGGCAGTTCCAGGATGGATCAGGCCTTCAATTGTGGGAATATAAGAAAGCAAATCGGTCTTTGCCTGTTCAGCTGGGATCTGAAATACTTGAGAAAGACGGGAAATGATTTCAGGCTGTGGTTTATTTTCTAAGTAAAGAAAGGCCATCAGGGTGGCACTTGGATTCAAGTGATAAATTCGAGCGGCATTAACAAGTAAAGAACCGGTGCCACCAGCATCTACTCTAAGGTGAACACGGCATTTTTCAACTTCATTGTTCCGGTCAAACATATAAACACCTTGTTTGACCGGAAACGAATTATTTCCGAACCGTTCAAAGATATTTCCTGGAGAACGGACCAATATTTTCCAATTCACGGTTTCGTACCTGTTATCGGCCACCACCGGCGCAAGCGCAGGCACACCCGGCGCAAGCGCAGGCACAGGCACAACTATGGCCGCCACCACTGCCACCGCGATGAGAAGATTTGGAAGGAGGGGGAGGCGGATTTGTCTTATTGGTAACCCCGCTGGTAAACGATGTGAGATCACCTACAACGTTACTGGAAAAATTCTGGATTCCTCCAACCATGGATGCAGCAAAATCGGCTCCCGGAAGGGTTGGCATAGAAATGCTTCCACCACCAGAAGATCCCTGGGCGGATGTGGATGGAACGGTCCTCGGGCCATCGATTGATGGTGTTGACCAAGTCGGGTCAAACCGGCCCCACCAGGTTGGCACGTAAACAGGACCGCTGTGAAAAACATCCCGGGTCCTGTCGTTGTAGCGATCATCCAGCATTGTCCAATCCATATACTGGTCATATTTTTCCATTTTGACGGCTGGAGTTTCTGCTGTTTCAACCTGTACCCAGGCGCGCTCCATGATGTCTTTGTAATACGCAACAGTCTCTTTACGAGAGAACCCTTTCATTTTCTCGCCTACACTCTTAACTAGATTTATGATCATAGTTTGAAGTTTGGTTTTGCGCTTGGTCTTGTCATCCCCTTCAAATGCGTTTAGGAAGTCTTTCTCATATTCATTCAAACCTTCCGGAAGAGGCGAAACAGCGGATATAGCCAACGGGTCTTTGTTTGTCACCGATGCTGCGTTCTTTTTTATTAACGCAAACAGGATCATGGTCATGATCTTATCGACCGGTTGTTCCATCAGAATAGCAGTTTCTACGGCAGTGAGACCGCGTTTAATTCCATGTCCTTCGACAGAAATTTTGGGTGGAAGATACTGTAATTTTCGCTTTTTAGCGCCCCAGATAGCTTCGTAAATACCCCAGACAAATGAGGCAATAAAAGCCAGAACGACACCACAGCAACAGAAGTCTTCGAAATCAAAACTAATCGGAGGCGTTTTCACAATAGAATCGGCAGGAATGAGAGCTGCCGGGAAACTCGCGCCAAATGTGTACTGGGTATGTGCATTAGCAATGGCAGAATTCCATCGATAAAAAACACGACCCTCATCATCGTATCCCGATTCGGGCTCAGGTGAACCCGGCCAACTGCCACGGATCGTGTGGTAGCGTGGTTCATCTGGATTTATCCCGGGTGGAAGGAATAATGTTACTGTTAGGTCCGTCTTACCGGTTACATATTCTGAACCAAACCAGGTGGGCGAAAACTCAAGGCTGGCATAATTCTCAACATCATCTGCGGTTGATGGATAAAAGACATCCCGAACATTGTTGATACGGGCATGGACAATGCCAGTTTTCCCCGGGGGGATGGAACGTGAACCCAAACCGAGAGCGATGCCAGGGCTTACATATTCGGAATTCTCTATATTTGTAATGGGGGAA
>JAAYYW010000015.1 GCA_012515195.1 Leptolinea sp.
AGCGGGTCATAGATCTCTTCCACGCGCTGTTGAACAATCCTTGTTAATTGAGCCATACTCCCCCCCCGAAAAAGGGAAGGTAATCCAACGCAGACAAACGCTCACATTTCCGGCAAGGCTAAAGCAATCGAGGCCAGAACCGTAATCGCGAAAGCGTAATAATAAAACCAGGATTTCCTGTACCTGTACAGCAGACACGTGCTGACAGCAATTATGACAACTACGGTTACGATGGCCAGAGCTTGCGTTTCATAGAAAGCCAATATCGCAGTGGTAGTGAAAATACCCATCGTACCGACAAGAAAGATTGCTTTGATAATGTCCGAAATCATGGTACGAAGCAAAACCAGATAAAAAACCAGGAGCGCTAAAGCATACGCTCTGCGCAAAATGTCTGCAGGTACTGAAGTGGGATTATTGGGGAAGAAATGGAATTCAACAAAATTATAGATAAGCATATAAAAAAAATAATATAACCCCAGTGTCAGTAAGCCTCCGATTGGAATAATGACCAGGGGAAGAAAGACAGAATGAAAATTGCTCTTTTTCATTTTACAAATACCTCTACCCGGAAAAAGGCAACAGCCACAAATTGTCACAAAAAAATGCTGTTGTAATCCTCATCCCCTCAATATCTTCTCCATCGGACGGCCTTTGGCCAGTTCGTCGATCAGCTTGTCCAGGCATCGGATCTTCCGCGTTAGGGGGTCGTCGATCTCTTCCACGCGCACGCCGCACACCACGCCCGTGATCAGCGCGCTATTGGGGTTCATGGCCGGTGCCTGCGCGAAAAAGGTCTCGAAGTCGTTCCCCCGGTCGATTTGTTGCTGCAGGCCGTCGCGGTCGTAGCCCGTCAGCCAGCAGATGATGCGGTCCACTTCGTCTTTTGTGCGGTTCTTACGTTCCGCTTTTTGCACGTAGAGCGGATACACCCCGGAGAACTTCATTTCGGATAGTTTAATTCGGGGCATTGCTTTCTCTCCTGAACGGATGGCAGGTTCACAGCGCTTACTTTTTCAACGCCGCTTCGATATCATTGATACGATGGTAGCTGGAATGTCCGTCGAGGTCAAAAGGCCATTCCTCCCGGCGTTCCCTGTTATGGAACCAGGATTCCGGCGCGGCCCGCAGCACGGTCAGCGCGTTGGCCTGCACCTGCCGGTGCCAGGCCAGCACCTCCCGCGGAGGGACATCCCGCCAGCGCAGGTAGATCAGGCGGTTGCCGTCCGTCCAGTTGAGCCCTTTCTCCTCCGGCGGCACGCGCTGCCTTCTGGCTTTGCGGATGGTATCGGCCTTCCAGTGGGTGATGTGCGCCAGTGTGTCCTTCACCGTCCACGGGTCTTTGGACTCGGGCCGGGGCACGGGTTTGCTCCACTCTTCGTCCGTCAGACTGCCAACCAGCCGGTCCAATTGTTCAAATTCTTCAATTACGCGGTGGATCACTTCTTCACGGGTGTGCCGCATCACGTGAACCTCCTGTGTAAACGATCATGTTCATCTAATGAGCATTACACGTCCAATAATCACTCGTCGTTTATAAAAAATGGCTATGTGTCAAATTTTCGAACCATTTGCCGAAAATAGCCGATTATGAATTCCCGGTGAACCCATTGTGATGATTCTGCCAACTCTCTGGATACCTTCTGGTCGTTCTCCGCATAATCCAGAGCCATTTTTACCGTATGTATAAGTTTGGACATCCTGTCATTTTCTGGGATCAGATTGCCTACTGCCTTTTTGCAGATGGATCTATAGAGGGAAAACCATACCCCGGACCCGTCGAGTAGATCCCAGGCCATGGTGAGAATCATGACCAAACAACCTTCCCTCAGGAATCGTTGTCGCACAGGTTCGATATCCGGTACATCAAGGTAATTCCAGTACGGGAAATTAAAAACCGTACCAAAATCCAGGTCTCCCATAATATAGTTATAATCAGCCAGCTGGTGGTAGAGCAGGCATATATCCCGTTCAACTTGCTGTATAGCGCAACTATCATATTCTGGTTGAGGCGAAAATTCGTCCGGAGGTGGTTTCTCTTTCATCACTTTTTCATTATAGACACGATCACTATCCTTATTGTCATTTTGCGTGGGAAACTTTACGTTCTACTCGCCTGCACCTTAAAGAGGGATCGATAGGATTATTCTGTGAAATTTGTGATTGCATTGATGTGGGGATTGTTGGAGTTCAGGCGGCTTCCACCGACCCGGCAGTCAATCCTCCTCCGGTTCCCGCCTTTTCCAACTCCTGCCGGAAACCAGCCAGCAGCGCGTCCTTGCGGTAGAAAGCATACCCGGCGATCAGACAGCCGACGATCACCCAGATCACCATCCGCCAGGTTTCGTACAGGGCAGATGTGGGTGATAGGAGCTGGCTCATAAAGAAGTTCGAGCAGAAATGCATAAGAAGTGCCGCGAGGATACTGCGTCGGGTTTTGATGTGCAGAAGCGACATGAGTAAAGACAGGCCGACAACGCTCAGCACATACAGCCAGAAGGTCTCCAGCTTTTGCGATTGTCCCGCCATGAAGCACCAGGGAAGGTGCCAGATCCCCCATATCAGGCCCAGTATCACGGACCCGCGGATAAATCCAAACCGCGCCAGCAGCGGATCCAGCGCGTAACCACGCCAGCCGAACTCCTCGTTTAACGGCCCCGACCATAAAAAGAGGAATAAGGCCAGGGGGATCAACAGCGGATTGGACAGGAGAGTATGCAGCGTTTCCATTCCCGGAAGGTCACCGCCAATGAGCCGGGTTATCCCGGTGACGATCAACGCCAGCAGCGGTGAAAGCAGCAGGGGAAGTAAAAACCACCAGCCGATACGCTTCACATCAATGCAACGGGTGAAATAATCCCGGCGTTGGGCCGGTGTGAATGTGGCAAACACCATGATCAGACCCATGAAGGAGGGTGCCGGACCACCGGCCAGGAACAGTGCCAATCCGATACCGCTGGATGTATCAAGCTGAAAAATCCCGATGGGGAAGTAAAACATCCATGTCCAGGCAAGCGCGCCAAAAAAGAAGATGATCAGGTGTTTCATCTCTTTTGTCATTACAAAAACTCCTCGTGCTGAAAAAATCTATATTTGCTAATTGCCGCGGGAGGCGGTATTGTATCCAGATTTTCTTTTTAGGGCAAATTACTTATTTGGCCCCGGTTCATAATCAAAACCTGCGTCGTTTTTATATGGATTTGATGGATAGGGGAAAAGCTTCAGCGGATCATTCCGTTAGAAAAAGGTGTATCCAATGGTTTTAATTGAAGTTGTCTACGGGTTTCAATAACGGTTTCGGCAGCAAGGTCGTGAATTTCACTTCCTTCCATAAGCGTCTGTGAAAGCTGCCCCGCTTTTTGGCTCAGGTTTTTCTCCCAGTCATACTGGCAGGGCTATTTGGTCAGCTCATTGAAAAACTTGATAGCCTGGCTCTTTTTACCACATAAGGCGCACGCCATCCCCGCATGATACAGATCCCAGTTATCTTTCCGCCATTTGCCTGCCAGATCGCGCGCCACGGATTCGATCGATGGAAATTTCTGACGATACCGTTTTACCTGTTCCACGGCCCCATTACCTATTTTTTGTAGATCATTATTGAATAGCTCTTCCGTCTCAAAGGCGACGAATGACCCGGTGCGACCTCCCATATCATAGGCAAAATAATTCCGGTCAAACCACAGCCAGTTGATGCCAATGTTAAGGTAGGTTCCCTGCTTCCTGTTATCCGGCTGAAACTCAACGAGGATCAACCACCAACCGTGGTCATCAAACCATAATCGGGATTGTCCCTTTTGATGAAGTCCAAAAGGAGTCAATATTTGTCGTGCTGCCGTATTGATCAACCGGGAATGGATCGGCTGGGGCATTTTTCCGTCCTGTCTTGATCGGGAAATGACTAATGTTTGTACTCTTTGTGGTTTTCCGGCGGCCACCCCGGTTTATTCTCGCCGTGTTTTAAGAGTTTGAAGTCACACACGCTGTCACCGTTTCCGATGGTCATGGTTCTTTCCAGTTTTAACCCGAAGGCAGAAAACGTTGCGTAATCAATCAGACACAAAAAGGGCAGATACTCCGCGTATCCCATTTTCTGGTAGAACTTGCAGATCGCGCATTCGGAATACGTGTTTTCAAACAGCACGTCTTCATTGTTGACGATCTTATATTCAAAAACCCAATCATCCGGATATCTTTTCTTCTGCGATTCGAGAGAAGCCTTGAGCATTTTATTCAATCGGCTTTTGGATCGGATGTACTTCTTAACAAAATAAACAAGAATGGGATGTATATTTTTGAGATTATTCTCCGCAAGCGCGTAGACGATTTCGCCGGTCTTTCTGAATTCAACCCCGGTTGACTTCAATGAAATGATCACGGCAAGCAATTGCGCGGCCCCGATCAGGTTGTCTGTAAGCGAATTTTCTTTCCCGCCGATCCAGGGGATCTGCGGAATCAACGCGTCATAATTTGTGATAGATTTCTGAAGAATATCCTCTGCTTCGTCTTTATTGAAAAACCTGAATAGAACATTCCTGTTGCGATCTATTAATCCGGTAAACTCTTTCCGCAATTTGTTTTCGTTGTATTGCGAATCCATGTTCATATCCCTCCCCGGGAGTGCAATGTGTATCCTCCTCAGTATTATACAGATCGTTTATATGGTGTACTAACACGTAAGCGGATATGACCAGGTTGCTGGGAATTGGGGCAGGAAGTGCCCCATTACGAATCATAACCCTTGGGTTTGTAAGGATCATCCCACCGCTCAGAATGTGATGTAGACGCCTAGTTTCTTGTTTACACATTCCGATAGCAATTGGCAGAAATCAGCCAGCTCCGGCATATCCAAGCTTTTCAGCACATTCAACGAGGCGCGCGCCTGTTCCGGTCGTTGGAAATAGGATCCCATTCTGCCCGGATCAAACAGGTTCCCTGTTGATCCCACTGTATCTCCCAGCAAAGCCCGGGTGGCGGCTGTCGATAATTCATCTGAAAGATCTGACCAGGTGTCCCCCACCCCCGCCGCTTCATCCGGGGCGTAATATTTTGTCAGGGCGTAATCCCCATACTCGTGAACATCACGATTCGCCAGTGTGGATTGCCATCTGTCGTCGAGTGGTTGGCCCTCATACGGGTCTGTGAGATGTTTACGGTTTCTTTCGATGAAGTTGATGATCTCCTGAACTTCACCAGTTTCAAGAGCTTTGACAAGTGTGGGATAAAGCTCCTGCTCGAATGAGTCCCAGTTAAAAGCGAATGCTTTATGTTCCATTGAGTACCCCTTTTTTGATATTCACTGCTAATATTTTTGCGCCATTCGGAGACAAAATTGCCGGGTTTGTTTCATATTGAACTGACATGCTCGTTACAAAAATCGAAACTGAGAAAAGATTTCTTCACCACCGGGCTGGCAAATATCTGCTTTCTAGCGGGCTGTATAAGCGTGAGAGAAAAAATCAAGTGGGCTTCTAAGAATATCGCAACGAAATAGACAATAATGGGGCAACACAAGAACAATTGCCAGAACACAAATGATGATCGAAACACTAATAAAGACCAGACGATTATCCAGGTGTTCCTGCGAATCGGCCGCGATGGACCTTTCACCGGCCTCCTTCTGGAAATGCGCGAACCCCAGGCAGGGCAGATTCACAGAGACAGCCAGCATTGAAACATTGATACTCGTGACCGTGAACCATCGGCCGTAATCATAGGCCGAGAAGTAGATAGGCAGGGAAAGCAGGAACGGGATCAAGAAATACAAACGAAAAAACAATCCTGAATATCGCCGTGCCGCCTGTGGAGAAAAAGATTGCGGGAACCGGGAACGGAGAATGGTATAGACTGCCTGGCGGATAAGATACCAGAGTGAAACACCCAATGTGGGCAGAATCGAAATCCAGACAATCCAGTTCATGGAAACAACAGTGAGTGTAATGTTGGCAGCTTGCGCCAATGACCATTCCATTGGATTGAAGGAGCCGGGAAGTGTTGATCCGCTGAGTTTGTTGGGGGATAAAACGCAGGAACCTTCCCGTATGGCGCCAGAGGGGAGCCATTTTTGACATATACCCAGCAGCGTCTGGTAACCGGGTGTGCCGGTCAGGTACACGATTCCAAAGGATAGCACTGCCGGGAGGTACAGCAACCCGGTCCACAATGCAGCCCGTGGAAAGCTGGTCTGACCTGTCATGCGCAGGACTGTCAGCGTGATCATCCCGTGCAATGGAACGAACAATAAGAAATTTCCTTCATGGATCAGGATGATTGCCGGGAGGAGAATCAGGTTTATGGGTAACAACCACCCCACATACCGCCGCAGGCTTCCGACCGGCAGTGCCGTACCGTCTCCTAGTGGGAACGATCTTTCGACAATGAACAGATGCAGAAGCACTGTAACATATCCCAAAATCTCCTTGCGTCCGATGGCATCGTGGTCATGGAGATAAAAAACGAACAGTGAAGGAAGAAACAGTAGTCCGAATAACGTCAGCGGATGGATATTTTTCGACGACCGTGCCAGCAGTCGAACGTAACCCAATGCTATGGCCAAAATCAAAACCCAGGAGAACATGGCGACAATTTCGATCGGCGGGACGGAGGATGGAACCAGCCGCCAGACTTCTCCCGACAATCCGCGCCGGATGAATCCCTGGGAATAATCGATCAACCAATCGGTATACGCCCAGTAATTCAGACTTGTCCCATAAGCATCTTTTGGGAGCCAATAGAGAAAGTCGCGGATCCACAGGGCAGAAAATGCGAACAACAAAAACGAATTAAGAATGAGCCGGGGATGCGACAGGAAATACTTCACGCGTAATGCGAGGGTCATTTGTTTTCCTCTCATTGAGTAATGATCAACATTGTATAGCATAGCGAAAAAATCCGTACCTCTCAAGAGCTTTTCTTCTTTTTTTATTTAATGGGGATGATTTCAAACTATTACAACGTAATGGGATAAGTGGGGATCCCGGTTTAACAATTGATTATCCTCTGCCGCAAGATGTGCTGGAAATGTCGCCCATTTCCAGCCATGCAACATTAGCAGGGACTTTCCCCGAAACGATCGACGAAAGGATATCGAATGCGGCTTTTCTTGGCATGTGGAATCGGCTTGGGAACCACAACATGCCCTCACCACAGCAAGGGCAAGCCTGAACGACATGCTGATCAGCCGGAACCTGACCCCGCAGGTTATCTTGCGTGTACGCGTACAGGTAATCGCCCGCACCTTCGTTTTGGTATTCGCACACAACATACTCCCCGGTGAAAGACAGGTTTAACCGTCCACCGGATGAGGTGAAGAGCAATACGTTTGAATGGATTTTACGAACAATTATATAAATCAGTCGGTATCTGTTGCAATGATGACATAGATATGCCGTCGTTTCTTGTTGATGGCTACCCAGGTGCAATCCCACGCCACATCGAGAAAGAACTCGCTCCATGCAAAATGGTGTCCTGTGTAAACCAGAACATCATCGTAGTCTTCGCCTATCCACTCCAATGCAGCGGCATCTCCCAGGGTTTTCGCATGAACCGGTCCATTTGCATGACGTTGATATGCGCCACCGTATGACAAAGTACACGCCAGTTCCCCACCAAGGATAAAGGGGTTACTCCAGGCGAACACATCACCCGAATACGCGTTGAAGTCTTTAAGCTTATGTGGAAATTCCTGATAAACAACCGGTGATCGCCAAAAGTGCTCAAAGAAACCCAGATTATGAACCTGGTTTCTTGAAAGATACCAATCAAATACCTCATGGGCCGGGATAGCAAACGCTCGAAACCTCACGTCACCATTTACATAGACTCGCCGGAGCGCATCGATGTAGATCTTCGTATGAGGAAAGCCGTCAGTGATAGGCACGAATTTCAGCGTGTCCCACATCTGCTTTCGATCCTCGAAACCTGGCAGACTGTTTATATCACCTGAAGATTTCCCGGCTTCTTTCATATGTTTCCTTCTCGAACGTGTGCTAGCGGGGTGCGGTATCTGTTGGCTGGAGGGGTAAGATAACTCCATTTTAATGAAATTTGCTTTAGCCAGGAAACTGCCTGAAAATGCAGCCTGTACCCATCCGTCAGATTCGTTCTCTACTGGACGGCACACGTTTTTTTAATTCTGGTGAGTATAGTATTCTGTCTCAAGGTACATCACCCATTCATGGTAAATATCCCGGGCAGATTTGCCCAGGGTCTCTTCATAGTTATTGGTTCGGATCAACCCTACGACTTTTTTGTTACTATATGCCTTCACCAGATATTCTACATAGGTATAAGAGAAGGCGTACCCGTTGTTTTCCAGGAAGGTGTCCATGTCTTGCTTTTGCATGGCATCAAAACCGGGAATCGCAGAAGGCAATTGGCTCTTTTGCCCTGCCATAAAGGTTGCCATGCCTTCGTCAAGCCATATGTCTGGCATTTCGTTCTGTTGATAAACACACGTATGCACATACTCGTGGACGATCATTTCCAAAACGTCTTCATATGTGTGCTGAGTACCAGGATTCTCTGGGGATGTAACAAGCACCAGATCCTGATAAGAGCCCCCGGCAGCCCAATCGCCGTATAGCAATGAAAGAAAGAGCCCCAGATATGCCCTTTGGAACCTTGCCACGCTGTCATAGATAACAATTCTGCTCTTTTGATTTTGGTTTGTCCCGAAGAAATCCTGAATGTTTGAATGATTTGATTCAAGCTTTTCTTCGATGTCTTGAAGCGTTGTCTTTTCCAGGGTTTCATAATAGACGGTGAAATGTTTGGTTTCATAAACCAGCATATTGTCTAATTGGATATTCTTTTTGAAACCAAGAAAAAGTATCCCAACAACAATAACAGAGAAGATAAGCAGATGCCAGATTGATTTTTTCATAAATGGTTTTTCCCGCTGACGGTACGTTTGTGTTGCATCCTGGAAAAATAGCATACAGAATGCTCAGAC
>JAAYYW010000194.1 GCA_012515195.1 Leptolinea sp.
CACACTGAGCATTTCTCCGCGTTTCACCATTGAGGGGTTCAACCGGTTGATTATTAATCGGGCGGGGCCTTTTTCTTCCGATTCAACCAGACCAATAATCCGATCTGCGTCCCGAACTGCAGATACTTCCGGATTGGTGACGACCAGGACTATATCAGCCGGCGCGATTACATTTCGGAAGCCGCGTTCAATACCAGCCGGTGAATCGATCAAAATCCAATCGAAATCCGGACGAAGTTCATCACAGAGTTTGACCATATCTGTCGGCGAAACAGCGCTTTTATCACGGGTTTGAGCAGCCGGGATCAGATACAACTCAGAGTTTTGTTTATCCCGAATCATAGCCTGACGCAAACGGCAGCGGCCTTCAACAACATCTACCAGGTCATAGACGATCCGGTTTTCCAATCCCATGATCACATCGAGATTTCGCAGTCCAATATCACCATCAAGGCAAACTACTTTCGCGCCTTCCATACTCAACGCCACGGCTATATTGGCTGTGGTAGTTGTTTTTCCCACTCCACCTTTTCCGGATGTTACTGTTACGACCTTACCAGACATTCATCTACCTCAATTTGTAGTATGTTTCCAGGGCTGGATGATTACCATACCCGATACAAGCGACGCATATTCCGGACCTGCTTTTGCCTTCCGGGGTTTTCCTTCAAGCGTGGCTCCTGCGATCTTCAATCTCATTGGAGCCATTTCCAACGCACATATGACTGCTCCATTGTTGCCATTACACCCTGCCTGAGCTGTGCCTTTCATTCGTCCCCAGATGATTACATTTCCACCGGCTACGATCTCAGCGCCAGGATTGACATCGCCAAGGACTATTATCGTTCCCTTGTTCTCGATCTTCATTCCAGACCGAAGAGTCTTCTGAACAAAAACCGCGGCTTCGCCGCTTAAAGGGACTGGGGCTTCCACCGGACGCGCATCTGCAACTGTGGTTTTTCTGGGCGACTGGATACTCGTGGCAATACCCAGCATCAAGGCAGTTTTTTCGGTTACTCCACTACTGCTGACAACAGCCGTTAACGTTATTCCAAAATTTCCCAGTTTGTCACGTAACGCTCCCATGTCGGCCGCTTTTATTACATGAGAACCGACATCCAAGGCCAGCCTGGCACCTTGAAAAAAGGCAGCCCTCTCTTCAATATTCCGCAGAAGTTGTTCCCGCAGAAGCGGCCACTCTCCTTCACCAAGAGTTACCAATAGACCATCATTAATACCCTTGATGTGAAAATCAGCCTGTTGATCACCGGTGATTGTTGCTGGGTTTAACATAGTTCAATAGGATCACTGTTGCATATTAGTTGCGGCATCTATAGATTTTAACTCATAATAGGCATCAATGATCTTCCGGACTACAGGTCCTGACACGCTGGCGCCTTCACCACCATTATACACGAAAGAAACTACAGCAATTTCGGGGTCATCATACGGGGCATAAGCCATGAACCATGCATGAGAAGGCCAGTTGCCAGGTTGGCACAATTCTGCTTCCTGGGCAATATTATCGCAGTATTCCGCAGTACCTGTTTTCGCGGCGATCTTCAATGCTTCATCACCGATAAACTCATCTGTTGCTGTCCCATTCCGGATAACTTCATGCATTCCTTCCTGAGCCAGTTTCAATACCCATGGTTCAACTGTTTTCATTTCTCCAGTGGGTATAAAATCCTCATCAAATATGCGTATCTTGGGATCAACAGTAATATCCCATTTCATTTTCGGGGTAAACGGCTGAACAACATTCCCTTCAAAATCTGTTATCTCATGGACTATCGTAGGCTGCATCAGCTTACCATCATTTCCGATCGTGGCGGCGGACATTAATACCTGGATTGGGGTAGATAACACATATCCCTGCCCTACTGTCGCAATATATGTGTCGCCTGTCGCCCAGTTCTCGCCCAGTTGGATACGTTTCCAGGTAGGGTCCGGGATCAATCCGGATGATTCGCCTGGCAGCTCTATGCCACTTTCAACCCCATACCCCAAAGCTCGTGCATAATCTCCTATCCGCCAGATACCCAGTCCTTGAGGAACCTCATTTTCATACCCTCCACCGATCTTGTAAAAATATACATTGCATGAGAGGGCAACCCCGCGAAGGAAATTAACCATTCCATGTCCGTTTCTGTCATAGCAAACAAAATCTCTCGGTGTTCCGACTTCATTTTCTGCAAATTTCTGGACAATGGTGATCTTTCCCAGATCTTCCAATTCCTGATTCGGAGTAACCACGCCTTCGTTTAATGCGCCGATGGCTGCGGCCATTTTGAAAACTGACCCGGGAGGGTGTTCCGCCGAAATGGCATGGTTGAAAAGAGGCCGGTTTGGGTCATTCATGATTTGATTGTAATAATAAGCCGGAATGAACCGGGCCATCCGATTATTTTCGTATGTCGGGTAAGACACCATGGCAAGTATCTCCCCTGTCTTTGGATTCATGGCAATTGCTACACCATTCGAGGAACGAATCGTGTTTAAGTATGTATTCCAGAAATTGATTTCTCCCATCAATATTGATTTCGCTGCATTTTGCAGGCGGGAATCAATTGTCAATTTGATGTTATTTCCAGGAACCGGATTGATTGGTTCGACAATATTCCGGATTTCCTTTCCTGCCACATCAACTTCAACAGTCCGCTTTCCATTCGTACCAGAAAGAATATCATTTAGCGAATTCTCAACACCTGCGTATCCGTACTTGTCACGCCCGAGAACAAAACCAAGCTCCTTTAATGTTTCTTCCAGCGCCGCTGGAATCGGTCCCAGAAAACCGATTATTTCGGAAGTGAGAGATCCAGTCGGGTATTCTCGGACAGTTGAGATTTCAACGCCCACTCCCGGCCAATCTGATTGTTTGGATTGCACTATGAGCGCGGTCTTCTCATCCACGTCACATTTAATCTGGGCCGGTGTATAAGGCGCATTCGTATCGGCAATATAAACGATCTGGGTAATTCCCATATCATTATCACAATACTTAAATGCCTTGGTTGTTTCATCATTTATCTCGCCGCGGTTTACCGGGATGTCGATCAATTCACTTAATTGACGATATACCTCTTGAACAGCCCCTTTATCTGCCGGGAGATTCGCCGGTGTGATGGTGATATTGTAAGAAGGAGCATTCCGGGCGAGAACGAACCCATTGCGGTCTGTAATGATCCCGCGCTGGGTAGGTTCACTTACATTCTTGATCCGGTTTTCGTTTGCCTGGTCAACATAAACCTGGCCAGCAATTACCTGCAAACTGAGCAAACGGAACATATAGAAAACGAATACCGCCGCTACCAAAGCTAGCACAACAATCATTCGCCAGCCTTGGAAATGACCATAGTTGCGGCTTGAATTCATAACCTCACCTCTTCTGGATATAACCAGTCTGCCAGTTCACCTACCAGAGTAAACACAGGAATAGCCAGCATTAAATTCCAAAGAATACTTGGCAGAACAACCAGGTTGAAACTCTCCCTGAAAGGTATGTCGGTGCCGGTAACAGATAATACACCAATGGACATAACCTGGATTACCAATGTGCCAAAAAGAGAACTCACCATCATGGCCAGCACTGGTGTCTGCCATATTCGTCTCTTAAGCCAGTAAGAAAGGCCAGCTGCCATGATCAGGCTCCAAAAATAGGTAAAGAAAGGTAGGGCGGAAACAAACGTAACTATCAACCCGCCCATAAGCACCCATTCCCAACCATGGTGAACACGTTCATTCAGCATCCAGGCTAAAACGACAAGCATCACAATATCAGCTGTGCCATACAGCATTGGTAGGCGCGAAAACGCTGTGGTCTGTAAAACCACAGAAAAGATCAAAACCGGGATTCCCACAATAACCGGCATGGTAACCTACGGAGACAATTCCGGGGTAAGCGGTTCAATATCAACCGGTTTAAAGTTGGTAATCACCAACACGGCTTGCAACTGGGCAAAATCGACAGCTGGTTGAATGGATGCGGTCTGGAATAGTTCACCTTCACGGCGTTGAATCGAAATCACCTGCCCGATGATAACATCTGAGGGGTAACTTCCCCCCAGGCCAGACGTGAGCACAAGATCACCCGTGTTCAGTTTTGTTTCCTGCGGGATCATCTCTAGCGTTAGATCTCCTGTAATGGAGCCTTGCAATAATGTCTCTGTTTGAGTCGATTGCAACCGAACATTGACTGTAGATCCAGGATCGGTTATCAATTGCAGGCGTGACGCGCTTGCTGTAACCGCGTCAACCCGTCCGACCAGTCCCTGTTGGGTCACAACCGGCATACCATGCCGGATTCCATCGTCAGACCCGTGGTCTATGATCACGTAGCTTAAAAACGGACTGGGGTCACGCCCAATAACGGCACTGGCCACATACTCATTTTCAGGCCGTGATCGGGCAAAATCCAACAAAGCGTATAGGACCTCAGCTTCTCTTAACTGCTGTTGCAGCTGGATTATCTGGGTTTGAAGCCGTGAATTCTCATTGGTTAATACTGCATTTTGTTGCCTCAAACTGGCCACATCCCTCGGCACTGTAACAAAATCATAAAGAGCCGTATACCGGGTGGAAATCCAGCTTTGAAGATCAACTATGGGATTCAATGTCATCCGGATGATTGGCGCGAGATAACCGGCCAATGCCAAGAATACAATTCCGGCGACAAAAAGCGTCACAATCAGCGGACGCCATTTACCAGGAGTGGATAATTTCATTTTTTTAAGGTGTTCATTGAAATTACGAACACGCGGATTATAACCTACCTGCGGGTACCTGACCGGTCAAGGGGAGCTAAAAATTGCTGGTAGAGCTCCAAGTTTTCCAGGACCAATCCCGCGCCACGTGCCACGCATGTCATGGGATCCTCGGCCACCCAGACGCGTAATCTCAACTCATCAGCCAGACGCTGCTGTAAACCCTGAACCTGAGAAGTTCCACCGGCCATGCAGATACCCCCTTCGATAAGATCCGATATGATCTCTGGAGGTACTTCATCCAGCGCGTCCTTTATGGTATCGACAATGACTTGAATGGATCCGGAGATTGCTTCCCGGATCTCAACAGATGATATCTCGATAGCTTCCGGTAAACCGGAAACAAGATTCCGTCCACGTACGGTCATGGTCTTTTCAACCGGCAGCGGGAATGCCGAACCAACCTGGATTTTTATCAGTTCAGACATACGTTCGCCAATGAACAGGTTATATTTATTCCGGATATACAGGGCAATATCCTGATCCAATTCATCACCAGCCACACGCAGGGAACGTGAAACAACAATCCCTCCCATGGACATAACGGCCACTTCCGTCGTTCCACCACCGATATCCACTACCATACTGCCGTGAATTTCAGAGACTGGCAAACCCGCTCCCAGGGCGGCCGCCCGGGGCTCTTCAATAAGATAAGCCTCCCGTGCTCCGGCAGCCATGGCCGCGTCAAAAACAGCACGCTTTTCCACTTCTGTCGCTCCGGAAGGAATACCGATCACCACACGCGGGCGAGGCATCGGAACAATTGTTTGTTGATGGGCTTTACCAATAAAATACCCCAACATTGCCTGGGTAATCTCAAATTCAGAAATAACCCCATCACGCAACGGGCGAATGGCTACCACATTGGTGGGTGTCCTGCCTACCATCTCTTTCGCTTGCGCGCCAATAGCAAGAGGCCGCCGGCTCTTTTTATCGATAGCGACCCATGACGGCTCGTTGATGATAATACCTTTGCCGCGCACATTGACCAATGTATTGGCTGTCCCCAGATCAATCCCTATATCCAGGGAAAACATCCCCATCAGCCAGTTGAGAGGGTTAAAGGCCAAATAATTCTCCTGAAAAACTTGTAAACAAGGTGATTTTCTATACCAAGTAAAAAATTATACCAGAGAAAAATCCTACAGAGATCTCCCTCATGTGGCAGTGAGATGGTGAATGAGCAGTTCTGTCAATACAAAAATGGATATCAGAAAGCCGGTTTGGACAGTGATGAGGTGAAGATCAGGACCCGGTCCGATTGATGATTTCTAAGAAAACCTGAACCACATCAGGATCAAAAAAAACGCCGCTCTGGTCTTTGATATATTGGATCACCGTGTCATAGGTCCAGGCTGGTCTGTATGGCCTGTCTGAAGACAGCGCGTCCCACACATCCACAACAGCGAATATCCGTGCTGATAATGGAATCTCGGTACCCTTTAATCCCTGCGGATACCCGGTTCCATCCCAGCGTTCGTGATGTGAATAGGGAATCGCCAGAGCCGGCTCCAGGTAAGGGATTCCAGAAAGCAACCTCCAGGCGAAGACCGGATGCATTTTCATCACATTCCACTCATCTGAAGACAACGGACCGGGCTTCAATAAAATGGAATCGGGTATTCCCATTTTACCGATGTCATGCAAAAGCGCCCCACGTCGAATATGGATTATTTCTTCTTCCGAAACTTGAAAATGTTCCGCGATCCGAACGGTCATTTCCACTACATTTCGGCTGTGATTGGCTGTTTCTTTCTCCCGCAATTCCAACGCGGCCGCCCAACCTTCCAGGGTGGCGTCGTAAGCGGTTTGCAGCTCTTCCTCTGCCCTCTTCCTCTCAGTAATATCTCGTGCCAGACCGTACGTGCCAACAATTTTTCCACTCTGATCATACAGGGGAAGTTTGGATACTGAAAACCATTCCGGCGGCCGGTCTGAAAAGACAATCATCTCATCATCATTGATTATGGATTGTCCTTTTTTGATGATCTCTTGTTCCTGTTCAAACGCAAACTTTGCATGTTCTTGCGGAAAGAAATCGAAATCAGTCTTTCCCAGGAGGTCAGATGGCGACATAGCCCCCAATCTTTTTGCCTGTGCTTCATTCACTCTGAGGAACCGACTTTCCTTATCCTTGAACCAGATGGTGTCCGGAATGGTATCCATCAGCGTTCGCATTAAGTATTGTTCGTGCTGCAATGCTTCTTCTGCTTTTTTTTGCTCTTCGATCATGCTGAGCAGTTTTTTATTATTTTCGGCAGCCTCGGCTTTTTTCTTTTCGAGATCAGCCGTTGTTGCCATAATCTTGATTTCGGCCTGTCGTCTATTACGTATGTCGATTCCAATGCCAGTAAAGAAAGCTTTTCTATTTATCTCGAGTCGGGATGCCGTGAATTCAAACAGGATCTGTTCACCGGTTTTAGTGGAAATTTCGGCTTCAGTAACCGCAAAACCGGTTTCTAAAACCTTTACCACCCAATCTTCCACCCGGATCTTGTCTTCCTCTTTCCCGTCAAACCAGTTGTAAAGGTTGAAATGATCCAACTCTTCGGCTGAATAGCCGGTTACTTCTTCATGACGGCTATTCCATCTGAGAAGATTGCCATCGGCATCATATAAAAATAGAATTCCTGGTACACTGTTGAAGACTGCTTCCAACAGGTCATTCTCTTCTTTCAGGGCAATTTCCATCTTTCTTCGGTCTGTAATATCCCGTGTTACTCCGAAAATTTCTATACGCCCTGTCGTCGGGTTCTTCTGAAAGTTTGTGGTTATTTCTGTCAAAATATACGAATCATCTTTGCAGTGTTGATCTATTTCGTCGATGTAAACCCTGTCTAACGGCACTATCCCATTTAAATAATCATTTAACCGGTCACGGAGCAACTGATTAATACGGGTTACGTCATCCGGTCGAAAAACATAGTCTACCGGTTGTGCCATGATCTCGTCCACAGAATAACCACGCAGCTTTTCTATTGAAGGACTCACATAGGAGAAAAATTGGGTTTCCGGATCTAATACCCAGATTACATCAGAGATCTTTTCGGTGTATGACCGGTATTTTTCTTCATTCAGCTGGAGGTCTTCCTCCGCGCGTCTTTTTTCCGTAATGTCTCGGTTGCTTCCTCGCAATCCGAGGTATTTACCATTTTCATCATAGATTCGCCGGCAAATGTGGTTGATCCACCTTATTTCCCCATCCGGGCGGATAACCCGAAAATCAACATCACTTTCAGTTGAATGACCTTCATTTTTCAATTGAATGTCATGATACTCTTGGAAAAATCCACGGTCCTCCGGATGGACCATTTTCGATATCAAATCCGGGTCACTAAGCATCTCCTGCCAGGTATACCCCGTGATCTGGCTGACGGAAGGGGAACAATATTCAAACGCACCTTCAGGGTTAAGCCAGTATTCCCAGTCATAGGTGTTTTCAGCTACTATTCGGTAGTGGGCTTCCTTTTCTGCGATCTTTTCACCCATTTTTTCCCGCTGGAGGCGGGTGATAATGATCTTACCCAGGATCACGGTCCCTAAAGGATAAATTGTTAAGATAGGTACATATATGGCATTAAATGTGATTTTGGCAATTTCATTAGGCAGGGTTAGTGTTAGCATCAACATCACAACATGGATAAGCAAGCCAAAAAGATAAAGTTCCACCCCGGAGATATTCTCCAGAGATTTCCTGCTGATCTTCCTCCATAAAATCCCGAGAGAACCGGTGGCGATGATGACCGAAACTCCCATTATGGTTCCATATCCGCCCTGGTATATCCGCAGGATCAGGGTCATCAACATGGCAATTACTGTCGGAATGGAGCCAAAGAATAAACCAGAGATTCCCAACAATACAGAGCGTGTATCAAAAATCACCCCGGGGATAAAAACCCACGGGGTAAGCATGATCGATATACCGATTAAACCAACAATAAGCCCTATAGCCACATTCTGATAGACATTGCGCCCGCCAAGCCAGTTTTGCGACAGGATATCTACGATCAACACAGACGCAAGTAACAGAGATATATTCTGAACTAAAATCAAAAAAGATTCATAGATCATCGGTTTTTCCGTTTTGTGTCGAAAATTTGGATCCGTGCTTTTCTATATGAACAGTGAACAATCATTTCTGTTCCGATCCTAACATGTTTCATCGGTCTGCTAATCCCAGTGCTCGTTTATACTTCACCATGCTTCGACATGTGTCCGTTTTTAACCGTGTTTATGCCAAGACTAGCTCTATTATGACAATATTCCAAGTTTTCTACTATTTCTACATTGTCCCATAAACAGATATAAAGCAAAGAAAAAAAGCATAAAAATGGCGGAGAGATCTTTGTGTCTTCTTTTTTTATGATTGAAAACTATGATCAATAATATCTTTCGATAAAAAAACCTTTTCGTATGCTTGCATTTTGGTATAATTTGAACGTTAATCTTTAAAGAAGTACCTTCCAAAAAAATCGGTAAGTTCCTATGCGGGTGTCGCCAAGTGGTAAGGCAGTACCTTCCCAAGGTACCATTCGTGAGTTCGAATCTCATCACCCGCTCCTTCTCATTCGGTTTTCAACGTACAATGGATCAGTTCATTACCAATCGTACAGGGCGCAGTGCCGGCGCCCTCTTTGTTTATCAAACGCCAGGGTAATGCCACACCGAAAATGGACAGGAAACTACGAGCAAACGCAGACCAGGCAATTACTTGTCCAATGTCCGTCCGAATGTTAAACAAAACCACCCCGATCGGGGCGGTTCATCAGGTGTATTTCAGTGCGCTGGGGGGGACTTGAACCCCCACGCCTTGCGGCACATGGCCCTCAACCATGCCTGTCTGCCAATTCCAGCACCAGCGCAGTTACGAGTGCAATTATAATCGGTGCTGTACACGTGTCAAGCAAACTAACAGATGGAGGAGTACTAAATGGCTCTGGTTCTCGATGCTATGGGAAGTGATCAATATCCCGATCCTGAAATTCGCGCTGCCATCGATTTTTCAAACGAATATGATGTGGAAATCCTTCTGGTCGGGAATGAAGATATCATCAAACCTAAACTGACCGCAGCCCGCGGGAACACGTCCAAAATCAGGTTGGTTCACGCGCCTGATATTCTGGAGATGTGGGATAAGCCGGTGGAAAACGCAAAAAAGAAACCGCTAAATTCGATGGCCGAAGGCCTAAAACTAGTAAAATCCGGCGAGGGTCAGGCTTTCATATCAGCCGGCAACACCGGTGGCATTCTGTTCAATGCCATTCGCACTCTTGGCCGTCTCAAAGATGTCCAGCGCCCCGCGTTGACTGCCCTGTTCCCCGTCAAGGGAGGGCGTTGTGTAGTGCTTGATATTGGAGCAAACGCTGAATGCCGCCCAGAATTCCTTTTGCAATTCGCCGTAATGGGCAGTATTTACGCTCAAAAAACATTAAAAATTGAAAAACCCAGGGTTGGATTGCTCTCCAATGGCGAAGAAGCTGGAAAAGGCAATCAGCTCACCAAGGATACCTATCACCTGTTGGAAGAATCTGGATTGAACTTTATTGGCAACGTGGAGGGCAAAGAGGTTTTTGGCGGACACACAGATGTTGTCGTGACCGATGGGTTTACGGGAAACATACTGCTCAAATCCAGTGAATCAGTTGCAAAATTAATTACCGACACGCTCAAACAAGAACTTATGGTTTCATTCCAGACCAAGATCGGCGCGTTGCTGGCAAAACCAGCCTTTAAAGCCATAAAAAAGTTGATGGATCCGGGAGAAATTGGAGCGGCACCGCTTCTGGGCGTGGATGGGCTTGTGTTTGTCGCTCATGGCCGTTCGGATGCACGTGCCATGACATCAGCTCTGCGTGTTGCCTACGAATCAGTGCAAAGCGAACTTCTTGGCTCACTTCGCAGTGGCATTCAAGACCGCCTTTCCAATCACCCCTCTTCCGATCCCAAACTCATAGAATAGGAAAAATCAATCCATGAAGACCATTTCGAACACAAAATTGATCAACCGAAATAAAAAGATCGGCCAAATATTAACTTTTGTCGCGGTAGCCATCCTGATCGGCGGGCTTGTCCTATCCCTTCAAGGTAAAGTGGAATATATTACCTACTCCTACATGGCCTTGATCATCGGTTTTCTCGTATCACAATTTGGCATCTATTTCAGCAATAAATTTGGACGTTCACCCCGCCCTGACGAACAGATCAGCGCGGCTTTAAAAGGCCTGGACGACCGGTACTCGCTATACCACTATGCCACTTCGGCTTCCCACTTGCTGGTTGGTCCTTCTGGCATTTGGGTGATTTTGCCCTATCAACAGCGCGGGACGATCACATACGAAAAAGGGAAATACCGGCAGAAAGGGGGAAACTGGTATCTCAAGCTGTTCGCCCAGGAAGGCCTCGGCCGCCCGGATAAAGAAGCCCAATATGCCACAGAAGATATTCAAAAATATTTTGCGCGCCAAATGGATGAAGATAAGGTACCGACGGTTAATCCATTGTTGATTTTTACCAATCCAAAGGCAAAAGTAGATGCGCTGGATGCTCCGTATGCTACTGTGGGGGCTGATAAGGTAAAGGATTTCCTGCGAAAGAAAGCCAAAGATAACGCATTCCCCTTGGAGCGGGTCCAACAGGTTAATGCCGTGATTCTCCCTCCTGATGCACCGCAGGAAGAGATGAAGAAATAAGCAGCATCGTTTATTTTCAGAATATAAAAAAGGAACCTCTCAGGTTCCTTTTTTATTCTTTAAGTAGTGGTCTATTCTCTACCGGTTGTTTTTCTGTCATCCCGTTTTTGGGGTGCGCGTTGTATCCGGACGCCATGGCCGTTGTTCCGGTTGGCCTGGCTTTGCTGTCGATTGTCGTGCAGGCCTCCCCGAAGACGAACCGGTCGGTCTTCGTGGTTTCCCACCATCTGGTTTTCTGCTCCTACTCTTTCCTGGTCTTGATTCAGAGGCCGGGTGATTGCTCCGCTCGGCGAAACGGTCAGAGTTCCTTTCAGTCCGGCGTTTTGCCGCAAGCGAATTTGGCTTTTCCGAATGTGATTGCAAACTCCGCAAAGTATTCACTTCTTCCGATGTTAAGTTGCGCCATTCGCGGGGTTTTAAAGTCCCAAGCCGAAGTGTTCCGATCCTCACCCGCAAAATGCGTACAACTGGAAGGCCAATGCGTTTGCCAATCTCGCGAATCTGGCGTTTTCGTCCTTCCCGCATAATAATACGCACCCATGCGCCTTTACCAAGCTTAGATTCGATCTGAACATCGGCAGGTAATGTTTTATCACCATCTTCGAGAACAACGCCGCGCCGCCATGTGCTCAATTGTTCTTCATCTGGAGTTGCCGCCAGCAACACACGGTATTCCTTCTCATGTCCATAACGTGGATGGGTCAGTCTATTTGCCAGCTCTCCATCGTTGGTCATGAGTATTAGACCTTCGCTTTCAAAGTCCAAACGTCCAACAGTAAACATATGTCCGGGTACCGGGACCAGATCTCTCACACACGGCCGAGGATCATCAGGATCACTATCTGACA
>JAAYYW010000195.1 GCA_012515195.1 Leptolinea sp.
GGACTATTGTATTGGCGGAGGAAGACCAGCGTTACGCGACATTAAAGAAATTATGTGGAAAAACGCAGCTCTTGCTGGATGGTATCCTGGGAACCGGGATTCATCTTCCGCTTGATGACAGTATCCGTGGTGTGTTGAAAACTGTGGGCAAATTTGAAAAAGGGATCGTGATCCTTGCCGTTGATTGCCCGAGCGGTATTGACTGCATATCCAGTGCGGTGGGACCCGAAACGATACATGCTGATTACACCCTATGTATGGCGGCTGTCAAAACAGGTTTGCTGAGTTTCCCTGCTTATGAATATTGCGGAAATCTTGTGAACATTCCCATTGGTCTTGAGAAAGCCATCCCAGATTGGACCTCCGGACTACATGAACTCATCACACCAGCAGACATGGCAGCGTTCCTTCCCAAACGTCCGCTGGATGCCCACAAAGGCACTTTTGGCACAGCCATGATCATTGCCGGTTCAATCAATTACACTGGCGCTGTTCTACTGGCGGCTGAAGCTGCCTACCGCAGCGGTGCCGGCCTTGTCCGGGCAGCTATCCCCGGCATGATCCACACGGCTATAGCCGGGCAGTTCCCTGAAGTTACATGGTTGCTTCTGCCGCATGAAGCCGGGGTGATCGCTGAATCAGCCGTGGATGTGGTAAATAAAAATTTAGAAAAAGCCACGGCGTTGCTCATTGGCCCCGGACTCGGCACCGAAGAGACAACCGCGCATTTCATGCGACGCTTCTTGAACCGTCAGGGGAGAAAAGGGTCTGCTGGAGTAATCGGGTTTGTTCCCTCAGACCCGGAAGAACCAAAATCAAAGGTCAAGAAAGACCTTCCACCGCTTGTTTTAGACGCGGATGCACTGCGTATTTTGGCAGATTATCCTGAATGGTGGAAAACTCTGCCTGAAAACTGTATCTTAACGCCTCATCCAGGAGAAATGTCGTCCCTTACCGGACTGACCATAAAGGAAGTACAGGATCGCCGTCTGGATCTGGCAATCCTGTTCGCCAAAGAATGGAAACAGATCGTGATACTGAAAGGAGCATTGACCATTGTTGCCTCTCCTGATGGTCATGCGTACATCTCCACCTGCGCCAACCCATCACTGGCCCGTGCAGGTAGCGGTGATCTGCTGGCCGGTCTGATAACGGGTTTTTTGGCTCAGGGATTAAAACCATTGGATGCTGCCAGGCTGGGTGTTTGGGTCCACGCGAGTTGCGGCGACCTGGCTTCAGAAGATGTGGATCCCGCGGCGATCCTTCCCAGCGATTTGGTCACACAAATTCCCACCGCATTGGGGATTCTTCGGGTACTGGCAGATTAATCATTTTTCGATCCACAAAAGATACAGGCCCCTGAAAGACTAAAGGGGCCTGCTTTATTGGTTAATGCGGGGTTGGGTTTAAGCCGCTGGTTTGGATTCTTTTTTGCCGACCAGTTTGCTTTTCTGTTCTTCCAGAACAACCTGTCCCTTTTGGGTCAGTTCTTCAGCTTTTTCGCGGGTTGTTTTTACCAGGTCTTCTGCCTTATCGCGTGATGTCTTTACCAACTCCTCGGCTTTTCCACGAGAAGTTTTTACCAGATCTTCGGCTTTGTCATAGACTTCCGTATAAGAATCAGCCGCGACATCCTTTAGCTCAATGGCCTTTTCTTTGATCACTGTGCGGGTTTCTTCCCCGGATTGCGGCGCGAGTAACAACGCCGTGACGGCTCCGGCCAAACCACCGACCACAAACCCCACTAAAAACGCACCAAATTCATCATGATCTGACATCTTATTCTCCTTTCAACGATTCAATAGACCGGTTTTCGCAAACCAATACTATTTCCATATTTTCAGAAAATCAATAAGTTTGCGCATTACTGCAAGTGACTCATTCATTTTTATTACCGGTTCAGCCAGGTTATTACTCAGGAACGTTGCAGTTCCACGCAGTGTGTCCACGGTTTCACTGGTTGAATTTAAGATCGGTTTGATCTCGTTCTGAAGCAGGTTTATCAGAGTTGCCAGTTGAACAATTAACACGATTAGTGCCAGACCGATTATGAATGATTCCAGGGCCATAAATATGATGAAAATATCGCGGATATGGCTGGTCGTGT
Organism: Leptolinea sp.; assembly: GCA_012515195.1. Lineage (GTDB taxonomy): Bacteria > Chloroflexota > Anaerolineae > Anaerolineales > Anaerolineaceae > Leptolinea. The sequence continues at coordinate 2,108 of JAAYYW010000195.1, forward strand.
CAACGTCGCTGCGCAGTAGAAAGATCGTACCTGCAGCCAGAAGTGCTAGAACGACGATTACGATCACCGCCATCCAAATCACTGCTTTTTTCGACGAAGAATCCGTATCGCCTTTTGTTATCATAACGGCTGGTTCCACAGGTTCATCCGATTGTTTTACAGGTTCGTCTATCATAGTAAAAAAATTATAGCATATTGTTTATGTTCATACTTGCGCTTGCATAGGTCATTAAGGGGATAACGGACATTGGAATGAGTGGTGATAAAATTAAATGCTATGCGTTTCTTTGGACGATCACTGATTCTAAGCCAGTTTTTCTTTCTGGCCATTATTACTCCAGTCCTGGCACAGGCAGCTGCTGGCGATCCGATTATTATTTCGCCTCGCGCCGGTGAGGCTGTTCAGGGACGGGTGGAAATTAATGGCATCACAGCGATGGAAGGATTCCAACGGGCTGAAGTGGAATTCCGGTATGTAAACGACCCCAAAAATACCTGGTTCATCCTGGCTGAGACCGATCAGAATGTGAATCCGGGCAAGATTGCCGAGTGGGATACCAGCCTGATTTCAGACGGGAATTATGATCTAAGGTTAACTGTGTGCATTACAGGCGGCACATGCAAAAACACGATTGTGCCAGGTTTACGAGTGCGCAATTACTCCCCGGTGGAAACACCAACACCACCAGATCCGGTAGCCACCTCGAATGTGATGGTAATCGTTGAAACAACCATACCTACCCTGACACCCAGGCCAACCCGGCCGGCATATGAATCGAATCCTGCCATTCTTTCCCCGTCGGACTTAAATGGAAGTCTTTTTCGCGGTGGTGTCGTGGGTATTGGTTTCTTCCTGTCCTTTGGAATTTATTGGATCGTCAAACGATCACTTTCATAAAAACGGATAATCTGATGTTTCGACTCTTTCGCAAAACAGAAACAGAATCCGGCTTACCAGTTTTTCTCATAGCCGGTTTTGGAAACCCGGGCAGGGAGTATATGAATACCCGGCATAATATTGGTTTTATGGCTGTGGACCGGATTTGCCACAGACTGGATGTCTTCCTTGGGAAGATGCAGTCAAATGCATTAACAGCCCAGTTCAAAGATTCACACCACAGGATCATACTGGCTAAACCACAGACATTTATGAATCTTTCCGGGCAGGCAGTTGGTGGATTACTGAAATTTTATAAAATCCCAATTGAAAATCTGCTGGTTATCCATGACGACCTTGACCTGCCGTTAGGTACACTTCGAATTAGGCCATCTGGTGGGTCTGGCGGGCAAAAAGGTCTGGGTTCGACGATTGAACGCTTGGGAACGCAGAATTTCGCCCGATTGCGGCTGGGTATTGGCCGGCCGTCAGGACGCATGGACGCGGCGGATTATGTCCTCCAATCCTTTCACGCAAATGATCGGCAAATGCTGGATACCGTTTTGGACTCCGCGGCTGAAGCCGCCCTTCTTTTTGTCCGCGAAGGGCTTGAAACAGCCATGAACCGGTTCAACGGTTCTGTCGAGAAAAATTGACATGTTGGAATTTATCCGTAGTCTGCCTGGCTATTCTAAAATCCTGTCTTCACTCGGGTCCGGGGAAACCATCCCCGGTTTAGGCCTTATCCGGTCTGCCCGTCTTCCAGTGGCTGCGGCACTCGCGATGGATGTATCGACCCCGGTTCTTGTCCTTACAGATCGTTCAGAGCGAGCATTTACTCTCGGTGATGAGTTAAAGTTTTGGTATACCGAAGCCAATCGCATGGGTTTCCCGGCACCCAACCCTTTGTTTTATGAACAAGCCGCGTGGGGAAACATAACCCGGCGTGAGAGATTACAAACCCTGGCGACACTCGCGGCGTACCATGTTCCCGGTTCCACCCGGCCTGCCATTTCACCCATCATTTTTGCACCGGTTCGTGCCATTATGGCCCGCACCCTTCCACGCCGCGATTTTATCCGCATAGTCCGTATGATCAAAATTGGTACCAACCATACGATTGACGAACTTGTCCGGCACTGGGTGGAGATCGGTTATCAGAGTGCTGATACCGTTCTTGAGGTGGGCTACTTTTCCCGCCGGGGTGGTATTCTGGATATATGGCCTCCAGCAGAGAAATTCCCGATTCGGATGGAGTTCTTTGGCGATGAGGTGGATACTCTCCGCCAGTTTGATCCGGTTTCGCAACGAACATTATCCAAACTTGAAGCCTTTCGCATAACACCAGCACGAGAAGTACTTCCCGGCGCGGCGGAAAAAGCCGGCATCACAGGCGAAGTAGATGAATTCAAACTTCCCCTTGTGCATCCGGCGCATGCCAGTTTATTGGATTATCTTCCGCGGGGCAGCCTGGTTCTGATCGATGACCTTCAGACCGTACAGACAGCCGCCAATGATATTGAAGAAAAGGCTGTCAAATTACGGGCAGACTTGCTCAAAGAGAACATCCTGGCAGAGGACTTCCCGATCCCATACCTGACCTGGTCAGAATTACAAGATACACTTTCCGGTTTGAAATGGCTTGAACTTGGTCGCAGCAGCTCTCCCGAGACAGGGTATTTTGGTGAAGCCGTTCAACCCGGACAGCGATTTGGCGGCCGCCTTAAGCCCTTCAACGACTTTGTAGGGGACCGCCTGAATAACAATGCCAGAGTAATGATCGTATCCCGCCAGGCATCGCGGTTGGATGATCTGTGGAAGGAACGCCAACAGGAAGCCGGGATTAAAGCTTCACCTGAGATCATTGACGGAACATTAAGCGATGGGTGGGAAATTACTGATGGAAATCGTTCAGCCCTGCTGTTAACCGACAGTGAGATATTTGGTTGGGAACGCCCGCAAATCCGGCAGCGGCATACCCCATCAGCCGAGGCGCCTGAAGCCGGTTATGCTGACTTCAAAGCCGGAGACTGGGTAGTCCATATGGATTACGGCATCGGTCGTTTAATCGGCCTGGTGAAACGTAATATCGATGAGACTACCGGAGAATTCCTCTGCGTAGAATATGATAACGGTGACCAGCTTTTCGTTCCCGTTCATCAGGCAGACCGGTTAAGCCGCTATATTGGACCGGGTGGTGAACCACCCAGCCCCACCCGCCTGGGCAGCACCGAATGGGCTACAGCCCGGCAGCACGCCAGCGAAGCCGTTCAACAGGTTGCTCGTGAATTACTTGACCTTTACGCCCGCCGTCAAGTCTCAGAAGGGTATGGTTTCCATGGGGATACACCCTGGCAATACGAACTGGAAGCCAGTTTTCCTTATATAGAAACCAAAGATCAGATGAGCGCAATCCGGTCGGTCAAGAAGGACATGGAGGCAAGCAGACCGATGGATCGTCTGCTGTGTGGTGATGTGGGTTACGGTAAAACCGAAGTCGCCCTGAGAGCCGCCTTTAAAGCGGTTATGGATGGCAAACAGGTTGCCGTTCTGGTACCCACTACAGTACTGGCCCAGCAGCATTATGATACCTTCCGGCAACGACTGACCGCATATCCGGTTACCGTGGAAATGTTATCACGGTTCCGCACAACCCGGGAACAGGATGAGATCATCCGCAGGTTGTGGCGCGGAGAAGTGGATATTGTCATCGGAACACACCGCCTGATCTCTCAGGATGTGGAATTCAAAGACCTCGGACTGGCGATCATTGATGAAGAACAACGGTTCGGCGTGACCCACAAAGAGCATTTTAAAAAACTTCGAACGGAAATTGATGTTCTTACTCTAACAGCCACGCCGATTCCGCGCACCCTTTATATGGCGCTCACCGGAGTACGCGATATCTCGACCATCAACACCCCACCGGAAGAACGATTGCCCATTATTACGCACATCGGACCGTATTCTCCCCGCGTGGTGCGCCAGGCTGTAATGCGCGAACTTGACCGTGAGGGACAGGTTTTTTTTGTTCATAACCGGGTTCAGACCATCCATGCAATGGAAAGCCACCTGCACCAACTGGTTCCAGAAGCTCGCGTTGGTGTTGCCCACGGGCAAATGCCTGAAGGGGAACTGGCACGGGTAATGGACCAATTTACACGTGGAGAGATCGACATTCTCCTATGCACATCCATTATTGAGTCAGGGCTGGATATCCCCAACGCCAATACGCTGATTGTTGACCGTGGTGATACATTCGGTCTGGCCCAACTCTACCAATTGCGCGGAAGGGTAGGCCGTGGGGCACAGCGTGCCTATGCTTATTTCTTCCGTCACCGCCGCAAATCCCCTACCCCCGAAGGACAGGAGAGGTTGGAAGTCATAGCCGAGAACACGCAACTGGGTGCCGGGTATTCCATCGCCATGCGTGACCTTGAAATGCGCGGCGCAGGGGAGATACTTGGCAATCGTCAACACGGGGTGATCGCCACGGTCGGGTTCCACCTGTACACGCGTATGTTGGCATCGGCGGTTCGTACATTGCGTCAGTCGGAAGGTATGCAGCCTTTGGATGATGAACAACTCAATATGCGGGAAATCCAGATGCCCGTAGCTGTCGACCTGCCATTGTCTGTGGGCATTCCATTAGACTATGTGGAAGACCAGACCATGCGCCTCCGCCTCTACCGACGCCTGGCTGATGTCCAATCAGACGAGGATATCCGGGCACTGGCTGACGAATTTGGCGACCGATTCGGTCCCATTCCCAAACAGTTGGAGAATCTGATGTATATGCTGCGGGTAAAAGTCCTTTCTGAAACCGCGGGGCTGGCTTCGATTGCTGTCGAAAATGCGCAGCTTGTTTTACGTTTCCCGCCTCTTCCGGAAGAAACACCTACACGCAATCTCCCGGTTTTGCCTGTTCGATCTCGAACTGGCAAAAATTCGTATTGGCTGCCCATGCCAGAAGACGAAGAAACCTGGAAACAGAATCTAATTGATACTCTTGTGGAAATCAATAAACTCTGGCAAACGTGAAAACCACGAATCGACATTTTTTGACACGCATTTCGAGGACTTGCTTGAAAGGACTAATTCGCATATCACGATTTTTTTTCACGTCCAGTCTAAAAACACATACAACTGAAAAATTGGAATCACGTTTTATTTCGAAAAACTTCGCGTTATCGTTGTTCTTTTTTCTTGATACGCCAAATAATGGTTATCTGTTCAACATAATAAAAAGATATTTCGCACAGGAAACAATCAGATTCTAATTACCTTTGAATATGAACTTCCACTTTCAATCCGCCGTCGTTGTCATACAAACCAACATCCCCGTCGTTAATCCGCAACTCCAACCTGCCGGATTCTGTGGACTTCCAAATAGTTCCTGTTCCAACCGGAAAAATCTCTTCTCCCACCCGGCCAATTAATCCACCAGCCGAATAATTCGGAAGTGGTTCCACACAATCATCCGGAGACATGGCTTTTCCACACACATATCCCCCACCTGAACCCTCGTTGTACGGTTCTGTTCCTTCCCAGTGCGTCCAGACACCATCCACCACGGTGACCTCTACTCTGTTGCCCGGTTTTACCCAGACACCTGAACTCTGCCAGCCTCCCCGGGCGTCAATGGTACGGGTTACTGTTCCAGGAAAAAGCTGGGGACGTTCAAGGAATAGATAGCCGGTCATTCCGCAAACAGACAGGATTAGGAAAATGATGATAGTAACCATCACTCCGACCAATAATCCAATTCCGAAAAATGAATTTTTTGATTCTCCCATTTCCTCTAAATCCTGTGGCTGTCGATTCGAATCCGATTTCGATCCGTATTTAAATCATTAAAACGCAATCTGGTCTTTGACGCAAATATCGAGACAGTAACAGGTAGAATCGAAACCTAACGACAATAAACTTACTTCATTAACTCATCATAAAAAACACGATTGGTAAGACCTGCAGGATACCATCAAATAGAAGGCCAATTAGAAGTACAAGAATAAACATGCAGCCGGAAGGGATTTCTGAGCTTTGGACCTCGGAGCGTTTAACCACTACCGTCCCGGCCCATTTATCACCCAGGCGCTGCTGCAAGGCTGAGCCTTTCATACTCAAATACGCAACAATTCCAAAGAAGAACTGATCAATAAAAAATACCAGCGCTCTTACAAAGGCAGACCCGAATGATATCTGTTCGCCTTTGCGATCAACCACGTGGATGCCCAGCAGGAGTTTCCCCAATGTAGCGCCATAATAAGCTTCGCAAATTGCGTTGTAAAAGATAAAACCAATCGTAGCCACGACCCCGGAAATCAACCTGATAGTCAGATCTTCATCGTTGACCTCCGGTACAGCCTGTCCGGAAGCGGCAGTAAGCACCCCAATGCCTATCCCAACTAGCAAACCAAGACCCACCCCGATAAGGTTATGCAAAATCAGATCAAGAGTCTTTGCCACCGCACGGACAATGAATCCGACACCTTCTTCCGGAGTTGTTGACGTAGGCGGTTCAGAGTACTGTGAGAATTCCATGTTTCACCATCAAAAAAAAGGATTATCCAAGCATTATGATTTGCTCAATCAGCGATAAAACAGACGCAATAATACCAGAATATCGTACCTCAAGGCACATCCCGAATCGCATCGATTCAAGAGTTTGCAGTAAAATAGCCATCTCTTTTCTTAACCATACAGGTACTTGCCAACATGACAACAGAGACGCTATCTCAGAACTTTAACCTGAAAAAGGCATTATCAAACAATCGGCTTCTAGGCCTCTGGCGCCTGATGACCGGCTATCAAATCACATACCTGGTCGCCACTGTCAGTCAGGGTTTTTCCGCACTGGCCAAAACCGCCACATATTTCCTTCTTCGTTTTTTTATAGATACCTATCTCGCAGGCGCCAGCCACATTACCCTACCCTGGCTGGCTTTCAGCTTTCTAATAATGGCTGGCATCGAAGGAGGGTTTTCTTTTCTTTCTGGAACATTCGCCGCACGTACCGCAGAAGGTGTCACCCGCAGACTCCGAAATTATCTTTTCGACCATATTCAACATCTAACATTCACCTATCACGATTCGATACAGACCGGTGAACTAATCCAGCGATCAACGTCGGATGTTGACGCTCTCCGCCGTTTCTTCGCTGACCAGGCAATCAGTGTGGGACGAATTGTTCTTCTTTTTCTCGTTAACTTTGTCGCGCTTTTAAATCTTCAACCCGTTCTCGCGTGGAAATCTGTGGCGGTCATTCCAGTGATCGTGGCATTATCAACCATTTTCTTTTATTACATCTCCAAAGCATACGAAGCTTACCAGGAACAGGAAGCTGTCTTATCAACCACATTGCAGGAAAACTTAACAGGGGTTCGAGTTGTAAAGGCATTTGCCCGCCAGCAATTTGAAAAACAGAAATTTGAAACCCATAATTTTGAAAAATTTTTGCGCGGCAAGCATCTCCTGGTGCTAAATTCTTACTTCTGGCCCGTAACCGATATTCTGTGTACTGCACAGATCCTCTACGGTTATTACACCGGCGCGATCATGACCATAAATGGTGAGATCACCATTGGTACGTACCTCGCCTACACCGGGTTGATCGTTTGGATTATTTTCCCTATGCGTAATCTTGGGCGATTGATCGTTCAAATGTCGACCGGTCTTGTGTCCTTTGGCCGGGTCGCTGAGATCATCAAGCAGGATCGTGAACCCCTTGATGAAGGTACGATGGATCCAAAAATCCCCATTTCCGGATCGATTCGATTTGAAGGCGTTGGTTTCTCCTATAAAGATGGAACCAATGCGTTGCGGGATATTACATTTGAAGCCAAACCCGGCCAGGTGATTGCGCTTCTGGGGTCCACCGGATCAGGCAAGACCACTTTAATGAATCTCCTTCCACGCTTTTATGAATACACAGCTGGGAGAATCCTGTTGGATGGCCGGGAGCTGAATACCATCCCAAGACGTTGGCTTCGCGCCCATATTGGCATTGTGGAACAGGAAGCCTTTTTATTCAGCCGTTCCATCGGAGAGAATATCGCCTATGGAGTGGACCGCACGGTAACTCATGATGAGATTATTGCCGCTGCACAGGCAGCCGCCATCCACAATGTGATCCTGACGTTTCCTGAAGGATACAAGACGATCGTCGGCGAAAAGGGAGTGACTCTTTCCGGCGGGCAAAAGCAGCGCGTGGCTATCGCTCGTACTTTGCTCAAGAATCCCCGTATTCTAATTCTGGATGATTCAACATCTGCTGTGGATACGGAAACTGAATCTGAGATTCAGTCAGCACTGCAATCGTTAATGCGCGACCGTACTACATTCATTATTGCCCATCGAATCCAGAGTATTCAGAACGCTGATCTTATCCTTGTGATGGACCAGGGTCGAATCATTCAACATGGAAGACACGAAGATTTGGTGAATCAATCCGGTATGTATCGCCGTATCTTTGAAATTCAAACTCGTGTCGAAGAAGAACTGGAAAGAGAGATTACCAGTGTCAGAAATTGAAACATTTGAAGAAGAGGACTTTCAAACCCGATTTAGCGGCCGGACATTCCGGCGCATTTTGGGTCTCACAAAGCCCCACTGGCGCTGGGTGGCTGGTTTTCTCGGCACGATTATGGTGGTTTCGATCCTTGATGCTTATTTCACCTACCTGGGAAAAGAGATCATCGATACCGGTATCATCCAGAAAAATACCAATGCCCTGATTCAGATCTTCTACGTCTATGGTGGACTGACACTTCTCCAGGCATTGATGGTCTTTAGTTTCATATACCTTGCCGGAATTCTGGGGGAACGGGTTCGTTATGATTTACGGCGCGATATGTTCAACCATCTCCAGGAGCTCTCTCTTTCTTATTACAGTAAAACTCCTGTCGGATGGATCATGTCGCGGGTCACGTCAGATTCAGACCGTGTTGCCGAACTCGTAACCTGGGGATTGGTTGACACTACATGGGCGGTGATGAACATCACAACGTCCATGATCTTCATGTTCATCATCAACTGGCAAATGGCTCTAATTGTGCTTGCACTTGTTCCACTGCTCATGTATGTGGCAATCCAATTCCGCCGGCGCATTCTTCATTCATATCGTGCGGTGCGGAAATTGAATTCGCGCATAACGGGAGCATATAACGAAAACATCACCGGAGTCCGGGTAGTGAAATCTCTCGGGCGCGAAACTGGTAACCTGGATGAATTCAGCCGGATTACCGGCGATATGTACAGGGCAAGTTACCGCGCGGCCTGGCTAAGCGCTTTATTCCTGCCCACCGTTCAGATAATCTCTGCCGCCGCAGTGGGCGCGATTGTCTGGTATACCGGGGCAACGCAGAATCAGGGTGTAATGTCCATTGGCAGCATACAGGCATTCATCACATATATAACCTTCATGATGTGGCCGGTACAGGATCTTGCCCGGGTGTTTGCCGAAATCCAACTATCCATCGCCTCGGCAGAGCGAATTTTTTCATTGGTGGACGCGATACCGGATATCAAGGACAAAGCGAATGTGGTTGATCCTGGTCAACTGCGTGGAGACATCGAATTTGATCGGGTCTCATTCACCTATGACGATGGCAACCCGGTATTGAAAGAATTCTCCTTAACGGTGAAACGCGGGGAAAAAATAGCCCTGGTTGGTCCAACCGGTGGAGGGAAAACCACAATTGTTAATCTTCTTTGTCGGTTTTATGAACCAACAGCAGGCGCCATAAGGATCGGTTGTTGTGATTACCGTGATTACTCTCTTCTCGCCATACAATCACGCATCGGTGTCGTTTTACAAACGCCACATCTCTTCTCTGGCACTATTGCGGAAAACATACGGTACGGAAAACTTGACGCCGGGTACAAAGAGGTGGAAGCTGCTGCCCAATTGGCCGGCGCAACAGCATTTATTGAAAAATTTCCCAAAAAATATAATGAACCGGTGGGTGAAGGCGGGAATATGTTATCTGTCGGTCAAAAGCAGCTCATCAGCCTCGCCCGTGCCATTCTGGCAGATCCCGAGATATTCGTAATGGACGAAGCTACAAGTTCTGTTGACACTCTGACTGAAGCACAGATTCAGAAGGGTATGGAAGTCTTGATGAATGGTCGGACAAGTTTTATTATCGCGCACCGCCTCTCAACCATCAAGAAAGCCGACCGAATCCTGGTAATTGAGAATGGGGCAATCGCGGAAATTGGTACACACCCGGAACTCTTGCGAAAGGGTGGAAAGTATTACCATCTCTACACGCGACAATTTCGTAACCAGATGTCTGAGGCGTATAACCCGTTGGCTGATCAAACCTCATCCGCTTCCAATTGACTAACGGGTGAAAGCTCATGAGTGATCCCATTAAGATACACTCATGCATGTGGGATCAAAATATTCTATACTCATGCAAAACAGGTTAATTAAACCGGATCAGGCATGATGGATTCAGGATCAAACAAAGCGAAAAAGAAAAAAAAGGAATCCGCCATTGATCAGTATCAGATCATGGCCGAAGCCCTCCTGGGAAGGGGGAACCGGGCTTTTCTGGAAACAATCCTAAATTCCATACCTGTGGGTGTAACATTACAGACTCTGGATGGCAGGTATCTTTTCACCAACAACTTTGCGGCTGACATGCATGGATATTCGCCTGAAGAGATCACACACCCGGACTTTCGGCGCGAGGCAATAATCGCGCCCCATGACGTAAAGTTGATTTACAAGGCTATTAAATCGATAAAAAAGGATCGGAGCACAAAAAAGCTCCGGTTTACTGCCCTGAAAAAGGATGGAACTGAGTTTCGCAAAGAGACAGATGCCGGATTAATTTTTGACGCCGAAAATAAACAATTTGGTATCCTGGTTATCAGTCGCGATGTCACTGAAGAAGAAAGAATACAGAAATCAGAAGAAGCAGAGCGAACACTTGCAGAAGCTCTAATCAGCTCAGCAGCAGCGATAAGCAGCTCGTTGAAGTTGGATGAAGTTTTAGATACGATTCTGGAATTGGCTCAACGCGTCGTACCGCATGATTCTGCCAATATCATGCTGATTGAGGGTGAACTTGTTCATGTTGTCCGCGCAAGGGGATACAAAACAAAAAAGCTTCACGATTTAACCATGAATGTTTCTTCGAAAGTTGACGGTTTTGCCTCCCTGGTGCAGATGTTCAAAGATGGATTGCCTCTGGTCATTCCAGATACACGAATATTTCCCGGGTGGGAGACATATCCAGAATTTGACTGGCTCCTTTCGTACGTTGGAGCACCGTTACGTCATCAAGGACGGATCATTGGCGTTATCAACCTGGATTGTGGAACACCGGATTTTTTCTGTCAGGAAGACGCCAAACGGCTTCAGGCTTTTGCCGACCTGACAGCTTCAGCCATAGCAAATGCCAGACTATATGAATCCCTTGAACAGCAAGCGGGAGAATCCGATGCACTTTTCCGGGCATCAACCGCATTATTACAGGCTACCGGTGATATAAAATCATTAGCTGATCAGATCACAAAAACAGTTCACCAAGATTTCGCCAGCGCACATGTAGCCGTTTCACTAATTGATGAATCTGCAAAGACGTTGGAACTCATTTCCGAATCCGGGTATAAAGCGGACCACCCCTATGCATTATCAATGGATAGTAAAAAAGGTCTGGCAATAGCGGCGATCAAAGATAAAAAGCCTATTTATGTCAAAGATGTAAACACAGATCCTCGCTATGTCTGCGGTTCTCATTTGACCCGTTCAGAATTTGATATTCCATTCCAGATCGGGGATGAGATCATTGGTGTTTTGAATCTTGAGAGCCCAAGAGTCAACGGATTCGATGAAAAAGCCAGGCGGGTTCTTATTACGTATGCTGAAAGAGCATCCAAGGCGCTGGAAAACACTCGACTGATCGAAAGTCTGCAACAGCATGATTTCCAAATGGATATCATCAATCAATTAACGCAGATATCTCTCAAGACAAGTGATCTTAAGCAAATGCTGATCGATCAGGTTGACCTGGTAGTGCGGGCATTCTCTTTTGATGGTTTTCTGGTTGGATTTTTAGATCCTGCGCTTCGAAAGATAATCACCGGATACGCTTTTGCAAAAAACCAGGACAAACAAAATGCGTTATTCGAGCTTGTCCAAGACTCCAAATCCAGCCTGAAAATCGCGTCTCATCCAGAAATTGTTGAGAACGGGGATCCAAAAAAGGAAACCCTGGGTGAAGATCACTTGCCAATTCCATTCCGTTCCTATGTAATTCACGCGTTATCGGCTGATGGGGTTCGGCTCGGAGCAGTTGGGTTCGGTTTTTTTGATCAACATCATTTCACTGAAAAAGAAATTACCTTTTTTTCACAAGTAATTGACCAGATCGCGCTTGCCCTGTCAAAAAATCTTTCTTTCTATAAAACAGATAGAAGAGCCCGGGAAGCTGAAAACCTGCGTAAAGCAGCTTCCACATTGACTTCAACACTGGACTTGCAGAAAATTTTAGAAGGAATTCTTAAAGCGGCTGTTGGTGCCATTCCGGCTGCGGAAGGCGGTCTGTTATTTCAACGCGATCACAAAAGAAATGGTTTTCACGTTCGAGCCCAGTTCGGGTTTGAGGACCCGGGAGTATTCACGATCAGGTTAAACAACCATGAGGGAATGGCAGGCCTGGTAGCCGATGAGAAGAAAGCCCGGTTGTTTACTGATGTAACGGAAGAAAAAGTTTTTAGTAATCGAAATCCCAAACTGGGGATCATCCCGCATAAAAGTTGGATTGTTGCTCCACTTATGCAAAAAGAAAAATTATTCGGGATGATTGAGCTTTCTGCACCGGATGCCTGTGTTTTCGATGAAAATGATCTAAATATTCTTGTCAGCTTTGCCGACACAGTAACTGCCGCCATAAACAACGCTCAGTTGCACACTGAGGTGCAGCAGATTGCTTTGTTGGATATTATGACCGGATTATACAATCGACGCGGGTTTGAAGAACTCGGACAAAGAGAAGTCAATCGATCGATCCGTACCAGCGCCCCATTATCACTGCTTGTAATTGATATTGACTCTCTAAAACAGGTCAACGATGAATATGGACATTCTGCCGGCGACCAACTGATTTACGAGGCTGCCGAATGCTGCCGTCGTGTTTTTCGGCAGATTGATCTTGTCACTCGTTATGGGGGTGATGAATTCGCTATCTTACTCCCTGATACTCCTTTAACCCATGCCAGAGAAGCCGCAGAAAGATTCCGCCAAGCTTTAAAAATTCGCTCGGTGCAAATCAAAGGAAAGGAAATTCATATTTCCGCATCCATTGGCGTGGCAGGTTTTTCCAGTGAAACAAAAACCATCCAGCAATTATTCGAAGAGGCAGACGCGGCATTATATCGGGCCAAAACCAATGGCAAAGACTCAACCTGTATTTACGAAAAGTGACCTCGGTAGCAAGGCATCTCTTATGTTTTCTAAACAAATAGACGTTTACCAGACTATTTGTTTCATTCAATTAAGAACTTGAACGTAATAAGAAAAAAAGGCCTTTATTGGAATAGAGGCCTTCTTTCATATCACGGCAATCAGGTTTAATCCTTGAACTTGATCGCCACTTTTTTTGTTTGTCGTAGTTTCACATTCACATTCGCTTTCGGTCTTTGTATGCGTTCCTGCGCCAATGGCAGCAGCATCGGACCAACAGTGAGTAGACCCAGTATGGCCAGCAGGATGAAAAATATGGACCAGGAACCACCCACCGGTACTTCCGGGATCAACCCACCGGGATTATAGGTAGCCGATGCGCCGGAAAGCGCGCCTCCGCTGTAAGCAGGGTCAAGTGTTACGGTCAGTGAACGATTAATTCCATTTCGCAGACCGTAAGGTGACTGGTATGTAAGGGCGTATTCACTCCGCATGGTATGGCCATATGAAGCGTACAAAGCGCTCAGCTCATCACGGTTTGCCGCGAATCCATAGCGCCCTCCTGATTCCTGGGCCAGGCGTTTGAGTGAACCCTCATCCAGCGACTCTTGCGATCCAAGGTCTTTGTTGACATCGCCGAATCCAACAGTCGAAATCGTCAGACCACCTTTCCCGATCTCAGAAATCACAGTATCAAGGGATGCCGAACTCCGGTTATCCAATCCATCGGTATAAACCAGGATCGCCTTCCGGCCAGAAACGGAATTCAACATGTTCACAGATGAAACCAGTGCATCATACATGGCAGTATCACCACCCGCTGAAATCTCATCAATTGCGGAAAGCAAATCTGCCTTGCTATTTTTTAACACCTGCAAGGTTCGCACAGATGTGTTAAACAAAACGATACCGGCCATGTCTCCATCACGCATCTGTTGTATGTATTCTTTGGCAACAGATTTCGCAGCGTCGAGCTTGCCACCTTTGTTCATGCTGCCTGAGATATCCATTACGAGCAATGTAGTCGACGGGCCAACCTCACCAGCGCCTTCCAGATTGCTGGCTGGTATGGTCTTGCCATTTTCCTGGATGATGAGGGCATTTGGGTTAACAGCTACGGGTTCGCCCTTGGAATTTACTACCGAGACATACACGGTAACCATGGGAAACTTTGAATTGTCAACCTGGGTAATATTGATAGTGACATCGTTGCTTTGTTGCGCCGGTTCTGCCATCGGGGCGAAGCCCATCAACATCCCGGCGACAGCCAGAATGGAAACCGCTCTTTTGAAAAAAATCTGATTTTTCATCACGGGTTACCTCTTTTCGTGATATACCAATTCGGTGTTGCCCATACGGACCACCTGCTGGTTAGACAGGCGGGTCTGTTCAACACGCCTGTTATTTACATAGGTTCCTGACATACTCATATCTTTCAGGTTCAAGTACTCTCCTCCACCCTGAAGCATGGCATGTTGGGGTGAAATATCCGGATCAGGGATGGCGATATCTGCTTTCAATGAACTACTTCCAATAATGGCCGATGGTCCATTGGACTTAAGGAATTTATCCAGAATGAATTCTGTTCCCTTGAGTTTTCCATTTCGAACCTCAAACCATGCCTTGGAGAGAGTGTAGACAATCAACGCAATGCATCCACCTACTGCCGCCCCCATCAGGATAAGGCCAGCCGCTTTGCCCAGAAGGGGATCTGACAGATTGGCGCGAGCAAATTCAAGCAAAAGCCCGCCGACAATCCCTCCGCCGAGTCCACCCACGGCTCCTTTCCAGATTTGGGCGCCGCTTTTAAAAGCTGCGGCTGTTCCGGTCAAAAGTCCAAACAAACCCCATCCCAGCGGGCGGGCCCAGCTGTATCCACCAATA
>JAAYYW010000196.1 GCA_012515195.1 Leptolinea sp.
AAAGTTGGTGATGTAGGTTTTTAGAGAAAAAGATGAATAATATGTCCACTCCAAATTGTTTCCTTGGTCAAACGATATCTTTATCAGCAACGTTGAAACATCACCCAGAATGAGGTACGCATCTTCAGTCTCGATCAAGCCATCAACCACATTACCCTTGTTTAACGCGATAATTCTATTCTCTTTTGAAGTATCAAGGCAATGTGAGGAAAACTCCGGTGAAAGCAGCCATCCCTTTTCATCTGATGTGACGAGGCCTATTGATTCAAGCGATGAAAGTGCATTTTGGATCTGCACTTTTGAAATTGATTGGCGATAGACAAGATAGAACAAGAGAGTACTAATTGACTGTGTAACCGGAACATGCTCGAAGCCAGCCACAGTCATTTTTTTCAGTCCGGTTATTGTTTTTAATACTGTGGTTGAAGATATGCATTTGGCTGATAAAGACTTTGAGGCCTTCCCTTTTTCCTTTGATGCTTGTGTCAGGTCGATTAGGACTGAAAGTACGCAGGCTTCCTCTATGGTTAGTGTACGAAAAATTTCTTTTTTTGTGTCATTACTATCTGATGATTCAAAATTATCCAGTATTTTCTGAATATATTCCTGTTCATTAAGGAATGTGACTTGCGCAGATTCATCTATGTGAAGCCGGATGTTTTCTCCCCCCGGTGCAGAATAGAGAGCAAAAGATTGTAAACTCCTGTCTTTATTCATCAACATCAAATGAAATAATTGATCGGAGACGATTACTGTATCAACAGCCTGGCTAATTTTTCCGTCGAGTTTTATTGAGAAATCTACTGAACTATCCACCTGATTGCTGAAATATGATAAAGGTGGTAGTGTAGCCAACGGGCTGATGTCTCCCCCTTTTTTAGCCAGGAATAATTGAATATCCTGTAGTTTTATAGTTTCCATAGGATTATTTCCCCGCCAGCATAGAATTGATCTTTTCGATTTCATTCTTAAGGTGGATCACATTCTTACGAAGATCCGACAATTCTGCATTTTGTTTATTGATCACAGAATTGATGCGCAGGATGATCTCTGAATCGCTCACCCCACCTTCATTTCCATAGATACTGTCCCAGATTTGTTTCATTCCCAGATTTGTACCAAATTTGATGGGATCCAATGTGATCCATTCTCTGGTTTCATTTGCCTGTTTTATGGTGAATTTCAGCAAGTTCCGTTTTAGATGACCGACCAGTTCGCTTCGTTGAGCCTTGATCTGATTAAACTGCGTCCTATCTATATTGATCTGGGTTTGCATCTGATTTCGTATGGTCTCCAGATTAATTCTTTGTTCAGGCGTCAGTCTCTTCTTCGGTTGGGGTGGTTCCTCGGACTGGACTTCAGGCGGAGGCTGCTTTACTGCTTTTGGTTGGGTTAGCTGTTCGGAAACAGGTATTCTCGAGACAGGTTGTGATACACCTGCCGAAATTGGTGGTTTTGGCACAGCCGGTTTGGCAATCTGCGCAACGGTGAATCCCCCACTGATTGCCGCACCGATCGTACCGACTATCCCCGCAATGATTCCCCCGGCCACAGCTGCTGTTTTTAATAAACCGCCGGTATTATCGTTTCCCGAATCCTGTGTATATGGAACAGAAGTTGGATTCACAGGATCAGGTTGATTCTCAGATTGCGGCTTAGGCGTTGGTGAATAGGCTGGTATGGTTATTGATTTCTCAGAAGCCGAATTATCCGGACATGTATATTGCACTGTAACATTGGTTTTCTTGCCATCCCAGATAATGGATGATGTCTGTTTTCCATTGATATAAAGCACACTTGAAAGCGGTGTCACCTGTAATCCATTGGCGTCAACAAATGTGACTGTCGGTGCGAGTGTCTCGCCGGGTTTTATATCAGTGTAATTTCCTATCACCGGTTTACAGGGTCCAGCTGGAGTGGGTGTGGCTATCTGGAATGCTTCTGGATTTAATACGGTTAGAACAGCATTATAGGCTGTCAATTCACCATAGAGTAATTGTGCTTGCGTACCATCAACAAAGACAATTTTTACCCCTGCCATTTTCGGATCATAATCAAATGATAAAACACCATCCAGTCCACCGCTAAATGTTCCGGTGATGGTCCCGGTCTCCGGCTCACTAAGAGTTGCTTTACCATTTTCAACCTTGCAATGCCCTTTAGGCATTGTTTGTGTAAATGTACCTTCGGCATAGTCCGGACCTCCTTCTGCTCCAACATTCCAGACTTCAACATGATATTCAATGGGCACTGCCGGGCAGGATTTGTTCCACAAACCGGCAGGAAGTTCGCCTTTGTATTCTGCGATAACTTTTTGGGGAGTCAAAGTTTGGCCATACGTCACAGAAGTGTGGCCAAACACGATAAACATAGAAAAAAATAATCCTGAAATCCGCATGAGTTTTTGGCACATTTTCAACAATGCCTCCCTATCAGGTTTTTCAAACTTCATACTAATTCCGGGTTGCTTAGTGTTATTGATCCATAAAAATATTGAAGCTGACTGTTATGTTAATTCTACCTGAATTCCACGTCTGGTATATTTTGCCTACAAATTCACTCCAAAAGGGTGATAATTGTGGCTGAACTCATTTATGTTTAACATGGTTACCTCCATTGTCCGGCGATTTTTACGATCTAATTCATAAAATCGGATGCAGAAAATGACTTTTCTCGGCCTTGCTTAAATTCAAACAATACACATTTTGTAGGAACATTTTTGCCCCCAAAATTTAAAAGGGGATTAAGTGATACAGAGGAAAGGCTCAAAGTGAGCATGGGGGTATAGGGGGGAGGCTAATGATTAAAACCCCTGCCCCCAATAGCCATCCCAGCCGGATAATGCCCACCTCATCGGGGAGTACCCCGGAGTACCCCCACCCACCCGCCAGGCAGATCAACTGGCACGCAATCACTGTACAGTCACAAACAAACGCAGCAGGATATCCCACCATAGTAAAACCAGGTTGCCCGGTATAGCGCGAACGGGCTAACGAACCATCAGCGCCGTGGATAGCGGGCCGTAGAGCCTGCGGTGACCCACGTCTTCTTGCTGTTAAGCAGCATACCCAAAACCGGGGATTGCGGAGCAGTCCCACCGTATCTCAGCCGATCCATCCATCCGATGGGTCGGCTTTTTCGTTTAACCGGCACAAAAGAAAAGGAGATGTCACATGCCAACCATCCGTGTACTCGTACCCGAAGCGTATGCCCTGGATCATCAGGGGCGTCAGCTGGACCGCCTGGTCGTCAAGAATGCCCGCACCCGGCAGGACATGGAACCCCAGCTGTCCACCTTCATCCAACGCTGGAGTCTTCCACAAGGCCACACAAACCACAGCATTCCAACCCGCTCAAACCAGACAGGAGGCCGCTAGTTATCCATACCTTCCCGGCTCAACCTCATCACTTCCATACCCAATCATTCACTCAAGGAGAACTGAAATGAACACCTTCACAACCGCTGTCCCGTCCCGCTATTCCCGTCAAGAAATCTGCCTGAAACCATTCGAACTGGAGGACACCATGTTTCATCAATCCCACCGTGTTGTAGAAAACCGCGCCATCCGTCACATCGACCACAACCCCGCCCTCTTGAAATACATCAAAACCATGGGCGAGAAAGAACGAAAGGAGAACCGCTCCCGGTTACTGCAAACCCTCAAGAAACGCCATCAGGACTACCTGGCAGATACGCGTAAGGCATTGTCGGATTGCCACAGCAAACGC
>JAAYYW010000002.1 GCA_012515195.1 Leptolinea sp.
ATCTGAGGGCACCGGACGAACAAGCTTCAATTTCGTTGGGATAAATTCTTTTGTCATATTGTCTCCATCAATTTATTCAAGATTTACCTTGCATTCCATCATCCACTCAGTGCCAAGACCCATTCTCAACGGAAATCCCCTAATGAGGCTGTCCGTCCTGATTCTGAACCAGGTATGAGCGAGTTATGTGCACCAACGCTGGGTATAGTCACACTCCCTAACAAATAGACTGTTTTTCCCAGATTCATAAGCCGCTTTCCACAAGCCCGCATACACAATCCGCTTATTCCAGCGATTTCAATCAGGATTCTGGGAAAAGCTTCTATCAGCGCTGCTACGTGAACGTAGTTAAAGGGAGAGACGCAGTGCATGCAATCTACCAATTCTGTCAGGATCTTTTCAATCTATAAATCCAGTTGATCTCAAAAAAATCAATCCAACTTATTTAAAAATTCCCACGGTTCTTGCATCACTCTACTCAGTCTCTCGTATTCAGCATAGCGTTCTAAATAGATATTGGTGTTCGTTGGAACCGGTTCATGTTTTCGGACAACTGATACAGCCTCTTGAGCGGCCTCTGCATAATCACGATAAATTCCTGCGCCTATTGCAGCTGAAAATGCGGCACCTCTGGCGCTCAATTCATTACCATCAGAGACTTCAATTTCCATCTGCAACACGTCAGCAAACATTTGCGTCCAAACTTCGCTGCGTGATCCACCACCTGTCATGCGCGCGGACACTATTTGCGCACCCGCCTTACGTAACTTATTGATGTGACTCAAATGACAATAGACAACTCCCTCATATAGCGCTCTCAGTAGATGTAGGCGATTATGCCAACCAGCCACGCCATAAAAACCCGCCCTCGCAGTTGGCTGCACATTCGAGCCATACAAAAAGGGATGAAAAATGATGTTAGTACTACCTGGTGAAAGGCTCGCGACCTCTTCATTGCATACTTCGTAAACTGAAATTCCCCTTCGTTTTGCTTCGGCACGCTCATCACCACAGCATTGATTAATAAACCATTCCAGATTAGTGGCTGATGTTGGGCTGGCTTCTGTGCTGAGGAATTTATCAGGGGAAGCGAACAGAGTTGTCATGAAAAGATTCGGGTCCACCAACGGCTCCTGAGTGACAACCTCGTTAATACTCCATGTGCCCGCAATAATACAAGCCTGTCCGGCATTCAAAGCGCCAACTCCAACAGCACCTGCGTCTACATCAAATAATCCGCCAACAACCGGTGTGCCCACCGCCAACCCAGTCTTTTCAGCCGCCTTACGGGTTACCCGGCCTATTACTTCAAAGCTCAATTTAAGGGGAGGCAGGGCCTCATACAGTTCAGATAGGCCATAAAGCGCCATAAGTTCCCGTGAATAGCACCTGTTGCGCACATCCATTAAACTGGTAGCACTCATATCTGTGTAATCACTGGTGACCTCACCTGTCAGACAAAATTTTATGTAATCCTTGCACATCAAGATTGAACCGATACGTTCATAATTTTGTGGCTCGTTTATCTTAATCCAGGCCAGGAGTGCGTTTGGTTGGGCCGGCCATAATGATTGGATGGTGTATTGAAATATTTCTGTCTCTAAATCACCATCAGACCATCCCTTAACAATGTCAGCAGCTCGCGTGTCCATCGATTGGATTCCGTTTCGAAGCGGCCGCCCTTTTTTATCCAACAGGTAGACTCCGTTACCATGACCGGTGCATCCAATACCAGCAATTTCTTCAGGGCGAATCCCCGATTTGATTAACAAATCGTTTATTGCACACGCTGTGCTCTCCCACAAAGTCTCCATATTTCGCTCTGTCCACCCTGCATGCGGATATTCTGTATCAACTTTGCAGCTAGCGTTTGCGATTTCCTTGCCGTTAAGATCAAAAAGAGCGGCTTTTGAGACGGTATTACCGTTATCGACACCCAGAATATACTGACCCATGAATCGCCTCCGATTAAGTTGTTAGAATTTTCTCAGGCTTTAAGGTGAACTCTTAAGATTCTCGGCCGGGAAAGCAAATTTTCCTGCCCACATGGTTTCAATCACACTGATAACACCATCATCTTTTCGAGGTTAATGAGACCTTAGTTCATTTTTCCAGGCATGCAATAAATCTGCTATATCAGTAAAAATATAATCAGCTTTGCCGATTTCAGCTTCAACCCGACTGGATGATCCAGATAAAACGCAAATGGTGGTTAGACCAGCCCGTTGTCCACCAAGGATATCCGTGTCAACGCGGTCACCGATAGCGGCCGTGGTTGAAGGCTGGGCGGCCATTTGTTCCATAGCCAACTGGTACATAGTCGGTTCTGGTTTACCTACGATCTTCGGTTTTTCGCCTGAAGCGGTTTCAAGAGCGGCGATCATTGATCCGGTTCCCGGGAGCAATCCCTCCTCAGAAGGGACGGTGGGATCAATGTTCGTGGCAATAAATCGCGCTCCTCCACGAATAAGTAGCGTCGCTGTCTTGAGCTTCTGATAGTTGACTTCGCGGTCCATACTGGCAATCACCAATTTAACATTTTCATCTGCCACAACAAAACCTTCATCCATCATGGCCTGTTTTAACGCTGGCATACCAAAGACATGGACCCTCGTTCCGCTGGGGTATTCACGCGCCAACAGTCTCGCCACAGCCTGCCCCGATGCAAGGATTTCTGTCGGAGATACCTTCACATCCATCCCGGCCAGCTTCTTGACATATTCCTGCGGAGTGCGGGTCGAATTGTTTGTCGCCAGAATGAATGGAATGGAACGCTCCCTGAGAAAGGCGAAGAATTCCTTCAAACAGGGCATGGGTTTATCGCCTACATACAAAACGCCATCCATATCAATGATCAGGTGGGTAATTTTGGTGAGTGATTTCATAATTTCTGGCAGGTTTTGGTTAACGTTGTCCGTATTCATTCTGGTACAAGTCGATCATGTATTTAATTTGATCCTTGGTCAATAGAATGGGTTTGCCACGCTGCATCGCCAGATGTGTTATTTTAGCAATTTCTTCAACCTCAATAGCCATCTTTGTTGCATGTTCCGGCGAAGAGCCGATCGTAAAGATGCCGTGATTCTGCATGAGAATTGCCAATGCGTTACCAATTTTGTTGATGATCTCCTGACCGATATCCGCTCCACCTATCGGCGCATATCCACCCACAGGGATATCACCCCCCAGCATGGCGGAAGCTGTCAGGCAGGCTGGAATTGATTGACCCAGAGCGGCAAAACTGGTAGCGTAGGGCGAGTGCGTGTGCACCATCCCGAAGACATCCGGGCGATGACGATAAACATACAGGTGGGTATCTGTATCGGTTGAGGGTTTAAGATTCCCTTCAACAACATGACAATCCATATCAACCACTACCATGTGCGCGGGGGTCAATTCGCTAAAGGTGTATCCACTTGGTTTTATGACAACCAATCCAGTTTCCGGATCACGTCCGCTCACATTACCGCTTGTCATTTTTACCAGATCGTTATCAGGCAATTCTTTATTGCACTTACAGACGACCTCGCGTAATTTTTCCAATATCATGGTGCTTCTCCAATTTGTTATTGATTTTCAAATCTCAAAGTACTTGTGTTTCAAAAATTCTATTGAGGCTGGCAAACTTCCAGTTTTCCCTATTCCGTCAAGCTACAGTGAATCTCCCCTTGATTCAACCGAGCGGGATTTCCACGATTCTAAAGGGAGGATCAGCATCTGGTCCGGCATGTTCGGGGTCCCAAAAATGATCCGATTGTCCTTCAACCAACCAGGCACTTCCCTGGTAATAGGCAAAGGTTGTCACTCCGTCTAAATTTGCGGATATCCGGCGCACTTCTGCCGCATCACCATCTACAGTTATGACCGCCATTCCGCCAGCTCCGCCTTCGGCTGTCGCCAAAAGACCAGGTCCAATGACTTTCAAACCATCAGGCCGGCGGATTTCCTGAGTTGTGCTGATCTGTACCACTTCTCCGGCACATCCATCTTCACGTATTGGGATGCGAAATAGTTGACCGGCCTTCTGATTTACCGTGTAGATAACATTTGTAGATCGGTCGAAATCAATCCCATTCAGACTCCACTGGTCAACACCAAGCCGGGGATCATTGATCCACTCTTCCAGAACAGCGCTGTCTGCGGACAATCGTAAAATCCGCGGCGACCATGAATCTGTTACATAGAGATTTCCGTGAGTATCAAAAGTAATATCGTTGGCAAAACCGCCGCCGGGAAATTCGTAACTCCCCACTGGAGAACCATTTTGCAGATTGAAGGCTTTAACACCTATCTGGCCTTTGCCGGCCAGCTTGCCGTTACCAAAGTCAGACGAACATGCCCATAAAAGATTCCGTGCTTCGTCTGCCCATAATCCTAGAACAGAAATAAGTCCATTTGCGCCCGGTTCGATGAACGTTTCCATTTGGGAGTTACCGGGCAAGCACCTCATTATGCAGCCTTCATAAAGGCTTCCAACGTAAAATGTGCCTTTGGACGTAACAGTGACACCTTCTGGGAAAAAACGGTCCCCCGGAATGGTTATTTCACCCGATCTATTTGTATCTGCTTGCTTCGGTATGTTCATAAACCCTCTACTTGTTGGCATGATGGCTGGCCGGTTGGCCAGGTTTCAGATACCAACCTATCAACCAATCTGCGTGCGGCTGCCGCCGCCTCGATGGGATCTTCATCGGTGTGCATTTGCCCCCACATCTCTATACCGAGCAGCCCCCAAAATCCAATATCTGCCAGAGCCCGGAATGATTCTTCGAAAGGTACAATTCCCTTCCCATAAGGCACTCCGCGGATTATCTGCGGCAGAGCATCCTTGACATGAACTCCTAGCACTTTTCCTCGTCCCAGAGAAAGCTCATAGGGAACACAATGGCCTGCTGCCGCTAGGTTTCCAATATCGGGATACAATTTCAGCCATGGAGAGTCAATTTCATTGATGATGGCCAGCGCCTGACCCAGGCCATCGACAAACGGTGTATCCAGGTTCTCCAGGCCCAACATTACACCAGCCTGACCAGCGTATTGAGATCCGCGTTGAAGACCTTCAAGAAAGTTGGCTCGAGTTTCTTGATCACTTGTTTCATAAAAAACGTCGTATGCCATTACCTGAACCACTCGCAGGCCAACGTCGGCGGCAAAATCAATCGCCTTCCGCAAAATCTCCTCGCCCCGCTGGCGCAATTCTGGTATGTGGCTGCCGAGCGGGAACTTGCGGTGCGCACTGAGACACATGGTCATGATCTTTATTCCAGTGTTAGCAATGGTTCTCTGCATCGCCGCGCGTTCCGCGGGTGACCAATCTAATCGCGCGAGACGTTCATCACTTTCATCGATGGAGATCTCCACAAAATCATACCCGGCCTGGCCAGCAGCAATCAGACGCTCTTCCCAGGTCAATTCATCGGGTAATGCTTTTTCATAGAGACCAACGGGCATCTTGAACATCACAAATTCTCCGATTGTAATAAAGAGGAATATCAAAAAAACTACATTGATATCAAGATCTAAGCTTTTACTATTTCTGTCGAAACCAAGGTATTTATTACGACGGCTAGAAGAAGCACACCGCCCGTGACTAACATTTGCCAGTATGCAGGAATGACTGTCATCAGGCCTGTTGTCACACATATTATGATGAGCGCCCCGATGGTTGTTTTCAGGGTCGATCCCTCGCCTCCTGAGAATGCGGTTCCCCCCAAAAGCACGGCAATAATGCACGAGGTTTCCATACCATCACCTGACAGAGGATCTCCAAGAGACATATAGCTTCCTCTAGCAATGCCTGCCAATGCAGCACAAATGCCAACAATTATATAAATTTGCCAGCCTACCCCAACGGCATTAATTCCAGAAAGCTCCGCTGCCAGGCGGTTGCCTCCAATTGCCGCGGCATATTTACCCAGCACCATCCTTTTCTGGATAATGAACATCACGACAATAACCAGTATTGCGATCCAGAATGCCCACGGCAGACCTAAAAGAACGTCCTCTCGTCCGTAATCATTAATCCAGCCAGGCATCTTTTGAGTTGCGCTGCTTTTAATAGATGATGATCCATCTGGCACAATCAAAAGCGCAACGCCCTTGAACAGGCTAAGCGTTATCAATGTGGCAATTACAGGTGTGATACGTAATTTCATTACCAGGTGGCCGTTAATGAATCCCATGATGATACCCACTACCAGAGTGATAAGAAACGCGGGCAAAAAGGAGAATCCGTTTAGAACCAGCCAGGAATAAATCACAGCGCTCAAACTCATGGCGCTGCCAACAGAAAGATCAATATTCCCAGAGATCATGAGAAGCGTGAATGCACCGCTAAGTGTCAGTATTGGCACACCAATGCGAAGAATGTTGATGACACTGTCAGGGCTAAGGAAGTGTCCCGGTTCAAAAAAGCGAACCTCGTCCAACTTCAACATGCTGAAGGTAAAAACAATCAACAATAGTACGGCATAAATGTAATATTGCTTGATGATCGTTCTTATTGATGATGAACGTTCCAATTGTTTTTGTTGTTGGTTTACAGTCTCAGTTTTCATGTTACCTACTCCTCGAAAAGATGCAACGCATCCTTACCCTTTTCTTTTATCCAGGGCAAAACGCTGTGCGAGAATCGCGATGAAAGTGACGATAGCTTTGAGGGTGAATTGCCAATCCGGTGAAAGCAAGAGGCCCGTGGCAGAAGTTGTAACCACAGAAAGGATGAGTGCTCCAACGAACATTCCCTCCACAGACCCGAACCCCCCCGCGATGCTTACACCTCCGAGAAGAGAAATTACCAACGCATCGAATTCATACCCCATTGCCCGGCTGGATATTCCGGCTTTGTATTCAGAAGCCAGGAGTATGCCAGCAATTCCGGCCAGCAAGCCGTTGATAATAAAGAGCGCTGAGATGTATTTCGTAACATTGATTCCGGAAAGCCGGGCTGCCTGCGGATTGGCACCAATAAGATAGATGCGCCTCCCAAACACCGTCTTTTTCTCAACAATCAGCGCGATAATTATCAGGGTTAGCATCACCAAAACTGATAATTGTATATTTGTGCCAGGCAACATCGTTGTCCCGAGTATGCCAAATTCATCGGGTAAACTCGTATTTCGTTGCGCACCCTGCGTTATAACTTGTGCCGTTCCCCGTGCCACCATCATCGTGCCCAGTGTAACAATAATCGAAGGAACTTTTAGTTTGGCAACAAAAAACGCATTGATAGCGCCAATCCCAACGGCGCATATCAAAGCCAACCCGATAGCGACTAAATATGGCAAACCCAGCCCGTTGGCCAATTCATTTTGCGATACGTTAGCCTCCTGGCAGAAATACACTGACAGAACCCCGGTTAATGCGATGTTTCCACCCACTGACATATCCAGGTTTCCGGTAATCAGCAGGAATGTAACTCCAATTCCCAATATGACTAAAAACCAGTTATTGGTTATCAAATTGAGAATATTCTGAGGTTTGTAAAAATTTGGAACAACCACACAGGCTAATGCAAATACGATAAGTAACACCCCAACCATACACAGGGTGATGAAGGTTTCATCGCTTAGTTTGTTGCCCGTTACCTGTTCCTTACCCTGTTTATCTTCCATGCCTATTCCCCTCCAGTCACAATGTGAAGGATTTTCTCGCTGTTAATTTCACTTCCATTTTTCAATGTAGCCTTCAAGCTTCCATCATAAAGAAGGTGAATGGTGTCACATATATTGATGACTTCAGGTAATTCCGAAGAGAAGATAATGATCGTCTTCCCTTCCCTCGAAAGTCCGCGAATGAGACTGTAAATCTCGCTTTTTGCACCAACATCAATACCCCGTGTTGGTTCGTCAAGCATCAACAGATCGGCATCGGCAAACAGGCACTTTGAAAGAACAACTTTTTGCTGGTTTCCTCCGGAGAGCTTGGAAGCTTCTTTTTCGATGCTGTTGGTTGCAATTTTTAACTTGACTACATATTCGGCTGTAACTTTTCGTTCTGTTTTGTCATTAATGAAGCCGTTTTGGGATATCTTCTTCATGTTCATAACAGGCACATTACAACGAATCGGCAGGATGGTAAATAAACCCTGAGAACGTCTTTCTTCAGGAACCAGTGCGATACCGGCCGCAATAGCCTTGTCTGGAGAAGGATCCAGTTTCTTACCTTTAAATAAGATTTCACCTTTATAATCATCAACGCCATAGGTAGCACGGGCGAGTTCGGTTTTACCGGCTCCCACCAGTCCATAAAATCCTACGATCTCGCCTGCTTTGACATCGAAGGATATATCATTCAGTTTATGATTGGAAACATGTTTAACCTGAAGGATCGAATTTTCGCTTTCGCCCTCCCGGGGAGTGTATTGTTCGAAAACCGTTTTCCCGATCATCATCTTAATGAGCTCTGACCGGTCCTTGATCTGAGATACTGGTTTTGTTTCAATATGTTTCCCATCCCGCATAACTGTCACATAATCACCCAGTTCGAATATTTCATCCAACCGGTGAGATATGTAAATTACGGTCACATTCTTTTCACGTAGACCTTTGATAATACTGAACAAACGCGCGATTTCACTTTCAGAGATCGCCGCGGTTGGTTCATCCATAATGATGATGTCGGATTCAGCAGCTACCGCCTTTGAGATTTCCACAATCTGTTTCTTGGCCACACTTAATGTAGAAACCAACTGCTGTGGTTTTATGGATGACTCAAGACTGTTCATCACACGGATCATCTTGTTGATCTTGTCTGTTTTCCGTAGAAATCCGAAGGTTGTATCCTCCATTCCCAGGGTGAGGTTTTCTTCAACAGTAAGTTGATCCACAACATTTAATTCCTGGAATAGGGTACTGATCCCTTTTAGCTTCGCATCGCGAGTGCTGCGCGGGTTGTACTCTTGACCATTCAGGAAGATTTTCCCGCCTGTACGCATGTACGCGCCTGTCAGGATCTTGA
>JAAYYW010000197.1 GCA_012515195.1 Leptolinea sp.
CCAGTATTTAATCCGGTGATGATATGCGTAATCTTCATACTGCTTCCAGTTTTCATTATTATTCCTGTTTATGCGCAGATTCCACAAAGAAAAAGCTACTCTTTTCAGAATTTGTTCCCCGCCGACCGCAAAGCTCGGACAATCCCTGACTGGAGGATAGAACATCCGTTGGCGCGATGACATACACAAATTCATTATTTGCATGGTCAAATGCCAGGAAAAAAGAACTTCCAGGTTCCACCGGATTTGCGATCAGGAAGGGTCGGTATACAGGAGAATCATGAATGCTTTGATCAAGATCTGAGTATCGCAGAAACGGGACAAATGATTTAGACCGCGATTCGTCTGAAACCACACTGACATAAGATCCGTTGGCTACTGTAGTAATGATTCTATCTTGCCCGCTTTCACACATTGATGAAAAACTCAAATCCATAGGTCTTATAAAAATTCGCATGAATATTGGAAACACGATCATAAAAACTAAAAGCACAGCAGAAAAAGAAAACAGACCAATCAAATACCGTGAAAATCCGGGGGCGTCTTTGTTACTGACCGCTGTTTGAAATGAAAATCTAAATAATGTTCCTGTCTCAATGAAACCGATCATTCCCAAACCCGCAAACCACGGGATAACCGCGGCGTAGGTACGAATATCTGCGTCCAGGGTAGGAACAAAAGGCACTGATAACACTATGCCGGCAATTCCTACCAGAACCATGGAATATTCAGCTTTCCTAATGCGGATTGCCCCCATAATGAGGCCTACAAGCGATATAACCATAACAAAACCGCGTGCAATATATGTCTCTAATGGATTGACACCCTGAATAAACCCAAAAATGCCGTACCACTCCAGGTTAAAAAAAGCCTTCCAGTATTTGAATGCACCCTGAATGGTCAGGTACGGATCCGAAAGAAATGCATCCCGGGCGAAACCATACACAGCAGTAGAGAGTTGAGGTTCCACCAGGCCTATCAAATCCGGGTGGTCAACGAGATATTGCTTCCACCCGGTTCCACCAGTTACCAAACCATATAATGTATATGAGAAATTAGCCATGCCTGTGCTTGTTTCACTTTTGATCATCTGAAAGAGCAGTTGATTTAATCCAAAAGCTAATACCACAGCACCCAAGCATAGACCAAAAGTTTTCCAATTAAACCTGCTTGCTCCTCTAAAAGCCCACCCCGCCCATATAACCAGCATTGGCAGGATGAAAAATGGTCCTGCGCGTGAGAGCAAGCCCAGGCTCAACATCAACAAACCGGCAGCAAGGACCATACTTTTTCTACGGACAGATCCACTCCACAGTAACGCGAAACCTATTGCCCCCAAAGATACTCCCAATGTTTCCGTCATGGTTGAACCGATAAAACGACGAATGAACAGAAATAATTCTAGAATCAATAATGTGGCAGCGGCATATCCGGCTGTCTTACTTATTTCGCGTGCAGCAAAAAAAACAGATAAGGTGATGACCAGTACTATCGAACCGATAGAAAACTGAAGGCTTTCACCTCCGATCCAATAAAACACACCCAGTAATGCGGGAAGTAACGGCCGACGCGAAGAAAAGGAATGCATCGGATAACCTTCAGTCAGCAGCCTTCCGCCGTGATAGTATCCATTGGCGTCATTGTAGGGAAGCAATCCACCGATAATGTTGTAATCACTGATTCCGCTGGCCCAAACACCAACCAGCGAACCTACGAATAGTAGACTTATAACCAGGAGAACGGCAATTTCACCCCAACTATCCTTTCGGGATAATGACTTGTACAAAGGCAACGAGAGGACAACAATGATAAGCAGGCTTCCCTGCCTTAACATAAGACCAGTGTCAGCGGGAAATAAAAATAACCCGGTCAGAATACCTATACCAACAAGAATTAGTGCAATTTCACTCAGTAGGACGAAATCAAGCTTGAGATGTTTTTTCTTCCGCCTGCCCAATAAAGAAGCAAGAAAAGTCAGAAAGAAAACAGCAGCGCTTATAAAAATCGGAGACAACCGTTCGAGTAAGGCCGTCACTGTCGGAAAAAAAAATTTCAGAAAAAAAACAGAAAAAAGACATATTATTAAAAGTATCCAGGCAGCAACCAGACTGGCGGGATGTTTAACGTCCCATCTCAAAGAAGCGCAAATTTTGTCAGAAAAATAAGGGTTTTGGAGTATTTTAATCAGATATCCACCCAAGATTGCCGCAGCAGTTAGTAAACCAGCCGCTTCAACCAGTCGAAAAATGGAAAATCCTCCGATCAGCGAGTTCTTCGGATCTGTTGGTATCAATAATAAATAAACCACACCGCAGATGGCAGCAAACGTGCCCGCCGTTAGCGGTACCGCAAGCATCTTCTGGTTTTGTGATATTTTCTTTTGAAAAGTCATCAAACAAATTTTATCCGACTGGCGGCAAAAAACACCATTTTTAACAAGAGCCAGCCATGCTTCCAGCGTTCTATATTAGTCGTTCCGTACGTTCTTTCACGGTATCGAATCGGTAGATCAACGATCTTTAAAGTCTGTTTGGCGGCACCAAACAACAGATCAAAATCCCCAAAGGGATCAAAGTTTCCAAAGTAATCTCGATTGCGTGCAATAAGGTCATAATCCGACCGGCGCAACACTTTTGTCCCACATAGACTATCTTTTATTGGCTGTCCCAAAAGCCATGAGAATGCCAATGAGAAGAATTTGTTTCCCAGTAGGTTAAAAAACCGCATCGCCTGCTTTTCCATGGGATACACCAACCGCACACCGTTGATGAAATCACCCTTTCCAGATACCAATGCGTGATAAAAACGAGGAAGGTCTTCCGGCGGAACTGTCATATCTGCATCCAGGATCATGAAAATATCCCCTTCCGCCTTGCTATAACCCAATCTGACGGCATCCCCTTTACCTTTGCCGGTTTGCTGTAGAACCTGACAGCGTTTGTTAGGCCGAGCAGCAACCTCCCGTTTTATGGTCTCAAATGTATCATCAGTTGAGTTGCCTTCAACAAAAACTATCTCTGTTCCACCTCCCATTTCCGGTACTCTATCCAAAATGTTACCAATGTTTCCCGCCTCATTCCTGGCCGGAACAACAACTGATACAACCGGTTTATCCTTTAAATCTGGGGCGGGCTGTGGCCGTGCAATCAGGATATTCGTCAAAGCCAGAGAATGGAATGGCCAGAGTTTCACCAGGAATTTATTAAAGAAAGCATCAATCAGCGGCGTACGTACTGGCCAAAAGATCTCTGACCAAGACCTAATGACTTCAAGATCCTCAAGGTTTAATAGATTGGCAATATCATCTACTGTCAACCAATTTTGATACAACGTTGGTTTTGCCAATTTTAATGCTTCTGCCAGACTGAGCGGCAATTCCCACAATCGGCTGTACACATTGATAATGATCCGTGTTCGTGGATGAGACAGCCGCCGGACTTCATTGAAAACGGCTTGAACATCCCAGAGGTCGTTTAATAGATCTGAGAGTATGATCACGTCAAACGGTCCTTCAAGACCGATGTTCATGGCATCTGCCGAGAAGAATGACAGGTCAACGTGACGTGCGGCAGCCCGTTTGACCATTTCAATAGAGAGATCCAATCCAACGCCAATATAAGGTTTCAGGGAAGCCAAAAGGTCGCCCTGGCCGCATCCCAACTCCAAAACGCGCATTCCGGGAGCCACAAGAAATGAATAGACTTCAGTCAGTCGGTGATGATAATATCCGCCCAGTCCTTTCCAGTTGTCCATGCTTTTCGCTGTCTGGTCATTGTGCTCGCGGCGAGTATCTCGGTAATTGCGCTCGGCGGTCCGGTTGTGATTTTGATCCTGAGTAATAGGTTCCAATTCGTCTTATCCTAATTTTTCAATTTCCCGTGTGGTCGCTTCAACCATAGTTTCAACGCTGAATCGATTTTTGATCCTCATTCTGGCCATAATTCCAAGGTTTTTGCGTTCTTCCGGTTGAATTCTAACCATCTCTTCCAATGCAGAAATTAGTGCATCAAGATTTCCCGCACACACAATTCTCCCTGTCTCACCAACAATCCTGGCAGAGTCACCGACATCAGTTACAACGCAGGGAACTTCACAGGACATAGCTTCAGCGATTACATTGGAAAAACCTTCGCCAACTGATGAAGATACACAAATATCCAATGCATTATAAAGCGGAAGTAGATCCAATTCGGCGGGGAGAATCTGGATCTCATCATTGAGACCGGATTCGAAAATTTGTTGCTCCAACTGATTTTGGTATGGTTTATCCCCATCACCAACAATCACAAACCTGGCCCTGGGATATTTTTTGACAATAACCCCTGCCGCAGAAATAAAACTTGTGTGGTCTTTTACTGGATCGAGACGCCCTACTAATCCAAAAACAACATCCATTTCCTTGAAACCAATTTCTTTCCGTTTCCTTTCCCGTAAAGCCCCATCTGGGACAAACTTATTCGTATCGATCCCATTGTTGATCACAAGGATTTTCGATGCAGGGATACCTCTATTTATTGCTCTCTCAGCCCCGGCATGCGAATTGATGATGATCAGATCACACCATCGAGAAATACGATCTTCGGTCCAATAAAGAAGGGAAGCAAGCCAGTCATTATCTTCTTTCGGGAGAAACGCATGTCGGATGGAAATAACCGTTCCCTTCTGATGAATAAAAGGCTTGGATATAATCGCCAATAGATTAGCCGCCACAAGAAATGAGAATACTACGTCCGGTTTCTCTTCTCGCATAATGCTTATTAACCTTGTAATAAATGGGAAAACATCCCATCTGCCTTTTTTTTGGAGCGTCCGAATGGGTATTTCGTTCTTTTCAAATTCCGATAAAAAAGTTCCTTCAGAATAGAAGGTTATAACGATCGGTTGGATCCGCTGCCTGTCAATATTTTTCAATAAAACCAGTAATTGACGTTCCGCCCCTCCAATATTCAGCGATCGGATCAAGAAACATACTTTCACAAAACAAATCCTTATACTTTGGCATTTAACTTGGGAAACCCTATTATATTCCGACTGGTCTATATCATAACGGTCGGCTAATCAAAGATTTGGAAAAACAAAAGTTACCACCTTCTGCTTTTTGTCATCTCCAATTATTGATACTCTCAGTGACTATTCGAATCTGCTCCTCTGTCAATTCGGGGAACATGGGCAGCGAAAGTACCTCATTTGCCGCCGCTTCAGATTCGGGAAAGTCACCAGCTTTGTGCCCCAGATCCGAATGAGCGGGTAACAGATGTACCGGGTATGGATAATGTATTCCGTGTTGGATATTATTCTGGGTCAAATGAGCCATCAGACTCTCGCGTTCTTTTACCCGCACAGCATAGACATGAAACACGGGCGTTCCATACATCATAATTTCCGGAGTTTTTACCCGGCTGCCTGCAAGCAATTTGTTGTACAGCATCGCGTGGTCCAACCGTGCTTTTGACCACTGATCAAGATACTTCAACTTGACATTCAGAATGGCGCCCTGAATTCCCTCCAGACGATAGTTGAAACCTTTCAAAACATGCTGATATTTCTTTTCGGCGCCCCAGTCGCGTAACATGCGGATCGTTCGGGCAAATTCAGGGTTACACGTGGTAACCATTCCACCTTCCCCATAGGCTCCCAGGTTCTTTCCGGGATAAAAACTGAAACACCCCATATCACCCATCGAACCGGCCTTTCGGCCTTTATATTCGGCGCCGTGAGCCTGAGCGGCATCTTCAATCACTACCAACCCATTTTTCTTCGCAATTTCCAAAATAGGGTCCATATCGGCGCATTGTCCATATAAATGCACCGGCATAATGACCTTGGTATTCTTTGTAATCGCTGCTTCTAATAAGTTGGGATCCATCGTGAAAGATGATGGATTAATATCCACAAATACAGGCCTGGCTCCAGTGTAACCAATTGCCGCAACCGTCGCAACAAAAGTAAATGGAACCGTTATGACTTCATCTCCCGGTCCAACACCGGCAGCCAGCAAAGCCAGATGCAATGCCGAAGTGCCACTGTTTACGCCAATGGCATTCTCTACATCGCAATATGCCGCGAAAGCCTTTTCAAATGAAGCCACTTCTGACCCCAAAACAAACTGTGTCGATTCAAGTACTCGCAGGACAGCATCGTCAATCTCCGGCTTGATACTGTGATATTGGGCCTTGAGATCTACAAAGGGTATTGTCATTTCTGATCTCCAGAAAGTTAGTTTATCTGTACAGGTTGGCCACGGTTAGCCATGGATTTATCAGCTGCCTCTAATATCTTAACTACTCGCAATCCCATTTCGCCATCGGTCTGAGGATGGGTTCCATTGGATATACAATCAATGAAGTGAGCAGCTTCCGTTTTCAATGCTTCTGTCGTTGCCAGATGCGG
>JAAYYW010000198.1 GCA_012515195.1 Leptolinea sp.
CATTTCATCAAACGGTGTAGAGAGCGATACGGAATCGCTCTATCGGAAACTGACTACAAGCAGATCATGGAAGCCATCCGGCACAACCAGAGATCCGGTAAAGTGAACGCTTTCTTTACCCGGTCACTGGACAACGACACCAAACTCTACCAGGTGAACATCGGAGATATCCGTATGTACGTTATCTATGATTTGACATTGAAAGAATTGACCACTGCCCTGCCTGAAAGACCAAAGGAGATTGAGTTTTATGCGACAGGAACTTCAATATTTTGATTGTGATGATGACGGGTATGGACCCGATGAAAAAAAGGGGGTGAAGATGCCCAAGTGGAGAGAGACGCAAACACAGTTTCAGGTAGACATTCTGGCGCTGTTTTCCATGAAGCATTTCCCACAGGACGACAGGAATGCCAAGGTCGATCTGGTTGAGATCGAAAGAGGCATGGTTCCTTTTGCTCAAATACACAATTTCAACAAGATGTTGCAGGATGAACGTACCCTGCTGCCCTACCCGAAGGAATGGGTGGAATTTGGTATGGAGTGGACGAAGAAAAAACGCAATGAGGGCGTTCCCATCAAGCTCCGTGGCTTGATCAACTTCCTGAAGAACCGGGAGCGCATGGTGAATTGGCTGGAGAAAAAGGGAATGTTCTGTTTTTCCCAGGAAAAGAAATACGAAAATAGAAAAGAAATATTGGAGGCTGATCATGCCAGCTTGGAAGCGATCGACGCCAATTTCGACTATTGAGACTCTGACCGACTCCGGTATCCCCGTTCATTACCCCGACAATCTTGGCAGCTACCTCACCTGGCGCTACCAGTTAACTGGAACAGGGGAACCCTGGTGGTCACTGATCAAACCATATGTGGATAACAAAGACTACTGGAGAATGACCCGGGCGGATGTGATCAATGCGTTTTACAAGAAAACGGGCAAGGAAAACATTTCCGGATTGTGCCCTCAATGTGGTGGTGCAGATCAATTCGATATCTCCTCGGATCAGAAAACCTTCTGGCCTATTCGCTGCTTGTGTGTGCTGTCGGATTGGATCAGGGATCGCTGCTACAAGAATTACACCGTGCGATCCTGGTATGAGTTCACGAAACTGAAATCGTTCGACTATCACCGGTCGAGCGATGAAGAGACAAAGGCTCTGGAAAAGATGTATATCTTCTGCCGAGAGTTCGCCCTGGATCCCAAACGCTGGCTGATTCTCTCCGGTCCAGTGGGAATTGGAAAAACACACCTGCTTCGGGCTACAGCGACCAGCTTTGGTCCCATCGCTCTCTACATGACCACCAGGGATCTGGTGGCCAAAATACTCGGGGAAGTATCCGCGGGACGTTCGGAAGATGGCACCAGTAAAGGGGATCTCGATGAATTCATCAACAAAGTCTCCAACGCGCCGATCCTGATGCTGGATGACTTGGGCGCGGAACATATCAAGGGAGCCAACTCTTTCGTGATGTCTCAACTGCTTTCCATTATCGATTACCGGTATCAAAGTCCAACTCAATTTCCTACAATGATCACCACCAATGTATCCATGAAGGATTTCACGTCTGGAACGTGGGAACGACTGGGAGACAGGCTTACGGATCGGATTCATGATTTTGTCAGCGCGGAATTGACCTCTTATCGGCAAACAGACGATCGGAGGTCAAGTGGCAATTAGGCTTTCAGAATTATCAAAGCTGTGGCTGGAAGCGCAAGCGATCCGCAGAGAACACCCCGAGAAATTTCACGGGATGGTTTCAGGAATCGCTACGATCCAGCAAACAGTAAAAAAGTTCCGATATCCGACCTATGGCGTGTTAATCGCCAAACAAAAGGCCGGTAAAACCGCGTGTCTTCTTACCCTCAACGAAATGTATGCCAACCAGGGATACACG
This sequence comes from Leptolinea sp., assembly GCA_012515195.1. Lineage (GTDB taxonomy): Bacteria > Chloroflexota > Anaerolineae > Anaerolineales > Anaerolineaceae > Leptolinea. Next base: position 1,897 of record JAAYYW010000198.1, read on the forward strand.
ACCCTGTTTATCTCCAACGAGATTGGTCCCTACGATATGGGTACCCGAACGATGGCCAATATTTCCATGACCGATATGGACAAGCTGGAAGAACATGTAACCGATGAGGAAGAAGACCTTCGTATCGATGCGGCCATAGCCCGCCTGGAACATCAGGACTCCTGGTTCGCCTATAACAAACGCACTCCGGTCCAGATCATGGATGAGATCAAGAGTGTACGTAAAGGGTCTGCAGAACAGTACGCGAAAACCGGCATTGGTGCCGAGAAATGCCGGCTGGTGGTATTCATCGACTATTTCAACTTACTCCGGACCGAAGCGAATGTCCACAACAAAGTTGAGATGGAAGAAAAGATGTCTCACTGGCTGCAGGGGCTTACCCTGCCCCCTCAGACCGATACTCTTACGGCAGAGGGCATGTTGGGACTCGGTGAAGAATTGATCACCATCTGGACGGCCTCA
>JAAYYW010000199.1 GCA_012515195.1 Leptolinea sp.
CCTGACGCCGGGGATCATTGGTTTCTCCATGATTTTTTCCCTGGCCATGGGGTTCGTCGGCGGCGTCCTGCCGGCCCTGCGGGCCGCCCGCATGCAGATCGTGGACGCCCTGCGGACGGGATGAAAGGGCTTCGTCTCCCTTCAGGGACGGTTGCGGCCATCATCGCCTGCCGCCAGGCCGGTCACAGCCATGATTCATTCATCGCATTGCGCCCGGCCAACGGTCATGATGTAAAATTATTTTACACTTTACCTAAATTCACAAAGAATCAGTACAATAGGTCATCGTTATACGGATCAAACCCTCCCCGGACCTCATCCGCGAAAGGTCATCCCGATAAAATACTCAAAGAAACACGGCATTTATCTGCAATTTGTTATTCCCCATATCAGGATCGTTGATACTTCCGGAAAATATGTCGGAATACTTTACATTATTTGGAACGATATTAATCCTATTTATAATCAAGGGGATATAATCCTAATGAAATTGCCGAGAGCAGGAGGCATCGATAATACCTTGTTATAATAAGGTTAATAGTTAGTGCATGATCTTTGTTTCCCCGGCGGATTGTCGGATTTCTTTACAACACCCCTCTTCGCCCAGCCTTCATCTAATAAATAACTTTATATAATCAAGCCCTTATTGCTTTGGCATAAGCATTGCGAACTTTTTGTTTGAAGAGGATCATTTATCAAATGTAGCGGCTGGAAGTTGAGTAAATTTATTTTAGTATCGCAACTAGAAGAGGAGGAAACAAGATGAAAAAATTAAAGATACTGTTCGTGCTCGTGAGTTTTCTTTGCCTTGGAGTAATCACTCAAGCCTATGCTCTCAATTCGCTTTTTGACGAAAGCGGTACAATAAACAGGTCAAATGTGGAGAATGTTTGGGTTGAAGCATTCAAGGGCTATACGGGAAGTGATTATTCTGGTTACTACATTGGAACCTTCGCCGGAAATGAGAGCGAAAGTGATCTTGAATCTTTAATAACCATTTATTTAGGTGTTACTTTTGAAGCGAATAGCTATTACAAGGCGGAAGAGTCAAATTCTTGGACCGAAGGGCCTTTGTCTGTTACTGGCGGGGGTGAAGAAACAGGCACGTGGACCCTTGATAGTCCTTACGCATTGGGATTTTATTCGGTGAAGGGAGGTACGGAATACGCTCTTTATTATGTAAATCCTTATCAAACCACTGGAACATGGAGTACTGAGCACCTTTTAAATAAGGGTGGGGAACAACCAGGGCTTTCCCACCTTTCAGCCGTTGCCACGGCTGTCCCTGAACCCACAGCAATGCTGCTTCTTGGACTCGGTCTGGTTGGATTGGCAGGAGTTGGAAGAAAGTTTAAGAAATAACGCGACACATAAGTGGTTTATTCCAGAAAGGCAGGGCCCAGTGGCTCTGCCTTTTTCATAAGCTGGATTTATTGGCCGCTAACACCAATGCACACCCTGCGAGATTTTCTGATCTTATCATTTGATTGACATCCCACAAGGTTTTTCCCTATACTTCCGCTCTACAAACCAAGAAAATTCCCCCAAAAGAAAGGCAATACCCTATGTATAGAAACTTTCGGATTGTCCCCAATATTATTTTCGGACGCGGGTCGTTCAACCAGCTGGACGATGTCCTGAAGGACCGGCGGGTTGGTGCGGATGCTTTTATGGTCTTTGTC
>JAAYYW010000016.1 GCA_012515195.1 Leptolinea sp.
AAAACACAAATAGTCCCGCCAGAGTATACACCAATCCGGTAATAATTCCATTCACGTTCAAATACCAGGTACCGGGTTGAACTCCCAACGCCTCATACAGATCATAATTTGCCACCGCTTGCGCAAATCGAATCCAGCCGGTGATTGCTACAAACCATAAACCCACAACGGTAATCCACAGACGGGCGGGTAATTTCCGAAATCGACGTGACGCGCCTGATTTCACTCGAGTTCAATACCCCACGCATGAACATGCGCCGGTTCGCCATCACGCACGGTCCGCACTTCAAACCGCAGGCGTGTTACCGGTTCATCGGTTGCCAGGGGAACCATCACGTTACGGATCTCGGTTGATTCCGAGACTGTCAAACTTGAAACATGGGGATTATCGGAGCCTTCGGGTAAGGCATACACCGTAACCTGAGTGGCTGATCCACCAACCATCACCCTTGCCAGACGGTATGCCGTTGGTTTTGGCAAGACCACCTCAACCACCAATGGATTGGCTTCCACAGAACGCACAACTGTACCGGGATCGTGGTCGAAAAGCGACTGAAGTTCTCCCATATCCAGTTCCGATATGGCCGCATCGAGTGTTTCGCCATTAACATCCACACTGTCCACCCGGAGAATATGACGGGAGACCAGTTCCTCTTCAAATTCTTTCCCTGCCAATTTGTGGTACTTCAGGTTGGCAAAAATAAAACCAGCCGTCCCGTCTGGATAGGGAATCATATCCATTACTTTCATCGGTTCGAATTTTCCACTGTTAATGACCCGTATGTAATCATCCTGCGGCATGATAAATATCGTCTCCGGCTCGAAGGGCTTATGCAGATCGATAAACGCGTCCATACTGGACATTTCTATCGAAACCGGGTCACCCAGAAAGAAACGGGCCAGGACATCCGTCCCGTTCGCCCAATCCGGTGTCATCATGATCGGGACAGTTGGATCCGCCTTGCGGATTTCCAGAATTTTTCCGAACACCTGCCGGGCTCCGTATTGCATTCCACTCATGCCGTAGTAATTATGCCAGGTAGGACCATTGGTTAATACCCGGTCAAGAAACAGGAAATTACACCCGATCAGCAGGAAGAAAAATAGCAGATCATACGTTTTTCTTTGCCGGGCTGTTTTAAGCAGCCATTCATAGGCATATTCAACCCCGATGGTGATAAAGAACCCGGCTGGGATGACCATGAACATGGCGCGGGTGATCCCGATCTCAGCCACTGCCGCGCCGGTAGGGGCCAAAAATAGCGCGATTAGCATGACACGGTACTTCGGGTCCTTAAACCGTCCGATCGCCAGAACTAACCCTGCGAGGAAGAAGGGGACGAAGTACCATCCCAGATGTCCCATTCCCTTCATAATATGGCGTGACAGGTCTGTCGCGTTAGGAAAGAACCAGTAGAATGGATTTAATCCGCGTACATATTGATATCCGAACTGCAGTAACTTCCAGGAAAGCGGTTCGGACTTAATCCAATAGCTGCCAAGCACTTCGAGATGATGCTGGTTCTCGCCGGGATGTAAATACAGAAACCGAAAATATGGAACCGCAAGCAATAAGCCCAGAAGAAATGGTTTCCATAATTGCTTGCGATTGTCCCAATGATAGCGCGCATCAGAGATCAATAAAAACATGCCGGTGAGAGCCATGACCACCCGCGCCGGACTGTAACTGTAGAACGCCATGACGATAGCGGCCAAGGCAACATACAACCAGCGAAAGTCTCCCTCCCGGTAGCGGATATACCCCAGAAGGAAAATGGTATAGAAGGAGACCGCTTCCACCGTCTCAAACGCGGTGCGCGTATGGTAGAACCAGGCGGGAATAAGCGAAAGGACCATAACTGCCAGCCAGGCACGATCCCGGCTGTGAACCCGTGAGTAGATGGAACCCAATCCCAGGGCGGCAAGCAGGGTAACCGTGGTGGAAACAAACCGGGTGGCAAACACCGATTTAATTCCCAGCAATACCGGCAGCACCTGAAGGTACACCGGAAATCCGGCATTATACGTGGTCCCGCTCTTAAAAAAGGTTGGAAGCAATTCATCCCCGGGGCCGATGAATTCATTTCGAACCAGATCAGCCGCCAGCATGGTGTGAATCGCCTCATCCGTAAAGAAGAAGATGGGAAAATCTGACAGCCGGATCAACCGAACCAGATAGTAAACGGCAACGGCCCAGAAAAAAAGCCCGGCCGGTGTCAGCGCGTTGGTTTTGAACCATTTCCAGAACAGCCTAAGGCTGTTTTTGAGATCTTTTTGCCGCTTACCGGGCAAGAATTCAAACGAGAGATGTTTTGTGGTTACATCCCGTTCGCCGGCAAGATCTACCACCCGTTTTTGAGCCGCGGATCCCTCATCCGGTTTATAGCACACGGTTATCTGAACTTCGGCACCGGGCGGCAACTCAACAGCCGCTTCCACCCTGACCATCTGGCGGGTGTCTTCGCTGGATCCTTTACAAGGCTCCCCCTCGAGAGACGAAGCGGTCTTTTTGTTCACCACGTGCTGATTATAGCATGCCCGGATTTCACTCCCGCGGATCACCGGAAAAAAACTGCCGCGCGCAGTAGTTGACATGTATACTTAACCCGATGGATGATCATTCGCGAAAAAACTTTACGAAATCTTCGATCTGGAATATTGGCTCAACCATTCTGATCGCGGTCGGCCTGGTGATGGGGTTCGTTTTTATCACTATTTACACAAATCCCCATTCCCGGTTCAATCCGTTTCCGCCATCGTCTTCACCAACGTATATTTTTGTACCCACCATTACGTCTTCCCCCAGGTCACTGCCGGATATTTGGACACCCAACCCCGACATAGATGAAGAAACCGGGCTGTATGTTCCATATGATTATGATATCGCCCCCGGAATGGAAATCGGGCCGCGGACGATCATCACCAACACACCGGTAATGGCTTTCTCCTCCCCGGAGGAAGCAACGGGACAAAATGAAATAACAGAAGTGCCCAGTCCCACACCTTTTCCGCATCCCAAATCTGCCACCGGCTTGGAGGCCACATTTATTCCTTCCAACCTGATGGAACCGGCTCCGGAAGAGGAACCCGGAAACAGGATTTTATCCATCACCGCCCCGATCGGGGTGTTCAATAATGTCTGGCAAAACCTACAGGCCATTCCATCGTTCTCCTGGAGTACAGAGCACCCTATAGATGAAATTAGCCACTACCTTCTTTATTTCGGGCCGAAACAGAATGGACAGTTGAAAACTAGAACCACAAAAGCTCATTACAACGACAGTGCTGTTGACAGCGGTATTTATTATTTCCGGGTGGCCGCCATCGCGAAGGATGGAAAAACCATCGGTGTTCCCTCCTATTTCCTTTTTAAGTATGATGACTTAAATCCGACAAAACCCGCGAATTTTTCCAGCAGCAGCCCTGGCGACACAGACATTCCGTATTTCACCTGGACAGGCTCAATGGACGCGCATTCCGGCATGATCGGCGGACTGGCCGGATATTCCATTTACCAGGGAACGGAAAAGAAATGCGGAAAACCGGTGGCCTTTACCTCGGACACCCACTGGACCCCGGTCACCCCGGTGGAAAAAGGTACGACCATGTATTTCTGCATTCGTGCCATGGATGCCATTGGCAACGAATCGGAATGGGTTGGCCCTATCCGGTTTACCCACGAAAACAACTGAGCGGCTGCCATAAAGTGTCAGGCGTGACAGGGTTTGTCGGCTCGATTCTTGCACACATCCTGCTTGGTATTCTGATACCTTCCCGGTGGGCGATTCTGCTGACAGGGAAAGAATTCCACATATCTTTTGCCGAAAAAACGGCAGCAAGGGCAGGTTGGCCATTTTTAAAGCCGGCTTGACTCTGGATTAATACGGGCTATACTGAAAAATACAGCCTGTATATGCGCAGAAGGACGGGAAACGATGAAATTATCGTTCTGGG
>JAAYYW010000200.1 GCA_012515195.1 Leptolinea sp.
CAACCAACCGCCAAACGAACGCACACGGATTTCACCGGGCGTCGTGGTTACCGGTATTGTCGGAGTGGGCGCAAGGGTGGGCGCAAGGGTGGGCACAGGTTCTTCGGTATGAGTGGGTATTGGTGTCGGCGCAATCGCAGTGACCTGCGCCCCTTCCGTGGCGGAGATATCCAGTCTCAATATCTGTGAGGTAAGCGCCGGTTCACTAACCGCTTTCACTTCCAGTAAGCCGGGGTTTTGAATTCTAAATGATGTTCTGGCAATGCCACTGGATGTGGTCGTTTCTACCTGTTGAATGATACTGTTCTCATCTCCAAGAGAAAATGAGAATCGCACGACAGTTCCATCCGGAACAGGATTGTGGTTCTGGTCCTGAATGATACCTGTTTTCAACGGCAGATTATCTCCAACCTTGAAGAGAGGGATCTGGGTTGGTTGAATAATTTCTTCAGCCAATCCGCCAGGTATCGTCACGATATCCGGAAAGTCGAGTGAGAGTTGAATAATCTGAGCTGGATCAGGAGATGTGGCTTCTATCAAATCATATCCAGTGCCAGGTACGCTGACTGGCAATACTCCGGAGGCCGGGATTTCCTGGAAGAGAACTCGGGCTGCTACGTCAATAAATGTTGGTATTTTGCTGTAAAGAGCGTAATAAGCTGTTAATTTGGATATATCGGTTGAATCAAGATAATATGGCGCATTAAACGCGAACGCAACCAATTTCTTATTCCGGACAAGGTCTTGCCGTTCCGATAAAAACCGCTTCATAGCCAGAGAGATTGGGCGTTCGGGTGATATTTTCTGGAAAGAGAAGACTATCCAATCCGCTTCCCGAATATTTGCCTGCATGGCGGCCGTATCTGTTGTGCCATTGAGCATTAATTCCAAATCGGCAAAGCTATACGAATTTAGCCTGCCACCACTTACCTGCCCCCCGGCTTGCGGCCCATAAAGACGTAAAACAGCCCGCTGCATGCTATCCACAGTCATGGTTACCTGTTCAGGGCATTTGTCACACTGTGTACCTGTAACAACATCTGTGAGGAAGACAATTTTCTCTTTCATTTCAGGAGGACGCGCGAGAACATCTGCCAGTTCTGTTGGCCCTGGGCTAATCAATGTAACGGCTTGCTGGGCAACATCAAAAGCTACCTGTTCGTATTCACCCAGGTGAGAAAGGCTGGCCTCGGGGAGAATGATGGTTGATTCATCAAATTTGTCAAAGGCTTTATATTTTAGCGACAGAATCCGTTCAACAGACGCGTTTACCCGTTGGGCAAAAGCCTGATCTTCCCGGTATTTTTGTGTGAAGAAATCCAGAGTCTTTGTGATGGTCTCAAATGAAGTCGTGTCTCCGGTTGATACAAAATTGTTGACATATAAAAGGTCATTACCGGCAAGTAAGGCATTCCGTGCGATTTGACGGCCATCGAACGATACCCCACTGGGATCAAAAAAAGTGCGGATAGCCTGACTACCAAGATCATCGCTTACCAGTAATCCACCGGAATCGCGCCAGGGTTGAAATTCGGCCAATGCCATTAATTGCAAAAGGGCCGTCCCATCAAAGCTGACCGGTTTGGTTGTTGCCCGGATATTTCCCTGAAATCCCTGATAGCGAATATGGGAAACCGATAGACCATCGGTCCGGGTTTCCTTCGGATTTTGTGTACCTGTAGCAGCAAAGAATGGTGCAAGCTCTATTTGTTTAAGCTGTTCAAGTGACTTTCTTACGGTGGCCACTTCGGACTCAGCTGGACGGTCGGATCCTCCGCTGCCAGGAAAATGCTTAGAGATGACTATAACCCGCCCATCAGATCCCTCATGCAAGCCTGAAATAAAGGCTTTACCCATTTCTCCCACCCAGAAGGGATCACCCCCGAAAGAACGTGTACCCAGATCTTCGCTACCAGCTCCCGGGGTTGAGGCTAATACGTCCAATGACGGCCCAAAATAAAGATTAAACCCAATTCGCCGTAATTCATCACCAACAACAGAGCCAACACTGTTTGAGAGCTCTGGTTTCCAAGTTGCCCCGATTGATAAAGCGTTTGGTATGGCAGTCAATCCACTAAGGATCTGATCATTCGGGAATTGATCTCCCTCTTGAGAAATGCCAATAAACAACGGAATCAAATTCGAGTTAGGTTTTTCAGCTGCGTTGTCTACCAATAATTGCTGCAATTGATTTGTAAGCAGGAAGGTATCACGAGGCACGTTTTCAGAAATTGGAAAATTTCCATTCGCTGCTGATAACATCACACCACCGATGTGCCGGTTAACAACCAGATCAAATATCTGAGACGTTGAAGATGTGTCAACCCCTTTGAAAGTGACTAGAAAAAGTTGTCCTACCTTTTCCTCGGGTGTCATCTTCGCCACCAGCTGTTTTGCTGCTACCTGGTCTGCTGACGGTGTCGGGGTTTGAGCCAGAACCGGATTGGCAGGTAAAACGAAAGAGAGACCGATCACAAGAGTAACCATCCAACGAATGGATGCAAACACTCGCCCAGTCGTTCTGGTTATGGGAATGAAAGTTACCGCAGACAATCGGAAACCCTTACACTTCTACAAAATATGATTCAGCAGCCGGGTCAATGAGTTCCTTGGTCAACGCGGGTTCCTGGTTGGAGTAGCGTGCATAATCAATGATCTGGTCACACAGATCGCGTGGGTGCGATGCGCGTGGCATGCGCTTCCGCTTGATATACCATTCCTGCAACAGATAAGCCAAACCCGGATCAGAGTATTTCACATTCTTAACAGAAGCAACTCGTTTAAATATTTCTCGATATTCATCGTAACTTGGATTCCGTACTTCTATCTTGTGCCGCAAACGGCGAAGGAAAGCTTCATCTACCAATTCACGTGGAGGAAGATTGGTGGAGAAAATCACAAGTACATCAAAAGGCACTTCCAATTTCCGTCCTGTGTGAAGATTTAAATAATCAATCCGGTTTTCAAGTGGAACAATCCACCGGTTTAGCAGATCACGGGGCTTAACCTGTTGCCTGCCAAAATCGTCAATCAATAGTATCCCGCCATTCGCTTTGACTTGAAATGGTGCTTCATAGAACTTGATGGTATCGTCAAAAACAAGGTCAAGACCTTCAAGCGTCAATTCACCGCCGGTCATAATAAAGGGGCGCTGGACATAAACCCATCTCGGGTCACGCCGCATACCAGCCCGCAGTGTACCGGTTCCTGCCGGAGTGACTTCCTCCCGGCTCGCGAGACGGTGGTTCACTGCATCATACAGTTTCACAACCTGCCCGTCCACATAAATGGAAAATGGGATGTAAATCGATTGATTGAATAGCATCTCGCCAATCGATTTGGCAATACTGGTTTTTCCATTTCCCGGAGGACCATAGAGGAATATAGATGTATTCGAATTAATCGCAGGTCCCAACTGACTGATAATCCGTTCGGACAAAACCAGGCTGGAAAACCCTTCTTGCAACATGGAATTCGTAACCTGTATCCGGCGACGCGATTGTTTCCGGCATGCTTCCACATAGTACTGTAGTTGCACAGGTGCTGGACCGGCATACTGACAGCGATCAAGAGCTTCACGTGCGCGGTTGATCCCAGAACCGGTTATGGCAAATAAATAAGCCCCCTCGCCCAGTCCAACCTGAGATGATCGAACCTCAACCAGCTTATCACGCTTGAGGGTTTCCATAAGGATATCCACCACACCGGTAAAGGGTAGCGCAATTTCTTCCGCAATCTTGAACCCTGACATATATCCCTGAAAATACATGATCTTCAGGATCAAGTCTTGAAGCCATAAAGCTGGAATGCCAGTGTCCTCGATCCGCGAAATAGGCGGCGGAACAAATGAAGCCGGAGGTTCCTGTCGGTTTAGTGATCCTGTGTTGGGGAGATTCGGTGCGACTGTTGCCATATCATGTTCTCCCTTCCTCCCAAGTTTTGACCCGCCGCTATGAGAGGAAGCCGAAAGATTTTTTATACCTCCATGATTATAGCATCGCGCGCGTATATGCTCAATTTACATTTCCATATCAATTCACATGAATACTTGCCAGTTCATCGCCTCAACCGTATAATGCTGCCCATGAACGTGACTTCAGTAATCCCCGTGTTTAATGAAAAAGCTACGATCGAAGAGATCATCCGGCGCGTAAAAGCGGTCAATGTTGTCAGCGAGATTGTTATTGTCGACGATGGCTCTACTGATGGAACCCGCGACATCCTTGCTACATACAAAGATGATGAGATGGTTAAGGTTTACCTCCACGATAAGAATATGGGTAAAGGAGCAGCCGTCCGCACCGGGATACAATCTGCCACCGGTGAAGTTCTTATCATTCAGGATGCCGACCTGGAATATGACCCCCGCGATTATCCCGCCCTGTTGAAACCCATCCAGGAAGGTATTGCCGAGGTCGTCTACGGCTCGCGCTTTCTGGGCGGTGCCCGCCGGCCTATCCTTTACTGGAACATGGTAGCAAACAAGATTTTAACCTTCCTGACCAATATCCTATACAACAACATCTTATCGGATATGGAGACCGGTTATAAGGTTTTTTACCGCGAAACGGTTAAGGATATCCCACTGCATTCCCGCGGATTCGAATTCGAACCGGAATTTACAGCCAAAATACTGAAACGGAACATCCGCATTTTTGAAGTCCCCATTACTTTCAATCCGCGTGAATACTCACAAGGGAAAAAAATTAAAGCCTGGGATGGGTTCGTTGCCGTCTGGACATTGTTACGGTACCGTTTTACCGACTGATTTTTTTCACCATCGTAGAGAAGGCTCTTATCCATGGAAGAGATCAATCTTTTTTCCCCGGTGAGATCACTTGAGAGTTCCGCTCTGGAATACCGGAAAGAACACTTCAACAATAATGAAATGCTTCTTCACGGCGGTTCATTGTTCGATTCGATCGATTCGTATGAGGAGTGGTTGGATCACCTTAAGGCAAATAGCAGACCGGAAACCCTTCGTCCTGGATGGGTAGTTTCCAGCACTTTCTTTGCCGTCCGCGGGAGTGATGGAAAGATTGTCGGTATGGTGGATATCCGCCATGAATTAAACGATTTCCTCCGCAACTATGGCGGGCACATTGGATACGGCGTTCGCCCATCAGAACGCAATAAAGGGTACGCGACCCGCATCCTTCTTCTTGCACTAGATTACTGCCGGGGATTGGGTCTTGATAAGGTCATGCTGGCATGCGACAAGGAAAATGCCGCTTCCCGAAAGACTATTCTCAAATGCGGCGGGGTTCTTGAACATGAATTCTTGCATACAGATGGTAAGACCGTGCAGGTATTTTGGATTTCTTTATAAAACGGATACTAATCCAGGTTTTCCGGCGTAAATCGTCGTGCAACTTTGATTTCGCTATGTTTCCGCTTGTTCTTCAGTCTGTTTGCCTTCGCACTAGCGCCAGGCCGGGTTGGAAGGCGATTTTTTGGCTTTTCTAAAGCCCTGCGAACCCAGATCATCAGCCGGTTGACGGCATCCGCACGGTTTTGCTCCTGCGTACGGTAACGTTTGGCTTCCAACACCAGCACGCCATCACCGCTTACCCGGCTGCCGGCCAGCTTTTCCAGTCGTTCTTTGATCTCTTCAGATAACGAGTTAGAATGCCGGATATCAAACCGAAGTTGCACAGACGTGGAAACCTTATTCACGTTCTGGCCTCCAGGGCCAGACGCTCGGATGAAATCAATCCGGATCTCTGTTTCATCGAGGAACAAGCCGGGAACAATCTCGAGCATGTCTTAACGTGCCTTGTCTTTCCCCCGGGCGTTAACCAGGATCACCCCGCCCAGTACTAGCGCCATACCGATAGCCATTTTCCAGGTGATTATTTCACCCAGGAAAAACCAGGAGAAGATCGCGATCTGAACCAGCATTGTGCTGCTGATCAGGTTTGCTTCAAAAGCGGTCAGGCGCTTTAGCGCAACATTCCAAACGGTAAACGCGATGGTTGTATTGATCAGGGACAGGAACAATAAAATTCCCCAGACCTGTAAACTGATCTTTGGAATCCAGGACAGCGCCCCTGAACCGGCTGCCAGCAGAATGGATCCTATACCCATCGGTATCCCGGTGACCAACAGGACCGGATAAATACCGCCTTTCATGATCTTTCGCGTCCACACCGAACCGATGGAATTGGACACGAGGGTAATACAAGAGAAGAGCACGCCCAGACCTGATAAGACTTTCCAGTCAACGGGCAAAAAGAACACCAACGCGCCGGCGATGGTGATCGCCATACCAACCATTTGCCAATGGTTCAATTTTTCATCCAACCAGAACCAACCCAGTAAGGCAACCAGCACCGGCCCCATATTCGTTATCAGGCTGATCGTCGTATTGGGCAGGTATGTCATTGCCAGAAAGAGACAGCCCTGATTCAACGGGTAGGTCAAAATACCCAACGCCCCAAGTGTGATCCAATCTCGCCGCTTTAGCATGCGGATTTCCTGCTGCGCCGGTTTTGCTATTAACCAGGGCAGCATGAACAGGAAAGCCATGATATACCGCAGACCGGCGAACGGCATCGCTGGAATTTCATTTAACCCGATCTTGATAACGACAAAACTGGATGACCAGATGACAGTCATTATGACTGCCATGATCATGGCATTACGCTTTGATGGTGTTCCAGTAAACATCTGCATGACCCTTTTGACTTAGACCTGTAAAATAATTGCCATTACGTGCTTGTTCAACAACAGCATGAAAAATGTTGAAAGCACCGGTATTATACGTTGTTCAAGCGGATCGGATCAAGAATTGTTCCTCAGGTTGACCAACACCGCACCCCCCATCACCAGAACCATACCCAGTGCCATTTTCCAACTAATGGCATCACCCAGGAAAATCCACGAAAGGATGGCAATCTGCACCAGCATTGTGTTATTGATAATATTGGCCTCAAACGCGGTCAATTTTTGAAGCGATGTATTCCACATAATGAAAGCAAGGGCAGTATTTATTAACGCAAGGTAGATCAGAATGCCCCACAATGACGCACTGATACGTGGAACAACCAGCCACGCCTGAGATGTGATGACCATAATGGAAGATCCAATTCCCATGCATACACCAGTCATAACCAGCACCGGATATTTCCCCGCCCGAAGTATTTTTCGTGAGAATATAGAATTGAATACATTGGACATCAGAGTCACAAAGGAAGCAATCAGCCCCGGAATGGACATGTTGTCCGACTCGAGCGGCAGGAAGAAGATCAAAGCGCCGATCAAAAGGATAACCATTCCCATGTATTGCTTCCGGTTAACACTCTCTTTTAACATCCAACCGCCCAATAGGGCGATAAATACCGGACTGAAATTTTGCAGCAGACTCACCGTAGTATTTGGTAAATAGCTTAACGCGATGAACAAACCACCTTGATTTAGGGAATAGGTCAATATGGCCAGCCCCGTCAAGACTAGCCAATCCCGCCACGCCAGGGCTTTAATTGTCTGCCAGGTAGGACTTCGAAAGAGCCAGGGTAAAAGGATCAGGAACGCCAGAAAATAGCGCATCGCCGCAAATGGCAAAGCAGGGATCTCTTTAAGTCCGATCTTGATAAAAATCCAACTGGTTGACCAGATCGTGGTGACGGCCACCGCCATGATGATGGCCTTGCGCTTGGAAGGAACTCCGGTCAAAAAAGACATGTACGTTTACGATTCTGCCGGGCGAATATCCCGGATAATTAATTGGAACTGGTTGTTGTAATCATTTACTTCGAAAGAATATACCAGATCAACTTTAACAGGCAGATCTTCCGCCAGTTCTCCCATACGGAAAGCCACCGCGTCAATACTGAGGCCTCCATTTGTAAGCGTCAAACGCAAATGGTTTTTCTCTTTACCGATCTTATTCTTGCTAACCACCGTCACGCCGCGGGTCATGAAAAGTGGTTTGGGATTTTCATTACCGGTTGGTTCCAGTTGCCCCTGAAGATTATATAGATCTGCCCGTAGTTCATTCAGGGTTACTTCAGCATCATAATGAACTGTTGGAACAAGATCTTCCGGGGTAAGTTGATTTGACGCAATTTTCAAAAGTCTTTCTTTCAACTCATCACGATTCTCGTTTTTAACGGTAAATCCCGCCGCCTTACTGTGGCCGCCATGCCGCACCATGAGATCAGCGCATTCATCCAGAGCTTGTGTAATATGGAATTCATCTATACTTCGACAGGATGCCCGCGTGACTTCTTCGCCGATCACGCCAACCACCGCAGGACGGTAATGGCGTTCCACCAGTCTCGCAGCAACCAGTCCGACAATTCCGGAATGAAATTTTTCTTCAGTGGCAAATGCGATAATAATGGGTAGATCATCAATTGAGCCCAGCTGCTCTTCGGCGAATTTTTGATTTGCCAAAGTGGAATCTTGCCGGGAGCTGTTTTGTATTTGAAGTGTTTGCGCCAGTTTACCTGCCTCACCCGGGTCATCAGTCATCAATAATCGCAGGGCGTTCACCGCCGATTCCATCCGGCCAGCCGCATTTAGGCGTGGACCCAGCTTAAATCCGATATCTACAGCCGAGAGTGAGGCCGGCCGACGGATTTCAGCCACCATCATCAGTGAATAAATTCCCTGCCGGGGTTTTGTCTGAATTAATTTCAACCCGCGCTTGACCAATATCCGATTCTCTCCGGTCAACGGGGCAATGTCAGAGACCGTTCCCAGGGCAACCAGGTCCAGCCATTGATCGGCTTCCGCCGGGTCTCTTCCGTCCCGTAGGAATAACGCCCTTGCCATCTTGTAGGCGATACCAACCCCTGCCAGTTCCTTATAGGGGTATCCATCACCATCCTGTCGCGGACAAATTACTGAGTCAGCCATTGGAACCATCTCTCGTGGATGGTGGTGATCGCTGATCACCAGCTTGATTCCAAACTCACGCGTCAGTTCAGCTTCTTTGACTGACCGAATGCCGCAATCAACCGTTACGATCAGGTTCGTGCCCTGTTCTTTTAAGGTCTCGATAGCCTCAGAATTCAGTCCATATCCTTCATCAAACCGGTTGGGGATATATTCCATAGCAATCCCACCTAATTGGCGGATGGCCTGAACCAATAATGCGGTAGCTGTTACGCCGTCGACATCATAATCGCCATAAACGACTATGTTCTCTCCACCATGGATGGCATCCAATATCAGGTCTACTGATTGATCCACCCCTTTCATAAGAAAAGGATCAAATTCTTCCCCCATTCCCTGCAGAAATTCATGCGCTTGTTCTGCTGTGACCAACCCCCGGTTGAATAGTACCTGCCTGAAAGAAATTGGATATTCCGATAATTGCGCATCTGCCTCAACAGTGATTCGATCCGGTCCCATCCACCGTTTGTTCTTTTTACCATTATTCGATTGAATGTCTGACATTATTCGTCCTTATAGATACGCGGCAGACGGGCAGTCAAACCACAGACCACCTCGTATGCAATGGTTCCCCACTTTTCAGCTATCGTCTGGGCAGAGATATGGTTTTCATTCTGAGAACCAATCAACACAACTTCATCTCCAAGTGTCGCATCGGGAATATCGTCCAGGCTCACCACACATTGATCCATACAGATCGAGCCGATCACCGGAGCGTACCTGCCGCGAATAAGCACTCTGTTACCATCCATCCGCCGGAATCCATCGGCGTAACCCACAGCAATTACCCCAACCTTTTCCACCTGTGTAGTCGTATACCGGTGACCGTAGCTAATTCCGTTCCCTGGTGGGATTGTTTTAACAGATATCAGCCGGGTTTTCCATTGCAGCACGGGTGAGAAGCCTTCCGGCAAGGGTGCTTCAGGTGCCGGATTGATCCCAAAGAGCGCGATTCCGGGTCGTACCATATCAAATCGGGCTGCCGGAAAGTAGAGAGACGCAGCCGAGTTGGCACTATGCACCACAGAGGGTGTAAGCCCTGCCAGCCTTACTTCATCCAAAAAACCAGTAAATCGCATCAACTGATTTTCAGTTGTTCCAGTATTCAACTCATCCGCTCGGGCAAAATGCGTAAACAGTCCATCGACCTGCAAGCCGGGCAGGTTGTTCAGCAATTTCAAGAAATCCAACCCCTTTTCCACAGGGACTCCCAGCCGGTTCATGCCGGTATCAACCTTTGCGTGAACGTGGACTTTTCCCTTGAGGCGAACAGCCTCTGCGGATACGCCTTTGGCAGTCTCCGGGTCGGTCAAACTGATGGATACATCTTCGGACAGAACAAATGGGACATGCTCGGGCATGGCTCCACCCAGCACCA
>JAAYYW010000201.1 GCA_012515195.1 Leptolinea sp.
AGAAAAACATGCCAGAAAGGCAACCATCCGCGGACATAAGAAGGCAGAACTTCCCCCACACATCAACACAACACCAACGATACACTTCGATATACCGAAGTCAAAAACATCAAACCGCCGTACCGCTGCAACAACCGATAATCAACGCAACAACCTTCCCCCAATCCAGGTGCGGGTACCCCGAAGAAAACGCCGCGGATTAAGCCTACGGACTCTTGGAATCAGTGCACTCGCCGTAGCATTGTGTACCATCGCCGGTTACATCTTATTCTCAACAGGATTGACAACAGGAGAACGGGTCTGGAATTGGATCGTTCTCCAGATCAAAAACAACACATCTGACATATCCCTGTTGGAAACAGGTGAAAAACCTACCCCACAATCATTATTCGGTTCGGAAGCAGAAGTACCGGTGCTGGCGACTTACTTCCCAACTCCTATCAGCACACCGGAACCGGTTATTACACAGGACGAGAACGCTCGTGTATCAGCAGAATTACCAGTTGGTGAACCGTCTGTTGAGGCGACCGCACCGGTCCCAGTTGAGGAATCAGATACATTAATACTGGATGACGCGGTAGAGGAAGTTGTTGAAGAAGTTCCACCTGTTGTTACTCCTGCCGAACCTACTGATTTCATAGACGGTCCGATCGTTATTGGACAATCAATAAAAGGCAATAATATTGAAATCATGCAATTTGGTAATGGTCCGGTTGAACGCATGATCGTTGCCGGGGTACACGGTGGTAATGAATGGAACACGACCGCACTCGCCGACCAGTTGATCGACTACCTTAAACAGAACCCAAGGGTAATTCCTGCTGATCGAACTCTATACATTCTCCGTCTCCTAAATCCTGACGGTGAAGCCCGCGGACACAACCTGGATGGGCGCACCAATGAACGTGGTGTCGATCTTAACCGTAACTGGGATAACAGATGGGTCATTGATTGGCCGAGGGATGGCTGCTGGAATTATCGGCCAGTCAGCGCGGGTTCAGAACCATTTTCCGAACCAGAGGTTAAAGCATTGCGTGATTTCCTTCTGGAACACAATGTAAGTGCTTTGATCAATTATCATTCAGCCGCTTTGGGTGTATTTCCCGGTGGACAACCACCTGAAGCAGAGTCTGTTCGTTTTGCCCAGTCCATAGCGGCGGTGACCAACTATGCCTATCCTCCTATGGATACCGGGTGCGCGTACACAGGCCAGTTTGCAGACTGGCTCGCAGCCAGAGGAACAGCTGCCGTTGATTTAGAACTAACAAACCACACCGATACGGACTTTGATCAGAACTTACGTGTGCTGGATGTATTAATAAAATGGGAACCATCAACAGGACCAAAATCGCTGACCGAATTGATAAACATGGCTGAAACCACCTACCCGGAACCCAATATTCTGGATAAGATATCAAAATTTAGCGTGCAGACCATGCACAGGGTTAACGGTTTGATCTTCGGTGTGCAGGAAGAAAAATAACCAACAAAAAGGCATGAATTTGTCTTTCATGTAGCAAATTCATGGACCACAGATAATGTTTTGCAAAGGCATTACACGTCTTTGTACAACAATCCAGCACCGATCATTGGAGCGAATGGTCCCAGTTCAGCTTTAACTATCTGCAGTTGTTTTTTTCGCGACCAGGAATGATAGCCGTTTGTGTAAACCCATTCCCGTAATGGTTGTATGATCAAATCTTCATACTCGCATAATCCCCCACTAATGATTACCATCTCTGGCGAAAGAATGGAAACCAGATTGGCTATTCCGATGGATAGATCAATAACACTCTCTTGTATTACCTTAAGCATATCCGCGTTATTTTGCCTTGCCAGATCAAAGACGGTCTCTGCTCGATGCGGTCGATTATCAAACATCTCAGGGAAGGATTCAAATGCACGTTCAAAAATTCCTGTTCCCGAACAATAACGCTCAAGGCAGCCATCAAGGCCACAGTTGCAATGCCGCCCATTTTGGGAAAAGATCGTGTGTCCCAACTCTCCCGCAGTATTCATTGCACCATGAAATATTTTGCCATCAATAACAATTCCACAGCCAATACCGGTGCCAATTGTTACACATACCATAGATCGAGCACCTCGACCAGCACCCAGCAGATATTCGGCCCATGCAGCTGCCCTTGAATCCTGGGTAATGATCACCTCAGTATCGAGTGCCTTTCTAAAAAGAATACCGGCGGGAATATCCTCCCACCCAAGATTGGGGCAGTATTCAACCATTCCAGTCATTGAATCAACCGTACCCGGAACGCCAATCCCGACACTTCGAATTTCTTTTCCGGTGTATCCCTGGGATTTCAATAGTTCTTTCCATGTGATCCCTAACCGCACAATCAAGGCTTCTGCGCTCTCCTCTGGAATCACGTCCAACCGATGAGAAATTAGTACTTTCCCCTCTTCATCTATGATGCCAATATTTGCCTTGGTTCCACCAATATCTATACCTGCGCTTATTATCTTTGTCATCTTTTTTCCGTTGGCAAATCAAGTTTTCTTGTATTGAGAAATCTGCTGAACGTATATTAAATTGTAAGTGCATGTGTACGAAAAGAACAAATCAGCAGGAGACAGTTTACCTTTGCGTTTGCCAGGGATGCAGTCTCGATATAGATCCTTGTCTAATCGTGTTATTATCGATCTTGTTCTATCAAACTATCACGAGAGAACCTTGTTACTGGATATATGAATAAGAAAATAAATTGCCTTCGCATATTCTCCTTTCTTTTTCTTGCTGCCATTGTAATCAGCATCATTGCCGTAAACCACAGGCAATTTCCTGCTTCAATTTCATCTTTATATGCTTTCCCGAATGGTGATAAGGTCATGCATTTCGTGCTATATGGCGTACTCGCGTTCATATTCAACCTTAGTTTTCCCGGGAAAGTAGTTCATATAACCAAGGTGCAATTGCCAGTCGGGAGTCTGGGTATCTTCTGTATGTCCATAATTGAGGAAATATCTCAATTTTTTATCGACCTTCGAACCCCATCTTTGTTGGATCTGTCCTGCGGCCTCGCAGGTATCGTCTTTCTTGGAACCCCAGCTTATTTAGTAGCAAAGCGAGTAATGGCTTCACCCGATACAGATTCAAAGGTATAAAATTGTTTGACAATTACCCATCACTTTTCTAGAATCAAATCATAAATTGTAGATTTTTAAGGCGATTTGTTATGAGTCTTGAAGGCAAAAATATCCTGATCACCGGTGGTGCAGTACGTTTAGGGAAGCACCTTTCTCTGGAACTGGCAAAAGCCGGCGCGAATATTTTTCTACATTATGGAAATTCAACCGATAAGGCTGTAGAAACTGTCGCTATGATTAATGACTTGGGGAAAAAAGCCTGGTTGCTGCAAGCGTATCTTTCTAACCCAAATCAGGCCGATACCCTCATCGAAAAGGCCTATTCTTTCGCGCCAGTTGATATGCTTATTCTTAACGCATCCATTTTTGAACCAGTTAATATAAAAAATACTGATCGAGAAACCTGGCAAAGGCATATGGAAATAAACCTGAACGCGCCTTTCTTTATCAGCCAGGCATTTGCCTCGAAATTAGCTTCAGATGACAAAGGTCGGATAATCACTATGCTCGATTGGCGCGCTCTGCGCCCCGGAATAGAACACTTCCCTTATTCCATCAGCAAAGCAGGCCTTGCTGCTTTGACCCAATCTATGGCTCGGGCTTTGGCACCTCGCATCACTGTTAATGGAATTGCGTTGGGGGCCATTCTGCCTCCAGTTGATGGTGGTAATTCAACTGATCGAATCATCCAACCGGTTCCCATGAAACGTTGGGCAAATTTGGATGAATTGACACAAACAGCCATGTTTCTTTTGGATGGACCCGAATATATTACAGGCGAGATCATCCATCTGGATGGTGGTCGTCATCTTGTCTGATCAATGGAGAGATCATGGATAAAATCTTTATAAAAGACTTGCTTGGACGCGGTGTAATCGGCATTTCAGAAAGAGAACGCTCTCAACCGCAAGATATTCTTTTTAACGTGGTCATATTCACAGATATTCGGGATGCCGGAAATTCTGATGATATCGAGAAAAGCGTTAATTATCGGACCGTTTCGAAACAACTGTTAGCTTTGGCGGAATCAGCCGAACGGTTCACAGTAGAAGCGTTGGCAGAAGATGCCGCTCGAACGATCCTGGAAAACCCCCGGGTAACACGAGTAAGAGTCAGAGTTGAAAAGCCAGGAGCCGTGCGATTTTCCCGATCAGTTGGGGTCGAGATCGAACGCGAGCGCGAGTGATCCACTGACAGGATAATTATTGACGCCCATGGGTAAAGTAGTTGTCTTACTCGGTTCGAATATTGACCCTGCCATAAATATCCGTCAAGGAGCTCGCCTATTATCCGAAAAGGTGAATATTATCCACTCGTCATCTGTCTGGATCACTCCAGCGGAAGGGACCAGCGGACCTGATTTCTATAATGCGGCCGTGCTTTGCGAAACTCCGATGACTGAAGAGACCTTGAAATTAAACATTCTTCGTCCGCTGGAAGAACTTCTCGGGCGGGTACGAACACATGATAAATTCGCGCCTCGTACGATTGACATGGATGTCATTATTAAAGATGGCAAAATACTTGATGCGCGTCTCTGGAATACCGCATTTATCTTATTGCCCATCGCTGAGATCGCATCAGATTTGAGAGACCCATCTACCGGGAAATCGATCCGTGAACTTGCAAAAGCAATGGAACCAATCTCAGGGGCACGGAAAAAAGACAATTTTCCTTTGTTCCAATAAAGGCCGACGAGCTAGAAATGCAATGACTCCGCTCCTCTTGAGATATTGTCCAGAAATTCTGTTCGGGTTGCCAAATTCTTTCGAAAATAACCCAGCATAGCCGACGTAGTCATACGTGAGTCGTGTTTCTTTACACCTCGCATCATGGAACATAAATGAATGGCTTCGACTACAACAGCGACACCATGCGGGTGCAAGACTTCGTTTAAGAAAACGGCAATTTGCTGTGTCAGCCTTTCTTGAACCTGCAAGCGGCGAGCAAACATATCAACAATTCGTGGAATTTTGGATAACCCGATTACCTGCTTGTCTGGAATGTAGGCCACATGCGCTCTTCCAATAAAGGGCAGCATATGGTGTTCACACAGGCTATAAAACTCAATGTCTCTTACGATAACCATTTCATCGTAATCAACATCAAACAAAGCCCCATTAATCAATTTGTATGGATCAGTTCTGTATCCGGCAAGTAATTCTTCGTAGCTTCTGGCTACTCTGCGGGGTGTGTTTACCAATCCTTCTCGTGACGGGTCCTCTCCAACTGCTTTTATAATTTCAGTTACGGAGTTTTCAATTCTTTCACGATCAATCTCATCTCCGGGGATCAATTCGGCAGCTTCAATTAACTCATCCTGTTTATGCATATATCTTTTTATTGTCCCTTTATTGGACATCCTTTCACAAATTAGAAATGGATGGTTTCATTATAGACATCAGATCAATCTTTTTTAACAGTATATACAATCACTTTACTCGGTCCAACAGTTTGTCGGCCAGTTCATTCAAACAATCCAGATAATCATTCCAGGGTTGAACTTTTTGCAACGCGTCTTTTGCCTGCCGGGTCAGTCGGGCTGTTTCCTCTTCAACTATTTCATCGATACCATCTTTTTTTAATATCTCTGACAATTCTGGTATCTCGTCATCTGTGAATGGGCGCATCGCCCATCGTTTGCGGAAATCAGCAGACGATTTCAATCCAAGTAAAATGGGCAACGATTTTTTTCCACTTTTGAGATCATTATTTGTCGATTTTCCTATGACCGCGCAATCTCCCCACACTCCAAGCCAATCATCCTGTGCCTGGAAGGCAAGCCCGAGATTCCAGGCAAAATCAGCCAGGGCAGAAATTGAATTGTCATCTCCTCCGGTCAATTCAGGACCAATCGACGCGCTGCACGCCAGAAGGGCAGCAGTTTTACCACCTACCATTTTCCAATAACCATCCAATGGCAATTCACTCTGGTTTTCATATGCCATATCAAGGTATTGTCCACCAGTCAGGCGCACACTTGTAGTTTGAAGGTTTTGAAGCGCCTTAAGTATATTTTCAGCTGTACCTCGCGCAGAACCGAGTGCCTGAAAGGCTAATGAGAACATACAATCTCCGGTATTAATTGCCTGCGCCTCACCCCATAATGACCAGACTGTCTTTCTCCCATGGCGAAAGTCGGACTGATCTTCAATATCATCATGGATCAGAGAAAAATTATGAATCAACTCCACTGCCGCGGCTGCGGGGAGGGCATCATGCCATTGTTTTCCAACAGCAGACGTCGCCAAAAGCGCCAGGAGAGGTCTGATCCGCTTTCCACTGGCTTCACCTCCAGCCCCCTCACCTTCCCATCCCATATGATAAGAAAGCATCGTATGCAATCCGGAAAACTGCCTCTTATCTACAGTATCAATAATTTCCCGCAACATGTTTTCAACAGCCGGGCGCACTTCCTTGGTAAATGTTGAAAGAGTCATAGCGAGATCCGTTTTTCCAATATTGAGATATTGCCGCGCAGTTCCCG